>WBUO01000337.1 GCA_008933675.1 Dechloromonas sp.
GCTCGATGACGAAGCGCATCTGGAAGATGGCATCCGGCGGCATGGCGCTCGGCCCGGCTGGCAGATCGGCCGCCTTGATCTGGCTGCCGGCGGTGACGAAGACGCCCTTGCCGGGCGCCGAGCGCAGCATGCCGAGGGCTTCCAGGGTGGAGATGGCTTCACGCAGCGAGGCGCGGCTGATGCCGAGGCTTTCGGAGAGCTCGCGCTGGCCGGGAAGGGCCGCGCCGGCGGCGTACTGGCCGTCGAGGATGCGGCGTTGCAGGGTTTGGGCGGCGATGTTGGAGACGCTTGGCATTTTGATTAACAGTTCAGACCGGTCAGACCAGATGCGAACCATTAAGCGTGTTTCGTGCCAGGCGTTTTTTACCCGGGAAGCGTCTTTCAACTTGTTGATTTGGCGAGATTGTCTTGTTTTTCGTGCGCTGCCCCTGGTTTGTTGCTTATGCCCCGTTCCTGGGAGTTTTTCGACATCGCGTCTGTTTTTGGTGCGTGAAATCCGGCTGTAAGTTTTTGCCGGGGTTCGCCGACCAAGGGGTGTAAGCCAACCTCGACAAGGAGCCCGAGATGCAATTCCTGATCCGTTCTTTACTGCTGCTCATGGCATTCGTCAGTCACATGGCGTTTGCTTCCCCCGTCAATTTCGAGCAGGCCACTTTCGACGCCCTCCAGAAGGAGGGAAAACCGGTGCTGGTGGTCATCCACGCCGATTGGTGTCCGACCTGCCGGGCGCAGGCCCCGCTGATTTCCGAGCTGGTGGCGACGCCGGAGTTCAAGGCGGTCCAGGTCATGCGTGTCGATTTCGACGCCCGGAAGGACGTCGTGAAGGCGATGAAGGCAACGATGCAGAGCACCCTGATCGTCTTCAAGGGCGGCCGCGAGGTCGGCCGTTCGGTCGGTGATACCCGGAAGGAAGGGATTGCCGCCCTGTTGAAGAAGGCGCTCTGAGCATCATGGAAATCGGCACCGCCTCGTACGGCTTGTCGTTTGTCGCCGGCAGCCTGTCCACGCTGTCGCCGTGCGTGCTGCCCATCCTCCCCATCCTGCTCGGCACGGCGGTGGCGGCGCATCGCCTGGGGCCGTTTGCCCTGGCCGGCGGCCTGGCGCTTTCATTCACCGTGGTCGGCGTGTCGATCGCCAGCCTGGGCGGGGCGCTCGGCATCGATCAGGGGGCGTTGCGGACGGGCGGCGCCATCCTGCTCATCGCCTTCGGCCTGATCCTGATGTCCAGCCAGCTCCAGGAACGCTTCGCGGTGGCGACATCGGGCGTTTCCGGGGCCGGCCAGAATCTGCTGGCGAAAGTGACGCTTGATGGTCTGCCCGGACAATTCCTGCTCGGCCTGTTGCTCGGCATCGTCTGGAGCCCGTGCGTCGGGCCGACGCTGGGTGCTGCCATCACGCTGGCCAGCCAGGGTGAAAGCCTGGCGCAGGTGACGCTGCTGATGGGCTTGTTCGGGCTCGGGGCCGGTTTTCCGCTGGTGCTTCTTGGCCTGCTGTCGCGCCAGGTCATGCTGAACCTGCGCAAGCGCCTGCTGACGGCCGGGAAGTTCGGCAAGCAGATGCTGGGTGGGGTGATGCTGCTGCTGGGCGGCCTGATCCTCAGCGGTGCGGACAAGGTGTTCGAGGCCTGGGTGCTGGAAGTTGCGCCGGCCTGGCTGGTTCAGCTGACGACGTCGATATGACGCCGGATGCCCGGGACGAGCTTGCCGGAGGAGGGTTACCGGCTACAATCTTCGCCCCGTCCCACTAGCGGTGCCAGCAAATGCAGCTGCCTGAGAGCCAAACCGAAAACTATCTGAAATCAGTCCGCGATCAGTACGAGGCGCTTCCCTATCCCGACCGGAATCCCGAGGATGAGGCGAAACGCCTGATCACGACCTGGCTGGACGATCTGCCGATGATCAACCATTACTGTTTCGCCGGCCGGGAGGCTTTTGCTTCGGGCTTCCGCATCCTGGTTGCCGGCGGCGGGACCGGTGACGGCACCATCTATCTGGCCGAGCAGCTGCGCCATACCGATGCCGAGATCGTGCATCTGGACCTGAGCAGCGCCAGCATCGACATTGCCCGGCGGCGCGCCGGGAAAAGGTCGCTGACCAACATCCGCTGGGTGCAGGATTCGATCCTGAACATTCCTCAACTGGGGCTGGGCAAGTTTCACTACATCAACTGCAGCGGCGTGTTGCACCACCTGGCCGATCCGGATGCCGGCTTTCAGGCCTTGCGGAGCGCCCTGGCGGACAACGGCGCGCTGGGCATCATGGTCTATGGGCAATATGGCCGCACCGGCGTGTACCAGATGCAGTCCCTGCTGCGCGCCATCAATCAGGACGGCGCCGATAGCGATCAGAAGATCCAGCGGGCGCGGGACGTGATGATGTCCGCTCCGGCCAGCAATTGGTACAAATGCGGCAGGGCCTCGGTTTCGCTCGATCACACGGGCAACGCCCACGAGATTTACGATCTGCTGCTGCATTCGCAGGACCGGGCCTATACGGTGCCCGAACTCTATGAGTGGATTGTCGATCGGCACGGCATGAACCTGCTGTTTACCGAGACGGAACGCGGCGGATCGGTCTATGTGCCCCAGCTCGTCGCCGGGCCGCATCAGCTCGAGTACCTGACGGCGGCCAGCCGGCTGCCCGTGCGCCAGCAGCAGGAAATTGCCGAACTGCTGGGCGGCAGCATCAGCAGGCATTCCTTCTACGTCACGCAGCAAGCCGGCAGCGAGGCGCCCTATGGCGATGCCGACCTTGTGCCGCTGTTGATCCACGAAGCCATCACCGGCCCGCAGCTGGCGGAGTTCATCGACCGCGAGCAGCAAAAGGGGCGGCTGGTCACGATCAACCATATCCATACCGGCATCACGGCGCGCCTCGATCCCGGCCGCTATGCCAAGTACATCCTGAACAACATCGACGGGCGCCGGACTTTCGGCGAGATCTTCGACATCATCCGGGGTATCGCCAAGTTCAAGAAGGCGCCGCCGTCGGATCAGGAGCTGTTCGCCGATTTCCGGGAGATGTACGACTTCCTCAGGGCCATCGAGCGGCTGCTGCTGCGCCATCGCTCCGTGCCGGCGCAGGGCTAGGCGGCCAAGCCCCGGCCGGCCAGCCGGTACCGGCGGCCGGCACGCGCTGTCGTCGCCCGCGGGCTGCCGGCCCGCCTAGCGCGAACGCGCCAGATCGAGGTCGGCGCGGTTCTTCTCGTCGATGTAGTGCTGCGCCGTGCCGGGCTGGCTGCTGGCGAAGCAGCTGACTTCGACATTGGCCAGCGGCTTGCCCTTGTGCAGCACCTCGACCGCGCAGCGGCCGAAGACGCCTTCGATGGTGGCCAGCAGGTTGCGGGCGTACGGCGTCTCCAGCTTGCCGTCGAGGATCAGGTTGGCGATCAGCACGCCGTCCGGTTTCAGGACCCGGCGGGCGGCGGTCCAGAACTCGCGGGTGACCAGGTGGGCGGGAATGGCGGTGTGCGAGCTGTACACATCGACGACCACGGCGTCGAAGCGGCGCTCGGTGGTGGCGACGAAGCGCCGGGCATCGTCGGCGATGAATTCGCCGGTGGCCGGCTGGCGCAGGAAGTGCCGCTCGGCGATGCGGCGGATCTCCGGGTCGATGTCGACGTAGGTGTAGCGGTTCAGCGGTTCCTGGTGCGACAGCGTGAAGCCGCCGGCGCCGAGGATCAGGATGTCGCGCTCGCGGTAGGCCAGATCGACGAGCAGGAGTTGCCGCAGGTGCTGGATGTAGCGCGTGTAGCTGGGCGGCTCGGACGCGTCGATCAGCGAGGCCAGCGACTTGTTGACCCAGAAGGTGCGGCCGTCCTGCAGGCCGTCGCGGTCAAGTACGGCGACCTGGTATTCGGCGTAGGCGGTGTCGGCGGTGGCCGTCGGCTGCAGGTTGGCGCCAACGATCAGCAAGGCGGCCAGCGGGCCGAGGATCAGCGACGCCCGGCGCCGGCCGTGCAGCAGCAGCGTGCCGGCGAGCAGGCCGAGGGCGCATATGGCAACGGCGGCAGCGACGCCCAGCCACTGCATGACCAGCAGCGACAGGCTGAGCGAACCGAGGAAGGAGCCGAGCGTGGACCAGTAGAGGGCGATGCCGCTGGCCTCGCCGGTACGCGCGTGCTTCATCAGGT
>WBUO01000338.1 GCA_008933675.1 Dechloromonas sp.
TCCGGGTGGTATCGCCATGCGGTCCGGGTCGTGAAGTAAGAGAACCCGTGGTCCTTGAGAGCGGACCAGATGCTTGACTTGATACTGCGGCTGACCACCTTGCTATCCATTTGACGACGCCCAACGTGAAAGCTCAGCCGACGACAAAAAGCGTAGCTTTTTGACGGTCGGCTGGAGCGGGCTGTTAGCGGGATTTCTCACTGGCGTGGCTCTGCTGCCAGACTTGGCTGCCATGACTTAAACCATTGGTCAGCTTCGGGCTGCCAAGGCCATACCCCACTTGTGTTTGGGTAGACCAGTTGAAGGGTATTGAAGCCCTCATCACCATAAAGCCAGATATCCCAACCAAGATATTCTCGATAATTTGCGCGATCTACCTCTCGAAAGAGGCAATCAAATCCTTCGAGGAAACCACTTGAAAACTGCCCGTCGGAGAAGCGCTCGCCTTCGCAAACACGGCGGTTGTATTCGTTCAAAATGAAATGGGCTATCGGTTGTTTGAGGCCAATAACTATAAGTTCTGGTGCGTTAGATGCGCGCTGTATTCCGACTGTGTAGGAAAACGGCGGCAATTCTCCCTCAGCCATGATGTGAAGAATGTGGCATCCATACCGCTCAATGTCTTCCAGTGCTTTTTGCTCTGCAGCATCCATGGCTATTGCTCGCTAACGAATGAAAGGGACTTCCCCGTTCCGAGGTAGCGGCGGAAGCCGCGAGCAGCGGTCGCTGCCATGATTGAGTTTCCACACCAAATCATTCGCTCGAAAGGGGAAGTCCATGGATATTGTCACCGTCGGCATCGATCTCGCCAAGAATGTATTCGCTTTGCATGGCATTGACCAGAGTGGCAAGGCGGTTTTCATCAAGCCCAAGGTGGCTCGCAGCCAGCTGCTCGAAATGGTCGCCCACCTGCCGCCCTGCCTGATCGGCATGGAAGCCTGTTCCGGCGCACACCACTGGGCAAGAGAGTTCAGGCGCTTCGGTCATACCGTCAAGTTGATGGCACCCAAATTCGTAGCGCCGTACCGGATGAGCGGCAAACGCGGCAAGAACGATGCGGCCGACGCTGCCGCCATCTGCGAAGCCGTCACCCGGCCCCACATGCGCTTCGTGCCGGTCAAGGACATCGATCAACAAGCCATCCTCTGCCTGCACCGCACCCGGCAAGGCTTTGTCGAAGAACGCACCGCGCTCTACAACCGCTTGCGCGGCCTGATCAGCGAATTCGGCATCGTCCTGCCGCAGAAAGTCGAATGCCTGCGCCGGGAAATTGGTGCCCACCTCGAAGCACTTCCCGGTTGGGCCAATCGCTGTGTCGGCGACTTGCTGGCTCACGCCGACCGACTCAATGAACGCATCGAGGAATACGACAAAGCCATTGCCCAGGCTGCCCGCCAGGACGCCAGAAGCCGACAACTCATGCAACTCCCCGGCATCGGCCCGACCACGGCCAGCGCCCTGGTTGCCAGCCTGGGCGGCGGCCACGACTTCAAGAACGGTCGGCAACTCGCCGCCTGGACAGGACTCGTCCCTGGCCAATACAGCAGTGGCGGCAAGGCCCGCTTGGGCAGGATCACCAAGGCGGGCGACGCCTACCTGCGCAGTCTGCTCGTCATGGGCGCCCGCGCCGTTCTCGCCGGACTGGGCGACAAGCAGGATCGCTTCAGTCGCTGGGCGAGAAACCTGGTCGAGCGACGGGGCTACTGGAGAGCGGCGGTTGCCATCGCCGCCAAGAACCTGCGGCTCGCCTGGGCGGTATTGCACTACGGCGACGATTTCCAACGCATCGAAGAGACAGCCTGAACCACAAAATCGTCGGTAGGGAAAAACAGGAAAGGAATCACCGGCTGATCGCTGGCAGCCCAAGACCAGCGAAGCACTGCCAGCGTTGATGTGAAGCGGGTTGGACCCGCGCGGGGCGAGCCTGATTACCTCCAGGAGAGGAAGTCACTCTCGGCTAACGAATGAGGCCCCCGCGCGCGTCTTTCATCAGGGTCCGGGCAAAAGCCCAAGATGACCGGTTGTAGTACCGCAGTCCTTCACCTTCTCGTACCGACACGGCAGGGAATTGATGAATCTCAGGAAAACAGGATCAGGAATGAAACGATAAAACTTCAGAACGTCGCTTGCGGAAAACGGGGAAGCCCTTGTAGTTGTAGGTAAAGGGCGCTGCGCGGAGCTTTATCGCGCAGCGTCCAGCGACCGGAGGGAGCGGCTTTGACCGTGATGTTAGGTGCGGGGTGTTTCACGCTGATGCCTTAACACCAAAATGGCCATCATGCCGAAAATGCATACGGCCAAACCGGCCAATGGACGAATTAAAAACAAAGCTAGCGCGCCGCAAATGTAACCAATACTTAGGAAAATGGTCGGCTCGCGCCTGTATTCAGCCCAGAGAGCAGAGCTTATAGCCAGCGCCGCCAACAACACAGAAATGAAGAATAGAAAAAGTATGGCGTTCTCGTCATTAATGGCGAGGGGGCTCATTTCTCTCATTTCAGGCACGCCTGAGACGGCAATTGTTTGGCCTCTAGCCAGCCCCATTTTGGCAAGATCCGGGGCAATACTTTCAATTATGTAGATGACTGGCGCGGGAGCTTCTGGAGTGCTTACCAAACCTATTTTCTCCAACCAATCTAGCACCATACCGGTGCCCGGTATTTTGATGGATTGAAGGTATGCAGCAATGACTGCTGTTGGTATGGCCAACGTGCCACAGAAAAGAGAAAACAACCCTAAGCGGTTTGAGGACGCCATAGCTCTACCACCTAACGTGTTAGCTCAGGCGACGGCAGGCAGCGTAGCTGACTGACGGTCGGCTGGAGCGGGAAGTTAGAATTTTTCAACACGATACCCAAAATCAAAACCCGCATTTTTTATTACTTCCCCGCAGAGGGAGAAGAACCTAATTGCTTCTTCGTTGGGCTCAAACTGACAGACGATATCCAACTTGATTGATTTGCCCTTTGCAGCAGGGTATGACTCGAATATTTCTCCGCTTTCAACAAAAGCCAAGTACGAATTCAATTTTTCTTGAACAAGCAGCAGATGTTCTCCGCTGCCCCATTCAAGGTGATCGGTTGCAGTCAGCGTTACTGAGCCGCTGATGGGATCAGTGCTCATAAAATCAATCACGTTGGCTTGTTCAATGCTCATTGAGAAATCTAACGTTGAAGCTCAGCCGACGGCAAAAAGCACAGCTTTTTGACGGTCGGCTGGAGCGTAGTGTTATGCCGAAACGGTAATAAATGGAGCATGGTTTTTGGAAAATGCTAAAAGCCAAGCAGTTGGAGAAGCCCCATGAGTGCTACCCCTACCCCCCAAAGAATAAATGTAAAAGGACGCACTTCTTTCCAGTGGCTAGGGATGAACGGTTTTTCGGAGAGTTGGTGCTGAGCAATGGTGAGTTGCCGCGCAAAAGCCACAGCAGCCACGCCGCCGCCAAGCAGCAATGCTCCGACGGCATGAGAACCAGCCGAAGATAGCCCGAGCAATGCCGCAGCCACAAAAGCCCCCATGACTCCGAGGAAGAGAGCAAGACTGAGGCGGTCAGTTTTTTGCGGCATAACGTTGAAGCTCAGCCGACGGCGAAAAGCGCAGCTTTTTGACGGTCGGCTGGAGCGGATTGTTGGGCGGCGCGGCTGAATTCACTGAATGTTTTCCTCTTTAACTCGAACTGAGCCGTCGTGACCCCAACGCACTGTTGGACCAATCCCCGCGGCATGCTCTGCGGCTGCCATAGCTTCTGAAAGCGAGGGATAGCCACCTGCGCCTGCATCGAACTTTCCTCGCTCTATTGTTGAGCCAAAGTAGACATAGTAAGTAGGCGACTCGACGTCGTTCGCAAATTCTGGCGAATCCCCGTAGTCCCCACTTCCGTAGCGGACTGGGCTGAGGACGATGCACAAATCACACTCCACCGTGCCGCAGTAGAGAAATGTGCCTGAATTTTACGACCGCACCAGGGACCATTGCTTAAGACGCCCAACGTGGAAGCTCACCGGACGGCGGCCAGCGAAGCTGGCCGACGGTCCGGTGGAGCGGATAGTTGGGAGGGGGCTTACGAACTAATGGCATTGAATGAGCTGAGAACTGAAAGTGCTCCAATGGCCT
>WBUO01000339.1 GCA_008933675.1 Dechloromonas sp.
CGTCTGCCCGCACTGCGCAGCGGTCAACCGCATTCCCAATGCCCGCCTGGGCGATAACCCCGGCTGCGGCCAGTGCAAGCAGCCGCTGTTCACCGGCGAACCGCTGGAATTGGGACAGACCGATCTCGACCGGCACATTTCGCGCAACGACCTGCCCGTGGTGGTCGACTTCTGGGCGCCGTGGTGCGGGCCTTGCCGGATGATGGCCCCGACCTTCCACCAGGCTGCCATCGATCTCGAGCCCCATGCCCGTCTGGTCAAGGTCAATACCGAAGTCGAACAGCAGCTTGCCGCCCGCTTCAACATTCGCAGCATTCCGACACTGGCGGTTTTCGTGCAGGGTCGCGAAGTCGCCCGCCAGAGCGGAGCACTCGACCTCGCCAACTTGAAGCGCTGGCTGCAACCGCATCTTCGCGGGTCGTGAGTTCCTGCATCATCCAGGCGAAATTTGCAATTCTGGAATAGTTTTGCTGGAAAGCGGCGTAACTGGCACAATCTAGGTAATCGATCTGACGGCCTGAAATAACTCAGGAATCACAGTGGAGAACAATAATGCCGCGCATCGCCGACTTGAAGATCTGGATACGACTCACCGCCGCGATCTGGGTCGTACTGGCCATCATCTGGGCTGGAGCCATCGTATGGACCACCCAGGTCAACCGTGAAACCGCCATCCGCCAGGCTCAGGATTTCGCACAAAGCATCCACGAAATGACCATGGCCGGCCTGACCGGCATGATGATCACCGGGACGGTCGGACAGCGGGAAGTTTTCTTGGACCAGATCAAGCAGCTGTCCATCATCAAGGATTTGCACGTTGCCCGCGGCGAAGCCGTGACAAAGCTGTACGGCCCCGACACCAAGAGCAACCGCCAACTGGACGCCAAGGAGCAGCAGGTGATGTCCACCGGCACCCCCTACGTCTCGGTCGAGCGGGAAAACGGCAGCTCTTATCTGCAGGTGATCAACCCGACCAAGGCTTCCAAGAGCTATCTCGGCAAGGATTGCCTCGTCTGCCATCAAACAGCGGAAGGTACGGTACTTGGCATCGTCAGCATGCGGGTCTCGCTGGATTCGGTCGAATCCGAGGTTGCCGCGTTTCGTCTGAAGATTGCCGGTGTGGCGTTGGCCGCCCTGGGCGTGCTGCTCGTTCTCATCTACCTGATCACTCGTCATTTCGTGACTTCTCCACTCGACGAGCTGCGCAAGGGGCTCAGCGATATCGCGCGCGGCGAGGGCGACCTGACTCGCCGCCTGCCGGTCAAGGGCCAGGATGAAGTCGGCCAGTCCGCCCAGGTATTCAACGAAATGATGGACAACTTCAACCAGCTCGTGCGCCAGGTCCGCGACGCCGCCAGCCAGGTATCGGCCCGCGTTACCGCACTCTCCGAAAATGCCGATCGCGTGACCCAGAGTTCGCACCAGCAGAACGAAAAGTCCGATCTTGCCGCCACCGCTGTGGAGCAACTGGTTTCCAGCATTTCCTCCATCGCGCAGAGCGCCGAGCATGTCCAGCATCAGTCGCAGGAAAGCCTGGCACGTGCCAATGAAGGCAACCGCAACCTGCAGACCCTGCTCGGAGAAATGGACGTTGTCGAGCGGGCGGTGAAGGAAATGGCCGAATCGGTCAATGACTTTGTCCGCAACACCGAATCGATCACGATGATGACCCGCGAGGTCAAGGACATTGCCGAGCAGACCAACCTGCTGGCCCTGAATGCCGCCATCGAAGCGGCCCGTGCCGGCGAGCAGGGGCGCGGCTTCGCGGTCGTTGCCGATGAAGTCCGCAAACTGGCCGAAAAATCGTCTCGCTCGGCCAGCGAAATCGATGCGATTACGGCCAACCTGAGTGCCCAGTCGGTATCGGTCCGCCGCAGCATCGAAGAAGGATTGAGCCATCTGGAAACCAGCCAGGCGGCCGTTTCTTCGGTGTCCAACGTACTGCAGGCAACCAATGGCTCGGTTGCCGAAGTGGGTCACGGCTTGGACGCGATCGCCTCAGCCACCGATCAGCAGCGTCGCTTCTCCGGCGATGTCGAAAACAGTATCGAAGCCATTGCCGGCATGGCGCGCGAGAACTCAGGGACAGTCGAGCAAACCGCCGGTGCCGCCCACGACCTCAAGCGTCTGGCCGACGGACTGGCCGCACTGGTCGGACGATTCAAGGTCTGATCGGCTTTGCCCCGCAACAAAAACGGCCTCCTCGGAGGCCGTTTTGCTATGCGCTGCGACCCGTTACATGGGTGCCAGTTCGAGGTCGAGCCCGCCCCCCGCTTTCGACGGCCCGCCGGACTGCGACGCGGTGAGACTCTGGACGGCGGGCAAGCCCTGTGCGGCAGCGATCCGGTTAACCTCGCGCATGCGCTTGATCATCCGGCTGAGCAGCGCATTGCGCACGCGCTCGAGCAGTTCTTCCGACGACAGGGCCAGTGCCGCTGCGTTGATTTCCAGGAACAGCGTTGGTTCCAAGGTCGTCGCCGTGGCCCAGCGCAAATCGCTGGAGGGATGCAGGAAAGCCACTTCGCCGACCGGTTCGCTGGTCCCCAGGCGGCACAGCGCCTTGCCTTCGATTGAAATTTCGACCGAACCCGAAACGATCACGCCAAAGAACTTGCTCCTGTCTCCCTCGCGCACCAAGGCAACATTCGGCGAAACATCCCGCCTGACAGCGACCCGCAATACTTCCCAGATTTCGATATTCTCGAATTCGGTGAAAAACTCAAGCCGGCGCAGGGTTTCGAAGTGCCGCGTATCCTCGACCGTGGAATCCTCATCGACCAACTGGTAGCGGACCGCCGACAGGTCCTTGGCCATCTCGGCGCCGTTCCGGTAGCGATTGTAGAGGTCCTTCTCCAGCGCACGCTTGAGAATGGCATTCAAGCCCTCGGGAAGATCGGGGCGCAACGAGGTAACCGCCGGCGCGTCGGTATTGACGATACGGTAGATCAGCGTCGCCTGGTTGTTGGCGCGGAAAGGCAATCGCCCGGTCAGCAACTGGAAGAGCAAGACCCCCAGCGAATACAGGTCGGTCTTCTGATTGAGAGGATAGCCCTTGATCTGCTCCGGCGACATGTAGGCCGGCGAGCCGACCCCCATGATGAAGGTCGAATCCCGGTCGAGATCCTTGTTCATGTTGAGCGCCAAGCCGAAATCGGCGATCTTGGCTTCGTCATCGGCAGCAACCATGATGTTGGCCGGTTTGATGTCGCGGTGGATGATGCCCTGCCGGTAAGCGGCATCGAGTGCCATGCAGCACTTGAAAATGATCCCGATCACCCGGTGCATGGGCAGGAGCTTGTCGATTCGCGTGTGCTCCTCCAGCGAGAAGCCGTCGACGTACTCCATCGCCAGGTAGGCGTAATCCGACTGGACCACCGCTTCATGAACCTGGACGATATTGGGATGGTTCAGCCGCTTTGAAACCATGCCTTCGTTCTGGAAAAGCTTGCGCATCCGGCGCGACATGGCGCCGGCATCTTTCCCGAACTGTATGACCTTGACGGCAACCTGGCGACCGAGGTCAGGATCGTCGCAGAGGTAGACCGTTGCGGTCGCCCCCTTGCCCAACTCCCTTATCACGCGGTACTTGCCGATTGTTTCCATTCTCGATATCTGAGAAAACACAGGGAATTATCGTAGCACGCTCGTATTCGCCCGGAAGCAGTTTCAACCATAAAGAAATTTACCGCCGGGGTCTTGAAACCCGGGAAAACGCCTCCAGATAGCGAAAAGATTTTTTGGAGAAACCTGCATGTCCAACCCCGAAAACACCCAGGAAGCCGCGCTGGACAAAGAGCCGGCCCCCGAGCAAGCAACTCCCGCGGAAGCCGCTCCGGCCGACAACATCGACACCATTCCCAGCGTCGAAGAGCAATTCAAGGCCCTCGAACTGAAGGCGGCCGAACACTACGACGCGTGGCTGCGCGCCAAGGCGGAAGGCGAAAACATCCGCCGCCGCGCTCAGGAAGACATTGCCAAGGCGCACAAGTTCGCCGTCGAGAAGTTCGCCGGCGAACTGCTGGCCGTCAAGGACAGCCTGGAAGCTGCGCTGGCGGTGCCGGAGCAGACTGTCGAGAGCTTCAAGTCCGGCGTCGAGCTGACC
>WBUO01000340.1 GCA_008933675.1 Dechloromonas sp.
GCCTTTGATCCAGCTTAGTTTATTTCTGGCGGATCACTTGTCATACACCGTCTGACAAAACGTCACACAATGTTTACGGCTTAATTTCAATGACTTGTGCAAAAAGCCACGCACGGACTGCCGTGGAGGGTGTGCTCGTATTACACCCGATCCAACGCCCATCACGACCGCATGACGATTGGAGTGATTGCCGCTATCGCGAGAGGGCTTCAAAAGCATCGGATATTTTGTCAACAAAGCGGGCCATATGTGTGCAACAAACAGATTCAAAATCCAAATAGAACTAATAAATAAACTGCAAATGCGCAGATAGCACCAAATATGACCGACGAAATCAATGGAACTCTATTTCTCACAACTAAACTTCCTAAAGTTCCAGACGCCCCCTGAATCTAAACATGAATCTACCGTAAAAGCGTCAAAAATAAGGAGAGCGGCGAGCGCAAAAAAGAACGAAATAAGGAAGGCCTTAATGCGCATTTGGTTTATCTCGGAAAAGGAAGCGGCTTGTCTCGCTTCTCTGGGTCGGGTGGCCTCAGTGGCTCGCATGCCGCCCGACACATATTCTCACGTTCGCTCGGAGTCGATGCTTGATCATGTGTGGACGACCCCTGCGGCGCAAGAGCTTTTGTTTAATGATGAGCACCGGTCGGGTGCATCCATGTGTTCGGCCTGTTCGCGCAGCGCCGCATGGCTGCTGGCCCTGATGAAGTCCGCAGGCTGGCTCCCTAATCACGTCATCGCGCTCGAAGCGCTGTGACCCCCTGGGTTTTGCCGACCCCCGGTCTGACCGGTTTGTCATCACTACTCAGCTACTCCTACGCCATCCTCTCGCTGGCGTTACCCAGCAGCGCGGACGACGGTCACGCGGCCGGCGCCGCGTAGACTTCTTTGCGCGACATCACCGCCCAAGCAATGCGTGCTGTTTTGTTGGCGAGCGCGACTGTTGCGATCTTCGCAGGCTTGCGCTCCAGGAGCTGTGCCATCCAAGGCTGCCGCTCGGCGTTTTTGCGTGTTATACGCATCACCGCTGTTGCTCCGACGACAAGCAGCCGCCGCAAATAGCCATCTCCCTGCTTCGTGATCCCACCCAAGCGCTCCTTGCCGCCAGAGCTGTTAGCTCGAGGCGTCAGTCCTAGCCATGCCGCGAACTGGCGGCCGGATCGGAACAGCGACGCATCTGGCACCGCGGCCGATATCGCCGACGCGGTAATCGGGCCGATGCCCGGAATCGTGGCGAGCCGCCGGCTTGTCTCGTCAGCGCGGTGCCACGCGAGAATCTGCGCTTCCAACCTGTCGATCTCGCTGGCGAGCGCCCTCATCTGGGCAGCGAGTCCGTGCAAGGCGGAACGAGCGTGAGCGGGCAGCTCATCTTCTCGCTCATGCAGGGCTTTGAGCATCGCGGTAACACCGCCGGCGCCCATCCCTGTCACGATGCCATACTCAGCCAAGTGCCCTCGCAAGGCGTTGATGAGCATGGTCGGCTGCCGCACCATCAGGTCGCGGCTCTTGTGAAGCATGAGCACCGCTTGCTGTTCGACCGATTTTACCGCAACGAACCGCATCGTCGGGCGCATTACCGCCTCGCAGATCGCTTCGGCGTCAGCAGCATCAGTCTTCCCGCGCTTCACATAGGGCTTCACGTAGGCGGGAGGCATGAGCCGAACTTCGTGGCCCAATGCGATCAGCTCGCGAGCCCAATGGTGTGCCGATGCACACGCTTCCATGCCAACCACGCAGCCTGGAAGGTCGGTGAAGAAGCCGATCACCTCTGCCCGCCTCAACTTTCGCCGCACTAAGACGGTTCCGTCGCTGCCGACCGCATGTACCTGAAAAACGTTCTTCGCCAGATCCAATCCGACGGTGGCAACCTCCTGCTTCATGTGACAACTCCTAGACGTGGACCTACAACGGCCGCATCATTGCACAACTACGCTGGTGCAGGGGCCGTCCACGCCATCACGTCAGTTATGTCACTATCACCGGCAACTGTACTGGTACACCGCAGCCGTCGCCTTGCCGGCACTAGCCGCTATTCAACGCTGATTTTCAGAATGAAAGATTCAGTAGAGATGACGCGCGTCATTGACTGGAAACCTTTGATCGGCAGGATTTTTCCTACGCTGTGCGCGGCGATCCTTTTCGGTTTCATGTCTTCGGCAGTGCATGCGGAAGGTGGCTGTCCCGACGGATTCTTCCCGATCGGCGGCGGGACGGGCGGATGGCAAGGGTGTGCGCCGATCCCCGGCTACGACGAGGGCGGCGGCGAGGAAGAGCCGCAACAGCCGACGAGGTCCGCTTATGACAATTATTATGCGGCCGCCTGGCATCGCGATTCAAGCTGGGCCTGGCTCGTCACCGGCTATTCGAATCGAACGCGCGCCGATCGGGCGGCGCTCGCGGCCTGCAATGCAGCGATGGGATCGGGGTGCACGACAGCGGCCGGTGGTGCCAATGGCGCGCTTGTGATTTCACGCGGGGTCGAGGGCGATCTTTATGCGGTGTCCGGGGCGGATAAAGGCAAGGCAGAAAAGGCCATGGCAAAATATTGCAGGGACGCGAACGACGAGTGCGAGGAAATCCAATGGGCGACGGCGCCAGCGTTGATCGCACCCTCCGGCCAGAATATTTCCGAATCGCCGCGAATCTATGGTCCGGTGAACGATCCGCATCGCCGCTACGGTGCTCTCGCCTGGCCTGATGCGGGCGCCGAGGGGACGCCGCCACGCGAGGTCTGGATCGTGGGCGGGCGACCTTCGCCGGACAAGGCGGCGTCCGATGTAGTTGCGCTGTGCCAGGCCGACAGCGGCAAGACTTGCAGCGTCACACTGGCTGGTTCGGACGTCTATATCGCCCTTACGATGGGCGACGGCGTGATGGGCGGCGCAGCGAGCGCATCCTCAGCCACGGCTGCCCAGAAGCGCGCGCTCGATTTCTGCCGAAAGACGCACAAGCGATGCAGCGAGGCGGGCTTGTTCGACCTGGTTGCGGAACGGGCCTTGCGGTACGATCCCGAAGCCTTCGGCAAGCCTTGGTTTACTGCGCAAAGCTGGACCAAGAGCGGCAAGGCGCCGTGGCGCAATTCGGTGTGGTCGGTATCCGGCGCGAAGGATTTTGACAGTGCGAAGAAGGCGGCACTGGCGGCCTGCCGGGCCGAAACCAAGGATGAGTGCGAGGCGGTGTCCTGGTCGTCCAACAGCAAGGTGGCCCTATCGGTCGATGCGGGTGGTGGCCCGCATGTGACCTGGACGGCCTGGCCGAACGATCTCGAGAAAGCCGTCGCGAAGGACTGCGCTGCACAGTCCCTCGAATGCCGGATCGTGGCGACAATCGATTCGCGCCTGCCGTCTACCGGGCGCACGGACGTGAAATAAGAAAGATATCCCGGCCGGAATGCGGCAGCGGCGCAGACCGGCGGCTCAGCGCGCCGATTCGCAGATCGTTTCCATAGCGACGAAAGTCGAGGTGCTCGCGACATGCGGCAGGCTGGAGATTTTCTCGCCCAACACGATGCGATAGCGGCGGATATCGGGGGTACGAACCTTCAGGAGATAATCGAAGCTGCTCGCGATCATGTGGCATTCCTCGACTTCAGGAATCTGGCGCACCGCGTCGTTGAAGCGGCGTAGCGCCTCCTCGCGTGTGTCGGACAGCTTGACCTCGGTAAAGGCGACATGGTCGAGCCCCAGCTTGGCGGGGTCAACGATCGCGCGAAAGCCGGTGATCAGCCCGCTGTCGACCAGTCGCTTGACGCGCTGCTGGCACGGCGTTTTCGACAGGCCGACGCGCTGCGCCAGTTCGGTGTAGGTCATCCGCCCGTCGCGGCCCAATATCGCGATGATCTTGCGATCGAATTCGTCCAGATCGACCATGATTTTCGAATTTACCATACTAATCGCCTAATATGACGCCGATAATAGGTCAAAAGATAATCCTCGGTGCGCGATTGAAGGCGGCTTGCCTTTTCACGGCATGCTATCATGCGCCATGACCCAGCCGACCGACCGCGCCGCCATCCGCGCCCTCGCCCGCCGCTCCGAAGCCGACATCGTCGCCGATCTGCGGACCCAGCTTGCCCGCTCGCCCGCCACCCTCGA
>WBUO01000025.1 GCA_008933675.1 Dechloromonas sp.
GGCCTGCTGATGCGCCAGTTCCCAGGCAGTCAGCAGGCCCTGGTTGCGCGGCCGTGTCTCGGAGACCCAGACATGTACCGGCAGGCCGGCGTCGTGGGCGGCATAGACCGGCGACAGCGCGGTGCCCCAGTCCACGGTGGCCAGCCACCCGGCGTTGCAGTGGGTCATCACGTTGAGCGTGCGGCCGTCATGGCGGGCGATCTGGCGGAAAAGGCCGAGGCCGTGCTGGCCGATCGCGGCATTCTGCGCGACATCCTCCTCGGCGATATCGGCGGCTTCATTCCACGCCGCGCATTCGCGCATCGTCGGCGGCAGCGGCGCCAGCTTGGCCTGCATGCGGGCCAGCGCCCAGTGCATGTTGACCGCCGTCGGCCGCGTCGCGCCGAGCACGGCGACGGCTTCCGCCAGACGGGTGTCGGAAGCATCGTCGCCGAGCGCCAGGGCCAGCCCGTAGGCAGCGGTGGCGCCGATCAGCGGTGCGCCGCGCACCTGCATGGCACGGATGGCGTGCGCCGCCTCGTCCAGCGTGGCGACGCGGACCCAGTGCAGGGCGTGCGGCAGGCGGGCCTGGTCGATGATGTCGATGACGCGCTTTTCCGGATGGGCGCGCAGGGTGCGGGTGGGGATGCCGTCGATGTTCATGGTTTACAGGGGAGCGGTGTGGGTGCGCAGCCAGGCAGCGAATTCGGCCTCGCCGAGGTCGCCGGCGGCGAGGGCGAGCATGGTCAGCGTGGCCTCATGCTGGCTGGCGGTCAGGCGCTGGCCGTTGAGGCGCAGGAACATGCCGGCGCCGAGAAAGCCGGCGCGCTTGTTGCCGTCGATAAATGGATGGTTCTTGGAAAGCCCGAAGGCGTAGGCGGCGGCGCAGTCGAAGACGTCCGGCTGGCCGTAGAGGGCCAGGTTCTGCGGGCGGGCCAGCGCCGAGTCGCGCAGTCCTTCGTCGCGAATGCCCTGGGCGCCGCCGTGCAGGACCAGGCTTTCACCGTGCAGCAGCAGCAAGGCCCGGCGGTTGATCCAGGCGAACACCTTACTTGGCGAGTTCGTGGAAGGTGTCGCGGTACTCGCGCATGAAGTCGCGGCCGGCCTCGACCTGGCGCGCCACTTCCGGATCGTATGGGGTCATCGAGAAGCCTTCCGGCGATTCGACCAGATAGACCGTGTCGCCCTTGTCTACATGCAGCATGGCCAAGGCTTCCTTGGGCAGCACGACGCCCACCGAATTGCCGATCTGGGTCAGTTTCAGTGCGAACATGGCGATCTCCGATGCTTGTTATAACGGATGTAATACTACGCCCTTTTTGTCGGCCCGGCTTGTCCGCCGCCCGGCCTTGGCGCAAGATTTGCCCTTTGTTCCGCTCGCCACACCCGCCATGCACACGCCGATCCATATCGCCTCCCGCTTTCCGACCATGGGCACCACGATCTTCACCGTGATGTCGCGTCTCGCCGCCGAATGCGGGGCGGTCAACCTGTCGCAGGGCTTTCCCGATTTCCAGGCCGACCGCTCCTTGTTCGATGCCATGCACAAATACATGCTGGCCGGGCGCAACCAGTATCCGCCGATGGCCGGCGTGCCCGAGCTGCGCCAGGCCATCGTGGACAAGGTGGCGGCGCTGTATGGCACGCGTTTCGACGTCGAGTCGGAAGTCACCGTCACCGCCGGTGCGACGCAGGCCATCTTCACGGCGATTGCCGCCTTCGTCCGTCCCGGCGACGAGGTCATCGTCTTCGAGCCGGTCTACGACTCCTACGTGCCCGCCATCGAGACGGTCGGCGGCACGGCCGTCCCGGCGCAGCTGCATTTCCCCGACTACGCGCCGGACTGGGATCAGGTGAAGTCGATGATCACCGAGAAAACGCGGATGATCATCGTCAATTCGCCGCACAACCCGACCGGCAGCCTGCTCACCGCCGCCGATCTGGCGCGGCTGGCCGAACTGGTGCGCGGCACCGACATCGTCATCCTCTCCGACGAGGTGTACGAGCACATCCTGTTCGACGGCGAACAACACGCCAGCCTGGCCGGTCACGCCGAACTGGCGCCACGCAGCATCGTCGTCTCCAGCTTCGGCAAGACCTACCACATCACCGGCTGGAAGATCGCCTACGTGGTCGGCCCGGCGGCGCTGATGGCCGAGTTCCGCAAGGTGCACCAGTTCAACGTGTTCACTGTCCATGCGCCTTCACAGCTGGCGATCGCCGAGTACATGCAGGACGCCTCGCGGCATCTCGGGCTGGCCGCCTTCTACCAGGAGAAGCGCGACTTCTTCCGCCGCCTGATGGCCGACACGCCCTTCGAGCTGCTGCCCTGTCGCGGCACCTATTTCCAGCTGGCGCGCTACGGCCATTTCTCGGCCAAGCCGGACCGCGAGTTCGCCGAATGGCTGACCCGCGAAGTCGGCGTCGCCGTCATCCCGGTCTCGGTGTTCTATGCCGACGGCCGCGACGACCGTGTCGTCCGCTTCTGTTTCGCCAAGCAGGAAGCGACGTTGCGTGCCGGCGTCGAGCGGCTGCAGCGCGGCCTGCGCTTATGAAAATCGGCTTGACGCTGTAGTCGGTGGCCGCGAATATTCCGGCTGTCGCCAATTATTCGGAGGGAGTGCTGGTATGAGCATCATCACGGAATTCAAGGAGTTTGCCGTCAAGGGCAATGCCGTCGATCTGGCCGTTGGCGTCATTGTCGGCGCGGCCTTCGGCAAGATCGTCGATTCCATCGTCGGCGACCTGATCATGCCGGTGGTCGGCCGGGTGCTCGGCAAGCTCGACTTCTCCAACCTGTTCTTCGTGCTCGGCGACAATCCGCAGAACCTGGCAACGCTGGCCGAACTGAAAAAGGCCGGCATTCCGGTCTTCGCCTACGGCAACTTCCTGACCATTCTGGTCAATTTCATCATCCTCGCCTTCATCATCTTCATGATGGTCAAGCAGCTGAACCGACTGCGCAAGGAAGAGCCGGCTCCGGCGCCGGAAGCGCCGCCGCCGACGCCGGAAGACGTGCTGCTGCTGCGCGAGATCCGCGATGCGCTGAGGAAATGAACGGCTCGCCTGTTCGGACAAGTCAACGATAAGGAGGCATTTGCCTCCTTTTTTCATCTCTCCGGGCGCGTGGGACATTGACGCTCGCTCCGGGCGGCGCGAATAATGACGAATTCGGTCATTACGCCAAAAGGCATATCCTTCGTGCGTTTCCTTCTCCGGCTGTTCCTCTCGGCCGCGATCCTGGCGGTCTGCCTGCCGGTTGCTGCCGAGACCCTGACACTGGGGCTCTTCGCCTACCGGCCCAGGGAGATACTGGAAGTCCGCTACCAGCCGCTGGCTGATTATCTGAGCCGGGAACTGGGCGGCGTCACCGTGAAATTGCGCGTCCTCGACCAGGATGAGATCGAGGCGGCGCTGGCGCGCAACGAGCTTGATCTGGTGTTCACCAATCCCAGCCACTACGTGCTGATCCGTACCCGCTTCAACCTCACCGGCGCGCTGGCCACGCTGGTCAGCCAGGATAACGGCGTGCCGAGCAGCCGTCTTGGCGGGCTCATCATCACCCGCGACGACAAGACCGTCGATCGCCTCGAAAAACTGCGCGGCCGGCGGATTGCCGTGCCCGGCATGAAATACCTGGGGGGCTACCAGACCCAGGCCTATGAGCTCCTGAAGGCCGGCTTCTCCCTGCCGGGCGATGCCGATTTCACCATCGTCGGCAGCCACGACGCCGTGGTCCGGGCGGTGCTGGCCGGCGAAGCCGATGCCGGCTTCATCCGCAGCGGGCTGATCGAGCAGTTGCGGGCCGAGGGCCGGATCGACACCCGGCGCCTGCGCATCGTCAATGCGCAGCAGCATCCCGATTTTCCTTACATCGTGTCGACCCGCCTCTATCCCGAATGGGCCTTCGTCGCCCTGCCGCACGTGGATAGCCGCAAGGTCAGGCGTATCGCTTCCAGCCTGATGCTGCTGGAGGCCGATCATCCGGTGGCCAAGGCCGCCGGCATTGCCGGTTTCGCGCCGCCGGCCGACTACCTGCCGGTGGAAAACGTGATGCGCGCGCTGCGCTCGCCGCCCTTCGATGTGGTGGAGCCGATCACCTGGCGCGATATCTGGGCACAGCAACGGCTGACGATGATCGTCATTCTCGTCTCGCTGCTCATCGTGGCGTTGCTGCTCGCCCAGCTGGCACGGCGCAACCGCCAGCTCCGCCAGGGCAGCCGGGAGCTCGACGAGGCGCGGCAGGCAGCCGAGGCGGCCAGTCACAGCAAGAGTGCCTTCCTGGCCAACATGAGTCACGAGATCCGGACGCCGATGAATGGCGTCATGGGCATGACGCAACTGCTGCTCGATACCCCGCTTTCGCCGGAGCAGCGCGATTACGCGCAGACCATCCACGAGAGTGCCGAGAGCCTGATGGTCATCCTCAACGACATCCTCGACCTCTCGAAGATCGAGGCGGGCCGGCTGACCATCGAGTGCATCCCGCTCGATATCGCGAAGACGGTGCGCGGGCCGCTCGAGATGATGCAGGCACCGGCCCGCGACAAGGGCGTCGCGCTGACCTGCCGCATCGAGCCGGATGTGCCGCCGCAGGTGCTCGGCGATCCGCTGCGCCTGCGCCAGATCCTGCTCAACCTGATCGGCAACGCCATCAAGTTCACGGGTAGCGGCGGCGTCGCCGTCACGGTCCGCCAGTTGCGTGCCGATGCCAGTCGCACGATCCTCGAGTTCGAGGTCCTCGATACCGGCATCGGCATTCCGGAAGACAAGCTGGCCGAACTGTTCGCGCCGTTTTCCCAGCTCGATGCGTCGGTCACCCGGCGTTTTGGCGGTACCGGCCTGGGCTTGTCGATCTCCCGCCGCCTGGTCGACCTGATGGGGGGCGAGATCGGCGTGGACAGCAGCCTGGGCGAAGGCAGCCGCTTCTGGGTACGTCTGCCCTTCGCGTGCCGGCAGGGCAGGGCGGAGCCGTCGTCAGTCGCCCGTCCGGCAGCTACGGCCGGGCGGCCGCCGGTGCCGGCCGGTTGCCGGGTGCTGGTGGTCGATGACAGCCCGATCAACGTGCGTATTGCCGGGGCGCTGCTGGGCAAGCACGGCTACCACATCGAGGTGGCCGAAAACGGTGCCCGTGCCCTGGAAAAACTGGCCGCCGGGCCCTGCGACCTGGTGCTCATGGATTGCCAGATGCCGGTCATGGACGGGTTCGAAGCGACCCGGCGCCTGCGGGCCGGCGCCGACGGCGTGCGCAATCCCGCTGTGCCGGTGATTGCCATGACCGCCAGCGCCATGCAGGACGACCGCGAGAAATGCCGGGCTGCCGGCATGGATGGCTTTGTCAGCAAGCCGGTCAGCGAAGGCGAACTGCTGCGGGCAGTGAGCGAGGCGCTCGGCACCGCTGCCTGAGACGGCAAGCGGCTGCGGCAGGCGTTCGCCGCAGCGCCGGGCGGCGTTGCACGGCGCACGCCGTCCCGGTGGGCTCAGGCCGTCTCCGCCCGCCCGCCGAAGCCGTTTCCGCCCTGTCCCGACGCTTTTCCCGCCTGTTCAGTCGTCTGCGCGGGGGCCGAACACCGCCGCCCACAAGGCTTTGACCACGGCGATGTGCGGCGCCACCTCTTCCATCGGGATGCGCGCCTTGGGCGTCGCCGTCAGGCGCCTGGCGTGCTGCAGGCGGCGGTATTCGCGGTAGGCGTTGCCGGCCGCTTCCGCCTGCCGGCGGTCGATCAGGCCGAGTTCGCCGGCGATGCGCAGGAGCGCGATGTTGCCGAGATTGCCGGTGAGCTCGGCGTGTTGGTGGGCGTGGCCGAGCACCAGGTACTGGACGATGAACTCGACATCGACGATGCCGCCCGGATCGTGCTTCAAGCCAAACTCGGTGGCGCTCTTCGAGGCATGGGCATCGATCATCTTCTGGCGCATGGCGACGACTTCCCGGCGCAGGTGGTCGAGGTCGCGCTGCTGACGCAGGATCTCGATGCGGATTTCCTCGAAGCGCTGGCCGACTGCCGGATCGCCGGCGCAGAAGCGGGCCCGGGTCAGCGCCTGGTGTTCCCAGACCCAGGCCTTGTCCAGCTGGTAATCGCGGAAGGCCTCGACGGAGACGGCGAGCAGGCCGGCGTCGCCGTTCGGGCGCAGGCGCAGGTCGGTCTCGAACAGGATGCCGGCCGGTGTCTGGCTGGACAGCCAGGTGTTCAGGCGCTGGCCGAGGCGGGTGTAGTTCTCCGGCGCCTCCGGGTCGGCGTCGTCGTAGAGATAGACGAGATCGAGGTCGGAGGCGTAGCCGAGCTCCTTGCCGCCCATCTTGCCGTAGCCGATGACGGCAAATTTCGGCTTCGGGCAATGACGATTCTTGATCTTGCCCCAGACCAGCGGCAGGGTCTCCTGGACGATGGTGTCGGCCAGTTCGGTCAGGTGGTCGGACAGCCGTTCGATGGTCTGCAGGCCGGCCAGGTCCTGGGCCAGCAGGCGGAACACCTGGCCGTGATGCACCTCGCGCAGGATGTCCATCTCGCGTTCGGTATCGCCGGCATGGTCGGCCAGGTTGCGGCGCAGGTTGTCGCGGAAGCCGGCCCAGTCGGTGGCGATTTCATACAGGCGCGGGTCGAGCAGTTCGTCGAGGAGCAGCGGGTAGCGGTTCAGGTAGTCGGCCGCCCAGTTCGAGGCGCAGATCATGTCGGCGACCCGGCGCAGGGCCATCGGGTACTGCTGCAGCAGCGCCAGGTAGGCGCCGCGGCGGGCAATGTTCTCGAGGAAATTGAGGCCGCGCACCAGCGTGATGTCCGGATCGGACGTGGCGCCGGCGGCCTCGATCAGGCGCGGGGCGACGGCGTCGAAGCGCAGCCGGTTGGCGCTCGGCAACTGCAGGTAGCGGTTGGCGGCGCGCAGGTCGGCGAGGCGGCCGATGGCTTCCCTGGGGTGCCGGAAGCCGAGATTGCCGAAAGCCTCGATTGCCGTCTCCTCATCCAGTTGACCGAGCCACAGGCCGGTCAGCGGGTGTTCGCCGGCCTCGGGGTCGGAGAAGACGGCCTCGAAGTGACGGCTCACTTTCTGCCGGTGTCCGTCGAGCACGGCCATCAGCGCCGGCCAGTCAGCGAAATCCATGCTGCGCGCGATGACCGCCTGGGCCTCCGGTTCGTCCGGCAGCATGTGCGTCTGCTTGTCGTCAACGTATTGCAGGCGGTGTTCCAGGCGGCGCAGGAAGACGTAGGCGGCGCGCAGTTCGGCCTCGCCCTCGGCCGGCAGCAGCTTGCGTTCGACCAGCAGCTTGAGCACCGACAGCGTCGGGCGGATCTGCAGCGCCGGATCGCGGCCGCCGCGGATCAGCTGGAACACCTGGGCGATGAACTCGATCTCGCGGATGCCGCCGGGGCCCAGCTTGACGTGGCCGACCATCTCCTTGCGCGCCACTTCGCGGCGGATCTGCGCGTGCAGGTCGCGCATGGCGTTGATGGCGCCGAAATCGAGGTACTTGCGGAAGACGAAGGGGCGGGAAATCTTGCGCAGCGCCTCCATCCACTCGCCGATCGCCTGGCCGGCGGCATTGGCGCCGGCATTCATGACCCGTGCCTTGATCCAGGCGTAGCGCTCCCACTCGCGGCCCTGGGTGATGAAGTAGTTCTCCAGCGCATCGAGCGAACAGACCAGCGGCCCGGAATCGCCATTCGGACGCAGCCGCATGTCGACGCGGAAAACCTGGCCGTCGGCGGTCAGGTCGCCGAGCGCCTGGATCACCCGCTTGCCGAGGCGGGTGAAGAAGTCGTAGTTGTCGATCGACTTCGGTCCGGCCGTCTCGCCTTCCTCGGGATAGATGAAGATGTAATCGACATCCGACGAAACGTTCAGCTCGCGGCCGCCGAGCTTGCCCATGCCGATGATCATCAGGCGCTGCGGCCGGCCGGTGCGGTCGAGCGGCTCGCCGTAAGTGGCGGCGAGCTGGCGATGGTAATGGTCGAGGGCAAAATTGGTGGTCACGTCGGCGAGCAGGGTCATGCTCTCCACGACCTCTTCGAGCGGCGCCAGGCGGCACAGGTCGCGCAGCGCGATATGGGCCATGGCGCGCTGGCGCAGGCGACGCAGTGCGGATTTGACCGCCTCGTCGTCGGCGAAATCGGCGTGCAGCGGCGCCAGCAGCTGATCTTCGCCCAGTGGCTGAAGCCAGCTGGCGGCCAGTTCGGGAATCAGGGAAGGCTGCGCCTGCAGCAGGTTGCTCAGATAGCGGCTGTGCGCCAGCGCATCCTGCCAGCGGGGATCGGGAAGTGGGGTCATGTTTGCTCGAACGGCCAAAGGGCCGAAAAGGATAGAATCCGTTTTTTAGTCAATTTCGATTGTAGTGATCTATTCCGCCTTCTGGCAAAACGGTTGCGCCGGTGACTGAACCGGCGCCGGCCCGTGCCGCAACCCCCTCCGCTGTCCGCGTCGCGTTCTACCATCGCCTGCACTGGCTATGGGCCCTGCTGGCCCGGCCGGCGGTGCGGCGCACCCTGCGCCTGCTCGGCTGGGTCGTTCTGGCCGGCTGGCTGCTCTTTGCCGCGCTCATTCTGGTGCTGCGTTACGCCGTGCTGCCGCACGTTGCCGAGTTCAAGGGCGATATCGAGCGGGCAGCGACGCAGGCCGTCGGCCAGCCGGTCAGCATCGGCAGCATCGAGGCGCGCTGGCGGGGCCTGAATCCCGATCTGGTGCTGACCGACGTACGGCTGCTCGATACCGCCGGTGAGCCGGCCTTCACCCTCGCCCGCGTCGAAAGCGTGCTCTCCTGGCAGACGCTGTGGCGGCTGCAGCCAACGCTGGCCCTGCTGGCCTTCGACGGTCCGGTGCTGCATGTCCGCCGCGAGGCCGACGGACGCCTGACGGTGGCCGGCATCGCCGCCGAGGGCGAGAGCGACCCGGCTTTTGCCGACTGGGTTCTCGGCCAGAAGCGCATCCGTATCCGCGATGCCACCATCGTCTGGGAAGACCGGCTGCGCGCGGCGCCGCCGCTGATTCTCGAAGACCTGCAGTTCGCCCTCGACAACCACGGCCGCCGCCACCGCTTCGGCCTGTCGGCGGCGCCGCCGGCCGAACTGGCCGACCGCCTCGACATCCGCGGCGAAGTCTTCGGCGATCTCGGCGAGTCGCTGGAGGCGCTGTCCGGCAAGGTCTTCGTCCAGCTCGATTACGCCGATCTGGCCGGCTGGCGGGCCTGGGTCGATTACCCGGTCGATCTGCCGCAGGGGCGCGGTGCCTTGCGTGTCTGGGGCGAGCTGGAAGACGCCGGCGGCAGCCTGACCGCCGATCTGGCCCTCGAAGAAGTCCGCATCCGCCTCGGCCGCAAGCTGCCGGAGCTCGATCTGGCCAGCCTGCGCGGCCGCCTGGAAGGGCACTACAAGGTTGGCGAATGGTCAGTGCGCGGACGCAAGCTTGAACTGCTGACCCGCCAGGGCATGCGCATCGCCCCCACCGACTTCCTCGTCGAATGGCGCCAGGAGCCCGGCAGCGCGGTGATCAACGGCAACGCCAGCGCCTCCTATCTCGATCTCGCCATCCTGGCCAATCTGGCCGAGCACCTGCCGCTCGACGCACGCAGCCGCAGCCTGTTGCAGAAACACCGGCCGCAGGGACGGATTGCCGAGCTGCGGGCGAGCTGGGGTGTCGAGGGCGAGAATTTGCGGCGCTATGCGCTGAAGGCCGGCTTCTCCGGCCTGGGCATGTTGCCCGGCGGCTACTTCCCCGGCGCGCGCGGCTTGAACGGGCGTGTCGACCTGAGCGAGAAGGGCGGCGACCTGATCATCGATGCCGGACGTTCCGGGCTTTCGCTACCGGCCGTCTTCCCCGAACCCGACATCGTGCTGGACGAACTGAAGGCCAACGCCCGCTGGACGGTCAGCGAAGCCGGCATCGACATCCGCCTGCCCCGCCTCGAGTTTGCCGGTCCCGACGCCACCGGCGGTGCCCATGGCAGCTACCGCTTCACCGGCAACGGGCCGGGCGAGATCGACCTCGAGGCCACCGTCGACCAGGCCGACGGACGCGCCGTCTGGCGCTACATGCCGCATGCCGTCAATGCCGACGCCCGCGCCTGGCTGCGCCGCGGCATCGTCGGCGGGCGCGGCTACGACGGCAAGCTGATCCTCAAGGGCAATCTCGCCGATTTCCCGTTCCGCGACGGCAAGAGCGGCCAGTTCATCGTCACTGCCAAGGCTGCCGGTGCCCGCGTCGACTACGCCGACGGCTGGCCGGCCATCGACGGTATCGATGCCGACATGAGCTTCGGCATCGGCATGAAGATCGCCGCCAGCAAGGGCCGCATTCTCGGCGCCACGCTGTCGCGGGTCACCGCCGAGATTCCCGATTTCGAATCCTTCGAGGAAATGCTGCTCGTGCGCGGCATCGCCGAAGGGCCGACCGGCGAATTCCTGCGCTTCATCGACCAGAGTCCGGTGGCCGAGAGCATCGACCGCTTCACCGACGGCATGAAGGCGAAGGGCAATGGCCGTCTGAACCTCGAACTCGACATTCCGCTGCGCCATGCCCTCGATACGAAGATGCGCGGCCAGTACCGCTTCCAGAACAACGAGCTCGAGCTGCTTTCCGGCCTGCCGCCGCTGACCCAGGTCAACGGCCTGCTGGCCATCACCGAATCGACGATCACTGCCCAGGACATCGGCGGTCGCGTCTTCGGCGGGCCGCTCAAGGTGCAGGTGCGCAATGCCGGCGAACGCGTCGATGTCGTGGCCACCGGCAACGCCGCCATCGGCGAAGTGAGCAGGCACTTCGGCTGGCCGCTGATCGATCACCTGAGCGGCAGTGCCGACTGGCGGGCCGATATCGGCATCCGCAAGCGCGATGCCACGGTGCTCGTCAGCTCCGACCTGCTCGGCATCAGTTCGCCGCTGCCCGAACCGCTCAACAAGAGCGCCACCACGCCGCTGCCCTTGCGCGTCGAGCGCAAGGGTCTGGACGGCGGTCGCGAGCAGTACGCCATCAAGCTCGGCGAGATCGGCGGCGGCAACATCATCCGCCACCAGGAAACCTGGGAGCGCGGCGTGCTGACGCTCGGTGCGGCCGATGCCCGCCTGCCGGACAAGGGACTGGCCATCCGCGTCGCCGCGCAGCATGTCGATGGCGACGCCTGGCGGCATTACCTTCCGCAGGGCGGGGCGGCAACGGGCGAGGGCAGCAGCCTCGACATCGCCCAGGTCTCCCTGAAAACGCCGCAACTGCACCTGATGGGGCGCGACTTCCATCAGGTGAATATCAACCTGCGGCCTGACAGCGGCGGCTGGCGCATCGGTCTCGGCATGCGCGAAGCCGAAGGCGAAATCCTCTGGCGCAGCGCCGACGAAGGCTGGGTCGAGGGCCGTTTCCGCCATCTCTTCATCCGCCCGGCGGCCGAAGCTGCCGCCGCGCCGGGCGACGACAGCCTGATCGATTCACTGCCGGGGATGAGTCTGCTGGTCGACGATTTCCGCGTAGGCGACAAGGAGCTCGGCAAGCTCGAACTGAAGGCGCACAACGCCCGCAACGCCTGGCGTCTCGACCGCCTGAGCCTGGACAATCCCGATGGCTCGCTGACCGGCAAGGCGGTATGGGCCAACGCCGGTCGTCATCAGACACAGCTTGAGTTCGAACTCGTCGCCCGCGACACCGGCAAGCTGCTCGGCCGCCTCGGCTATGTCGACGCCGTTCGCCGCGGCTCGGCCAAACTGGCCGGCAACCTGCGCTGGAACGGACCGCTGACCGGCATCCACTATCCCTCGCTGAGCGGCCAGATGACCGTCAATGCCGAGAAGGGGCAGTTCAACAAGCTCGAGCCGGGTGTCGGCAAGCTGCTCGGACTCATCTCGCTGCAATCGCTGCCGCGCCGGCTGACCCTCGATTTCCGCGACATCATCAGCGACGGGCTGGCCTACGACAGCATCGAAAGCACCCTGTCCGTCGACCAGGGCATCATGCGCACCATCGAACCCCTGCGCATCTACGGGCCGGCCGCGCAGATCGAGATGCAAGGCATGACCGACCTGCGTAACGAAACGCAGGACCTGCAGGTCGTCGTCCGGCCGGAACTGGGCGGCCTGGCTGCCGTCGGCGCCGCCGCCCTGGTCAACCCGGCAGCCGGGGCCGCTGCCCTGGTCGCCAACACGGTGCTGCAGAAACCGCTGAACCGGCTGTTCAGCTACCGCTATCATGTGACCGGAACCTGGAGCGAACCGCTGGTCGACAAGGCGGGGCAGAGCGAAGAACCCAGGCCCGCAGCGCCCAAAGGAGCCCAACAGTGAACAAGCAGAACTGCCGTATCGCCGCCCTGCAGATGGTCTCCGGACCACGCGTCGGCGACAACCTGAAAAGCGCCACGCGTCTCGTCGACGAGGCGGTGGCCCAGGGCGCCCAGCTGGTGGTGCTGCCCGAATACTTCCCGGTGATCGGCGCCGTCGATGCCGACCGCGTGCGGGCGCGCGAAGCTTTCGGCCACGGGCCGATCCAGGACTGGCTGGCGGAAACCTCGGCCCGTCACGGCATCTGGATCGTTGCCGGATCGCTGCCGCTGGCCGCCTCGGTGCCCGACAAGATGCGCAACGCAACCCTGGTCTACGATGCCCGGGGCGCCTGCGTCCAGCGCTACGACAAGATCCACCTGTTCGGCTTCCGCAAGGGCGAAGAGCACTACGACGAGGCCGCCTTCATCGAAGCCGGCGACCAGCCGGTGGCCATCGACACGCCCTTCGGCCGCATCGCCCTGTCGATCTGCTACGACCTGCGCTTTCCCGAACTCTACCGGGCCTTGTCGCCGGTCGACCTGATCCTCGTGCCGGCCGCCTTCACCGACACCACCGGCCGCGCCCACTGGGAAATCCTGCTGCGCGCCCGCGCCATCGAGAACCAATGCTACCTGCTGGCGGTCGGACAGGGAGGCCGGCACGAGAGCGGGCGGCAGACGCACGGCAACAGCATGATCATCGACCCCTGGGGCGAAATCCTCGACCGCAAGATGAAAGGGCCGGGCATCGCCATCGCCGATCTCGACCACGCGCGCATTGCCGAAATCCGTCAGAGCCTGCCGGCCCTGGCGCACCGCAAGCTGTAATGAACGAATTCTTCGCAACCCCGACGACCGCTTCCGGCGCCCCTGCCATGCCGCTGCCGTCACACCGTTCTCATGCCGCTGCGCGCCTGCGCGCCGGGCGGCCCACCGGAGTAAAAGCATGACCCCCGACATCCTGGCGCAAGCCGAAACCCTGCTGCTCGAACCCTTCGCCCTCAGCGAGGCCGACCTGGAGCGCACCTTCGGCCAGATCCTGACGCATCAGGTCGACTACGCCGACCTCTACTTCCAGTATTCGCGCTCCGAGGCCTGGAGCCTCGACGAAGGCATCGTCAAATCCGGCAGCTTCAACATCGACCAGGGCGTCGGCGTGCGCGCCCTCTCCGGCGAAAAGACGGCCTTTGCCTACTCCGACGACATCAGCCTGCGCGCCCTCGGCGATGCCGCATCCGCCGTCCGGGCCATCGCCGCCGCCGGGCAGGCGGCCCGCGTGCCGGCCCTGCAGCATGGGGCCGGCGGTCGCCGGCTCTACGTGCCGCACGACCCCATCGCCTCGTTGCCGGCCGAGGCCAAGGTCAAACTGCTCGAACGCCTGGAAGGCTTTGCCCGGGCCATCGATCCGCGTGTCGTCCAGGTCATGGCCTCGCTGGCCGGCGAATACGAAGTCGTCCTCGTCGCCGGTTCCGACGGCCGGCTGGCCGCCGACATCCGGCCGCTGGTCCGCTGCTCCATCTCGGTCATCGTCGAGGAGAACGGCAAGCGCGAGCAGGGTTCCGCCGGCGGTGGCGGCCGTTTCGACTTCCATTACTTCGATGACGAAGTGCTCCGCCGCTATGCCGGCGAGGCCGTGCATCAGGCTGTCACCAACCTCCATGCCGAAGCCGCCCCGGCCGGGCAGATGACCGTTGTCCTCGGCTCCGGCTGGCCCGGCATCCTGCTCCACGAAGCGGTCGGCCACGGTCTGGAAGGCGACTTCAACCGCAAGGGCAGCTCGGCCTTCTCCGGCCGCGTCGGCCAGCGCGTCGCCGCCAAGGGCGTCACCGTCATCGACGACGGCACGATCAGCGACCGCCGCGGCTCGCTGAACATCGACGACGAAGGCAACCCCACCCAGCGCACCGTGCTGATCGAGGACGGCATCCTCAAGGGCTACATGCAGGACAGCCTGAACGCCCGCCTGATGGGCGTCGGCCCGACCGGCAACGGCCGCCGCGAATCCTTCGCCCACCTGCCGCTGCCGCGCATGACCAACACCATGATGCTGGCCGGCGAGCATGACCCGCAGGAAATCATCAAGTCGGTCAAGAAGGGCATCTACGCAGCCAACTTCGGCGGTGGCCAGGTCGACATCACCAGCGGCAAGTTCGTCTTCTCGATGAGTGAGGCCTACCTGATCGAAGACGGCAAGGTCACCCGGCCGATCAAGGGCGCCACGCTGATCGGCAACGGCCCGGATGCGATGACCCGCATCTCGATGATCGGCAACGACCTGCGCCTCGATCCCGGCGTCGGCACCTGCGGCAAGGACGGGCAGAGCGTGCCGGTCGGCGTCGGCCAGCCAACCCTGCGTATCGATGGACTGACCGTGGGGGGTACGGCATAATGACTAGTCCTTTGGTATCCGGAGTGGTTCGATGCGTGGAATATTCTTGCTGGCCGGCCTTTTCCTCGCCGTTCCGGCGTTTGCCCAGTCCAATGCAGCACTCCAGGAGCGCCTGAAGGCCATCGGCTCCGATCCCGTTGCCCTGCGCGCGGCGGTCGATGGCGGCAAGAAGGTCACCTTCTTCTGCGCCAACTGCCACGGCGAAGACGGCATCAGCAAGACCCCCGACGTTCCCAACCTGGCCGGCCAGAACCCCGCCTACCTGCTCGAACAGATCCGCAAGTTCGGCAGCGGCGAGCGCAAGGACCAATTCATGCAGGGCCTGATCAAGGTACTCAAGGACGAAGAGCGCCTGCAGGTTGCCCACTACTACGCCAGCATGCCGGTCCCGCCGTCGAAATCCAACCCGGCGCTGGCCGCCCAGGGCAAGGTGCTGTTCGAAAAGCTCTGTGTCCGCTGCCACGGCGACAAGGCGCGCGGCGACGAACTCTACCCGCGTCTCGCCGGGCAGAAGGTGCCCTACCTGCAGGTGACCATCCAGCGCTACCGTGACGGCACCGGCATCCGCAACAACCAGCTGATGGCCATCGCCACCTCGACGCTGAAGAACGACGACATCACCGCCATCGCCAACTACCTGACGCAGCTGCCCTGAGGCGGCGCGTCAACTTGCTGTGACATTGTTGATTCGCATCATGGCTTTGCGGTAAACGCCGCGGCTATCCTCCGGGCTCGCCATCAGCCCGCCCGGAGGTTTGCGTGAAATCCGCACTCAGCATCCTGCTCCCCCTGTTCCTCGTCTTTGCCGGCAGCGACGCGCTGGCCCAGATCAGCGACATCAACGTCGCCATCAACAAGGCCGGTCGCCAGCGCATGCTGTCGCAGCGCATGGCCAAGGCCTATTTCCAGATCGGCCAGCAAGTCGACGTCGAACGCAGCCGCAAGGTGCTCGACAACTCCATCGCCGCCTTCGACCGCCAGCTGGTCGAACTCAAGAACTACGCGCCGACGCCGGAAATCCGCGAAACCTACCTGAATCTCGAAAAATCCTGGCTGGCCTACAAGGACGTGCTGATCGGCGCCTCTCCCTCGCCGGAAAGCGGGCGTCGCGTACTGGCCATCTCCGAAGAAGTGCTGGCCCTGGCCCAGCAGGGAACGGTCCAGCTGGAAAAGAAATCCGGCTCCGTGGCCGCTTACCTGGTCAACATATCCGGGCGCCAGCGCATGCTCTCGCAGCGCATGGCCAAGTTCTACCAGGCCGCCTCCTGGGGCGTCGCCGACGAAAAGAGCGCAGCGCATCTCGACAAGGCCCGCAAGGACTTCGCCGACGCCCTGCGCGAACTCGCCGCCGCCCCGGCCAACACCCAGCAGATCCGGGAAAGCCTGGAACTCGTCAAGCAGCAGTGGTTCTTCTTCGAAAACGCCCTCGGTCAGAAATCCGGGGGCGACAAGCGTCCGCAACTGGCCGTCGCGACCACCAGCGAACGCATCCTGGAAGAAATGGAAGGCGTCGTCGGCCTGTACGAAAAGCTGCCCAAGTAACGCTCCCGGCGGCGGCCGGGCGTCGTCGTCGGCAGGCAGCGCCCGCGCCGGGCGGAATCGCAGGCGCATCCGGTAGAATGGCAGGCTTTCAAGCATTCTTGCCGGAACACGCCATGACGCCGCAAAACAAACCGAACACCGACGACGTTCGCATCAAGGAAATCAAGGAACTGGTCCCGCCGGCCCACGTCTTCCGCGAATACCCGGTCTCCAACCGCGCCGCCCAGACCACCTACACCGCCCGCCAGGCCATCCACCGCATCCTGCACGGTGCCGACGACCGCCTGCTCGTCGTCATCGGTCCCTGCTCCATCCACGACTACGACGTCGCCATGGACTACGCCAGGAAACTGGCCAAAGAAGCGGAGAAGTACCAGGAAGACCTCGTCGTGCTGATGCGCGTCTACTTCGAAAAGCCGCGCACCACCGTCGGCTGGAAGGGCCTGATCAACGACCCGCGCCTCGACAACACCTTCCGCATCAACGAAGGCATCCGCCTGGCCCGCCGCATCCTGCTCGAAATCAACGAGCTCGACCTGCCCTGCGCCACCGAATTCCTCGACACCATCACCCCGCAATACACCGCCGACCTCATCGCCTGGGGCGCCATCGGCGCCCGCACCACCGAATCGCAGGTGCACCGCGAACTCGCCTCCGGCCTCTCCTGCCCGGTCGGCTTCAAGAACGGCACCGACGGCAACATGCGCATCGCCGTCGACGCCATCCGCTCCGCCAACTCGCCGCACCACTTCCTGTCCGTCACCAAATCCGGCCACACCGCCATCGTCTCGACGATGGGCAACGAGGACTGCCACGTCATCCTGCGCGGCGGCAAGGAACCCAACTACGACGCCGCCAGCGTCGACGCCGCCTGCCAGGAAATCGCCAAGGCCGGCCTCGCCGCCCGGCTCATGGTCGATTTTTCCCACGGCAACAGCCGCAAGCAATACAAACTGCAGATGGAAGTCTGCGACAGCGTTGCCGCCCAGCTCGCCGCCGGCGAAGAGCGCATCGTCGGCGTCATGGTCGAATCCCACCTCGTCGAAGGCCGCCAGGACCTCTCGCCGGAAAAGGAACTGACCTACGGCCAGAGCATCACCGACGCCTGCATCAACTGGGACGACAGCCTCAAGGTGCTCGACCAGCTGGCCGCCGCCGTGTGCGCCCGCCGCGTCGCCGAAGCTGCCGAATAATCCACCATACCCGCCTGCTACCAGCCATGAACCTCAAGAACATCTGCCTCGCCTGCCTGCTCACCCTGACGCTAGCCGCCTGCGCGCTGACCCGTTCCGACACCAACCCCTGGCTGGATTCGCGCGCCGGCACCGCCAGCGAAAACATCGGCGGCAAATGGACCACCGCCGGCGGCATCGGCGCCAACTGGGGCGAAGGCAACTTCATCCAGGACGGCTCCCGCTTCTACGGCACGCTCGGCGCCTACTACGTTGACGGCTCGATCAACGGCGAACATCTCTACCTGGCCCTCAGCTCCGGCCGCAAGGTCTACTACACCGCCCGGCTGCGCCGCGCGCCGGACGGCAGCTACGGCGGCAAGGTCGTCCAGGGCGCAATCATCGACCACTCCAACCAGGCCGACGAAGGCTTCCAGCTGATGACCATGCGCCGTATCGGCAAGTGATCGACCGGCACGTTAACGTGCCAGCGTCGGACGACACTCGGTTGTTGCCTGATGCTCTCCGTTTATCCACGAAAGAGACTGCACATTCCTTGAAGATCGGTGCGTGGGTTTGAGCGCCAGGCAGTTTTGCTTCGTGGAGTGATTTTTGACAATGACTTGAGCTCTTGGCTCAAGGCTCGAACTAATGAGCTTGTCGTGTCTTCAAGGCAACTGAGCCAGGCTGATCAGATTGGCTAAGAACGATCAGTAGCTGGTCATTGTTTCAATCTTCGATGACGAAGTAATATCCCGGCTTTGCTTCTCTTTGATGGGTTTGTCATATGCATCTGCCGGGAATTCATTGGCCTCTCGAAGCCAATTCCATTCGCAAAAACTCTCCTGCTAACACCTTCGGCATGGTTCGGAATGGTGGTAAGCGGGCACATCAAGGCTGGGATTTGCTCGCCTATCCTGGGACCCGGTGTTTTTCCATTGCCGAAGGTGAGGTCGTCTTCGTTGGTTCGCGCGGCGACTACGGCAAAGTCATCATTCTGAAGTTCAGGCACCGAGGCAGAAATCTATTTGCGACATATGCCCATCTAAGCATGTCCGTCGTGACCGCCGGTGAGCAGGTCCGGGCGGGAGCCTGGATCGGTCTGACCGGGAATACCGGAAATGCTGAATCCATGACCGGTGAGAACCATCATCTGCACTTCGAAATTCGCACCGTTGAGCATCCCGGGCATGGGCTGGAAGGTCGAATCGATCCGCAGGAAATCTTCGGCGTCGTGCCGCTGAAAACGACCTATTTCGATAGCCGTCCACCCATGGCACAAAGAATCGGCAGCGGGAATCCGGGGATAAGGATTGCCGGGGTCAATGTGCAATGATGGGCAAAATCAGTTTGGCAGTCCTGTGTCTGTTCGGCAGCCTGAGCGTCCCGGCAACGGCAGAGGCGATTCGCTCTCCCGTCGAGCAAGCCTTGGTCGGCCAGGAGTGGGGCGGCGAACTTCCTCCCCTGCTGGCGCAATGCAGACATCTGACGCGATTTGACCTCCAGCGGCAGCAAAGGCCGCTGCCGGGACTGAGTGCCCATGTCCTTCTATGCCAGGGAAGCAATCTGATCGTTCTGACATCGCTGACGGCAACCGATGGAGAACGGGTGCTCGATGCCTTGCGTTTGCCAAGGCTCAAACGCAGTGAAAGGCTGATCTATCCGGGAGACTGTGAGCTGGACGGTAACAGCGACACGGATTTCTTTGCTGTCGTCCGCTTCGGCCCCCATGAACGCGTTGACTGGAAGTCCGGCGTGCGCGCCGCCTGGATGCCAGATCCGGAGAGCGGAAAAATCGAGGTGCTTCCCACACGCCATATTGTTTGCTGGCGACCGACCCCGCCTTGATGACGGCGGAACAGAGCGACAATATTTTCATCGAAGCTCCCTAGTCTCACGCTGTGAGACCGGCCTGGCGCAAAGTGTAGGAAACCCACTTCCGGAGCCAGCCATGCCCACCAGCCATTCCCCCGACCGCTACGTCTTCCTTGCCCTCGTCTTCGCCGCATTGATCGCCAATCTGCCCTGGTGACCGGCCATCCGGCCGGTAGTGGAAAAAAGGACAGGCGGCTATGATGCTGGCAAAACACAAGGGGGCGGCATGAGCAAATCCGAACGGTTCGGCATCATCGAACGCATGCTGCTATTGCGCCGTGGTGTCAGCTTTGCCGAACTGCAGCAGCGCCTCGGCGTATCGCGCGCCACCGTGCATCGCGACCTGCAGGAACTGCGCGACCGCATGAAGGTGCCCATCCTCTGCGACCGCGACACCGGTACCTACCGCATCGACAGTACCGTCGAACGCTACGAACTCCCAGGCGTCTGGTTCTCGGCCGGCGAAATCCACGCCCTGCTCAGCATGCAGCAACTGCTCGCCAATTTCGATGCCGGCGGCCTGCTCGCCGAACACGTCGGCCCGCTGCGCCAGCGTCTGCTCGGCATGCTCGAAAGCGCCAGTGACTCAGCCGACGACATCGCCCGCCGCATCCGCATCCTCAGTGCTGCCGCCCGTCACTACGCGCCGCAGCACTTCCAGCACATCGCCACTGCCCTCATGGAGCGCCGCCGGCTCAACATCGAATACGTCGCCCGCAGCAACGGCAGCGCCAGCCAGCGCCAAATCTCGCCGCAACGCCTGACCCACTACCGCGACAACTGGTACCTCGACGCCTGGTGCCACCTGCGGGACGAACTGCGCAGCTTTGCGGTCGATGCCATCAAAAACGTCCAGACCGCCGATGCCCCCGCCCGCGACATCCCGGAGACGGAGCTCGACACAGCCCTGGGCGCCGGCTACGGCATTTTTTCCGGAACGCAGGTGAGATGGGCCACGCTCCGCTTCACTCCCGAGCGCGCCCGCTGGGTTGCCGCAGAACACTGGCACCCCGAGCAGCAAGGCAGCTATCTCGACGATGGGCGCTATCAGTTGCGTGTGCCCTACAGCAATGACCCCGAGCTGATCATGGACATCCTGAAATACGGGCCGGATTGCGAGGTGGTGGGGCCGGCGGAGTTGCGGGAGAAGGTCGGCCAGTTGCTACTGGCGGCAGCAAGGAGATACGGCAATGGATGACTTCACTCCCTCCGACTTGAAAACCATCCTGCACTCCAAGCGGGCCAATCTCTATTACCTGGAGCACTGCAGGGTTCTGGTCAATGGCGGTCGCGTCGAATACGTGACCGATGAGGGATCTCGCTCCATGTACTGGAATATTCCCATCGCCAATACCACGTCGGTCATGCTCGGTACCGGTACCTCCGTCACGCAAGCGGCCATGCGGGAACTGGCCAAGGCTGGCGTGATGCTCGGTTTCTGCGGGGGCGGCGGCACGCCCTTGTTCAGCGCCAATGAAATCGATGTCGAAGTCGCCTGGTTTTCGCCGCAAAGCGAATATCGCCCGACCGAGTATCTGCAGGCCTGGGTTCGTTTCTGGTTCGACGATGCCAAGCGCCTTGAAGCCGCGAAAGCCTTCCAGCGGGTTCGTCTCGAATTCATCGCCAAGCAGTGGACCAACAATCGTCAATTGTCGGACGCCGGTTTTCAGGTCGACGCTCATCATCTTCTCAATGCGCTGGAATCGTCGCGCCAGCAGGTCGACGCGGCAGTCGACAACACCGCCTTGCTGACCGAAGAGGCGCGGCTGACCAAGCATCTCTTCAAACTGGCGGTCAACGCGGTCGGCTATGGCGAATTCACGCGTACCAAGCGCGGCGGCGGCACCGATCCGGCCAATCGCTTCCTCGATCATGGCAACTATCTTGCCTACGGCCTTGGTGCGACGGCGACCTGGGTGCTTGGCCTGCCGCACGGGCTGGCAATCCTGCACGGCAAAACACGGCGCGGCGGCCTGGTTTTCGATGTGGCGGATCTGATCAAGGATGCGCTGGTTCTGCCGCAAGCTTTCATCTCGGCCATGCGCGGCGACGATGAGCAGACTTTCCGCCAGGGTTGCATCGAACGCTTCACTCAAACCGAGGCGCTCGATTTCGCCATCGACACGATCAAGGCCGTCGCGCTCAAAACGGGGGCGGCCGAATCATGAACATCATGCTGATTTCCCAGTGCAGCAAGAATGCGCTGGTCGAAACCCGGCGCATTCTTGACCAGTTCGCCGAACGGCGCGGCGAGCGCACCTGGCAGACGGCGATTACCCAGAACGGGCTGGATACTCTGCGCCGACTCCTGCGCCAGACTGCTCGCAAGAATACGGCGGTGGCCTGCCACTGGATACGCGGCAAGGACCACAGCGAACTGATCTGGATCGTCGGCGATGCCCGGCAATTCAACGAACGCGGCGCCACGCCGACCGATACCACCAGCCGCGACATCTTGCGTGCCAACGATGAAAACGACTGGCACAGCGCGGAAGTGATCCGCCTGCTGGCAAGCATCGCCGCGTTGTTCCACGATTTCGGCAAGGCCAGCGAAGCCTTTCAGAACAAGCTGAAAAGCAGCCAGCCCCTGGCCGACGCCTATCGTCACGAGTGGGTATCGCTGCGCCTGTTCGAAGCTTTCGTGAATGGCGACAGCGATGCCGACTGGTTGGCGCGCTTGGCCGATCTCCCGGATGGTGCAGCCAAGGAGGTTGAGGCCCGCTTGCTCAAGGATGGGCTGGGCGCCAGCAACATCAAGACACCGTTCGCCACCTTGCCGCCTTTGGCGCAAGTGGTCGGCTGGCTGATTGTCAGCCATCACCGCATGCCGACGCCGGAAAACCTGCATACCAAGGCGCTGGCCTACTTGCCCGCCAATATCGAAGCCAATTGGTGCGGCGCCCGCGAAGGTGCCAGTCAAAAGGACATTGCCGGCTGCTGGCATTTTCCCAAGGGCTTGCCGCTGAGCAGCAAACATTGGCGCGAGCATGCGGGCAAAGCGGCCTCGGCCTTGCTGCAACAGCAGGGGAGGGCGCCACGCGACTGGCGCCAGGAGGCTTACGTCCTGCACCTTTCCCGCATGGCGCTGATGCTGTCCGATCACTACTACTCCAGCCAGCCCAGCCGCGAGCGCTACGGCGACAAGGTCGGCAAGAAGGAGGCGGTCTACGCCAATACCGACCGCAAAACAGGACAGCTCAAACAACGCCTTGACGAACATCTGATCGGCGTCGAGGTAAATGCCAGCCGTGTCGTGCGGGCTTTGCCCCGGCTGGCGGCGCAACTGCCGCGTCTGGCCCGCCACAAGGGGTTTCGCGAACGCAGCAAGGACGCTTTTGCCTGGCAGAACCGTGCTTTCGACCTGGCCGAAGGCCTGCGCGCCCGTTCGGCGGAACAGGGCTTTTTCGGCATCAACATGGCGTCGACCGGCTGCGGCAAGACCTTGGCGAACGGCCGCATTCTCTATGCGCTGGCCGATTCGGCGCGCGGGGCGCGGTTCACCGTCGCCCTCGGCTTGCGCACGCTGACCCTGCAAACCGGCGATGCCTATCGCGACCGCCTGCGTCTCGGAAGCGACGAAATGGCCGTGCTGGTCGGCGGTGCCGCCGTGCGGGCGCTGCATGAGCAGCAACAGGCCGAAGCGCGGCTGCAGGCCAAGGGCTCAGAATCCAGCGCCGAACTGCTGCCCGAATACAACCAGGTTTTCTACGACGGTAGCCTGGAGGATGGCCCGCTGAATCGCTGGCTGGGCGAAAACCAGCCGGCCAGCAAATTGCTCAACGCGCCCATCCTGGTGTGCACCATCGACCACCTGATGCCCGCCACCGAAGGCACGCGCGGCGGCCACCAGATTCCGCCGATGCTGCGCCTGATGAGTTCCGATCTGGTGCTCGACGAGCCGGACGATTTCGGCATGGAAGACCTGCCGGCGCTCAGCCGCCTGGTGCATTGGGCCGGCATGCTGGGTAGCCGGGTCTTGCTCTCTTCGGCCACCTTGCCGCCGGCGCTGATCGAAGGCCTGTTTCAGGCCTATCTGGCCGGACGGCAACAGTTCCAGCAGCATCGAGGCCGGCCCGGCCAGTCGCTCAATGTCTGTTGCGCCTGGTTCGACGAGTTTTCGGCGGTGGCTTCCGAGCATGGCGCTGCCGAAAGCTACCGCGCCGAACACCAGAACTTCGTGCAGAAACGCCTGGCCCGGCTGGCGCGAGCCGACGCGCGGCGGCATGCCGAAATCCTGCCGCTGCCGATTGCCCAGGCCAAGCGCGAAATTGTCTGTGTCGAACTGGCGCAAGCCCTGCGGCCGCAAATGAGCCGCCTGCACCACTTGAATGGCACGGTCGACCCCGCCAGCGGCAAGAAAATCAGTTTTGGCCTGGTGCGCTTCGCCAATATCAATCCCTTGGTTGCCGTCGCACAGGAGCTGATCCGCCTGGGGGCCGAGAACGGTCAGCGGATTCACCTCTGCATTTACCACTCACGGCATCCGTTGCTGGTCCGCTCGGCCATCGAACATCGACTGGACCGCCTGCTCAACCGGAAACAGCCGCAAGCCGTCTTTGCCGAGCCGGAAATCCAGCAGGCGCTTGCCGCCGGCCCGGAAGCCGACCACCTTTTCGTCGTTCTCGCCACTGCCGTCGCCGAGGTCGGCCGCGATCATGACTATGACTGGGCGATTGTCGAACCCTCGTCGATGCGCTCGATCATCCAGTTGGCCGGCCGGGTGCGTCGCCATCGGCCGGAAGCCTACGCGCCCACCAACTTGTTGCTGCTCGATACCAACATCCAGCACCTGACCACGGGCATGAGCCAGCCGGCTTTTCTGCACCCCGGCTTCGAGTCGTCCAATCCGGCGGCCAGGAACTTCCGGCTCCTGAGACATCGTTTGGCCGAACTGCTGACACCGGAGCAATTGAAAGCCATCGACGCATCCAGCCGCATTCGCGAGCGCGACGCGCTTTGCCCGACCGGCAATCTGGTCGATCTCGAACATGCCCGTTTGCGCGAACTGATGCAGGCGCCGTCATCCGGACAAACGCCGCTCAGCCTGCCTGTGCCCTTGTGGTGGACGGCCGGTGCGCACCTCTGCGGCTACCTGCAGCGCCGCGATCCTTTCCGACTGGACAAGCTGGGCCGACAACGTTACGGCCTGCTCCCGGACGAGGACGGGGAGATTGGTTTCTATCGCTTTGGCGACGAAGGCAAGCTGGTTGCGGTCGAGAACCTCCTGCATCGAATTTCCCTGGAGCCAGGTCCAGGCCTGGGCTTTTGGGGCGAGCCGGATTACCCGGCGGCGCTGGCCGGTCTGGCCGAGCGTCTGGACATGGAGTTGCGCGAGTGCGCGGAGAAATTCGGCGTGCTGGATTTGCCGTTGAAGTCCGTAGAAGACGGGCTGCGGGTTGATGAAGAGTGGGCGTATCACCCCGTTTTGGGTCTCAGCAGGTTTCGCTAACCAGTTTTCAGCAAAGGAGAAGAGAGGATGACAGAGCCGAGTAATTCACTGGCACCACCCGCTTCGGTGGCGTCGATCAAAGCAGTGATCAATGCTTTTCTACAGGAGCGCCTGCAGCTCAAGCTGGAAGAGATCAAGCCAGAGAATGATGTTAAGCGGCAGAAATTGTTACTGGATTATTTGCCGGAGAACTGGATTGCAAATGCTGCCAAAAATATTTGGCAGCTTGAGTTGGCTACCCATGTTTTGAAGTACACCCACCCGGATGCAAAAAGTGAGGTTCGGGTCTTTTCCACGAACATCGCATCCTCTGGGAATTCCGTATTGGGCGATGGTGTTGTAGGCAGTCATACGGTAGACACGTTGGCTTGTCTTGATGTCGCAGGCAACGCAGCCTGGCTGCCAGTGGACAAGTTCTTAAGCTTGGAAGTCAGCGGCCTTTCAATCCTGGATAGGGTGCGTAGAAACGATCCCTTGTTGAGAGAAACGTTTGCAGATTTAGGGGATATTGGCTGCGAATGGATGAACGCTTTTTCCAATTATGCGAATCCGGAGAAAAAGCCTGCATCGCACAAACTGGCCAAGCAGGTCTATTGGCCACTCGAAGGCCGAAACTATCACCTGCTCGCCCCCTTGTTCCCGACCTCGCTGGTACACAATTTGTGGAAGCGAATCCGCGAAGATCGCTTTTCCGACGAAGCCAAGGCGGCGCGGGATGCGAGGCGTAGCGGGCTTGCCCATCCGCACGGTTATTGCGAATACCCGAATGTGGCGATTCAGAACTTCGGGGGCACCAAGCCGCAGAACATCAGCCAACTGAACAGCGAGCGCTATGGGGAGAACTACCTCCTTCCTTCGCTGCCGCCAAACTGGAAGTCCGCCGAGGTTCGCGTACCGCTTGCGGTCAACAGCGTTTTCGACCGCATTTTCGGTAGCCGTCCACGGGTACGTGAGCTGGTCCGCATCCTTAAAGAGTTTCTGGTCAGCGTCGAGCATGCCGGGACCAACATCCGCATCCGCGACAAGCGGGCCGAACTGGCCGGCTTGATCCGCGATGAGGCTTTGCAATACGCCGCCGAGCTGCAGCAACTGGCGCCGGGCTGGAGCGCATCGCCCGAATGCCTGCTCAACAGCGCCGAGCAATGCTGGCTGGATCCGGAGCGAGCCGAGCAGGACGCAGATTTTGCCAGCCTACGGCAACGTGGCGACTGGCAGGACGAAATCTGCCGGCGCTTCGGCAACTGGCTGAATGCCCGCCTGACCACTCCCAACACACCGATGGGCGCGGTTGAAGCGGCGCATTGGCGCGATGTTCTAGACGAGGAAATGCGCTTGATGCGCGATGAGGTGGCCGACGATGAGTGATGTCTTTGCTTTGGTTCTGTTGCCGCATCTCAAGGTGCAGAACGCCAATGCCATCTCCGGACCGTTGACTTGGGGTTTCCCTTCGCCGACTGCCTTTACCGGGTTTGTGCATGCGTTGGAACGTAAATTCGCGGCGGAACTGGATGAAGGTTTTGCCGGGGTGGGGATCGTTTGCCACCACTTCGAACCGCAGGTCTTTCAACCGCCGGGGCGTCGAACCCAGGTGTTCCGTCTGACCCGCAATCCGGTCGGCAAGGACGGCGGCACCCTCGCGCTGGTCGAAGAAGGCCGCGCCCACATGGAAGTCAGTCTGGTTATTGCCGTCAGGGACTACAAGTCCGAGGGTGATGGCAAAGAACTGGCCGAGCGGCTGCACCACGCCGCCCAGGGCATGCGTCTGGCTGGCGGCAGCCTGCTGCATCAGGAGGGGAAACGCTATCAGGCCCAATGGTGGCCGCTGGCCGGCGATGTCGAGGGCGACGCCAGGATATTCCGCCGCCTGCGCCGTCGCCTGTTGCCGGGTTTTGCCCTGGTTCAACGCGACGACTTGCTGGCTGGCCATCTGGCGGAGATGCGGGCAAGCCGTCCGGATAGCAACGCCCTCGACGCCTTGCTCGATCTTTCGCGGCTCAATATCGAGCCGGTTGTCAGCCAAGCGGACGAGGCCGGTGCACCGGTTAAATGGGAAATCCGCCGCAAGTCCGGCTGGCTGGTCCCGTTGCCCATCGGCTATGCCGGTATCTCACCGCTCTACGCGCCGGGGGTGGTGGAAAACGCCCGCGACGCCGCCACGTCTTTCCGCTTTGTCGAAAGTCTTTACTCGCTGGGCGAGTGGGTCAGTCCGCACCGGCTGAATGACCTGAGCCAACTGCTGTGGACGCAGGAGGCCGACACCGCCAACGGCATTTATCGCTGCATCAATCGCTATTCCGAGTCTTTGAACAACCTCATGCTTGCCAACTTCAAGGAGCAACAAAATGGCTAAAACCGACCTGAAAACCGCTTCCGTCCTCGCTTTTGAACGCAAGCTCGATCCTTCCGATGCCCTTTTTAGTGCCGGAAAATGGGTTGACCGTAGCAATGGAGAAAAGTGGAATGCTGTTACCGTGCGCGAAAAATCCGTGCGCGGCACGATCTCCAATCGGCTTGCCACCAAGGACCAGGACCCGGCCAAGCTCGATGCCTCGATTCAGTCACCGAATTTGCAGACGGTCGATGTCGCAACCCTGCCCAACGATGCCGATACGCTGCGCGTGCGCTTCACCCTGCGCATTCTGGGCGGAGCCGGGACGCCTTCCGCCTGCAACAACGCCGACTACCAGATCAAGCTGCAAGGCACGGTGAAGCAATACGCCACGGAGGTCGGTTTTGCCGAACTGGCCCGGCGCTACGCCAGCAATCTGGCCAACGGCCGTTTCCTGTGGCGCAACCGAATGGGCGCGGAACAGATCGAAGTCCAGGTTCGTCAACTGGCACAGGGCGAAGCTGCGCAAAGCTGGACTTTCGATGCGCTGGGTTTCTCGTTGCGAGATTTCGCTGCCGATAGCTCGGCCTTGGGCGAACTGGCCAAGGTGATCGAGCAGGGTCTGGCCGGGCATGCGCACGCCTTGCTGGAGATCGTTGCCTACGTGCGGGTCGGTGATGGGCAGGAGGTTTATCCCTCGCAGGAGCTGATTCTCGACCGGGGCGACAAGAAGGGCCAAAAGAGCAAGACGCTCTACGTGGTGGGCGACGTGGCCGGCATCCACAGCCAGAAAATCGGCAATGCCCTGCGCACCATCGATACCTGGTACCCGGCGGATGAAGAGAACGGGAGCCTCGGCCCGATCGCGGTCGAACCGTATGGCTCTGTGACCTCTCAAGGCAAGGCATACCGCCAGCCGAAGCAGAAGGCTGACTTCTACAATCTGCTCGACGATTGGGTGCTGAAAGACAAAGCGCCGGAGGTTGGTAACCAGCATTACGTGATGGCAACCCTGATTCGCGGCGGCGTCTTTGGCGAAAAGGATTGAGGCATGGATTCCTATATCGAACTCCAGCTTTTGCCGGACCCGGAGTTTCCCGCCAACATGCTGATGAATGCGCTATTCGCCAAACTGCACCGAGGTTTGGTCAGCAATGGGGAAGGGCGTGTCGGGGTCAGTTTTCCCGATGTCGAGCAGAAAGGAATCGGCCTGGGGGGGCGGCTGCGCTTGCATGGGGCGGCGCCCGACCTTGAGCGGTTGATGGCGGCGAATTGGCTACATGGGATGCGCGATCATCTTTCCTGTAGCTCGCTCAGTTCGGTTCCCGCGAACGCGGCTTACCGAGTTGTGCAGCGCGTGCAGGCCAAAAGCAGCCCGGAACGGGAGCGGCGGCGCTTGATCGGGCGCAAGGGAATCAGCGCCGAGGCAGCGGTTCAGGCGATCCCGGATAGCGCCGCCGAGATGCTGCGCTTGCCTTACGTGCAACTCACCAGCCAAAGCACGCAGCAGCAGTTCCGCTTGTTTGTCGAGCATCTTCCTGTGCAGAAAGATGCTGTACGGGGGACGTTCAGTGCTTACGGGCTGAGTTCTACCGCGACTGTGCCCTGGTTTTAGACCCTTTTTCAGGGGGTGAAATATCCCCCGGAAAAATCAATGGGTTGGCTGGGTGTGCGGGATTTTGGTTTTTGCGGCTGGAATAGTGCTTTTTCTTTAAAAATTCGATTGATAGGTAAGATCTTTTGTACGTCACTGCCGGATAGGCAGCTCAGAAAGACACTGCCGACTCAACCCGCAGCAGATCCTCCGTCACTGCCGGATAGGCAGCTCAGAAATGGGTGCGGCGGCCGGGTTTGGCGGCCTGGTCCGTCACTGCCGGATAGGCAGCTCAGAAAAGCTACGTCGGCGGCGGTGCGGTGCGTGTCGACGTCACTGCCGGATAGGCAGCTCAGAAAAAGGATGGGGCCACCGATCTAGGCCAGATCAGCGTCACTGCCGGATAGGCAGCTCAGAAAGCCGAATACATCCCCATCTTCGCGCAGCACCTCGTCACTGCCGGATAGGCAGCTCAGAAAACCATCAACAAGATAACGAATTCCGCTTTCGTCGTCACTGCCGGATAGGCAGCTCAGAAAATCAGCCGTACCGCCCGCAGGAGCAGCAGCTACCGTCACTGCCGGATAGGCAGCTCAGAAAGTCCAGGAACCCGGCCAGCCTTGCCCGATGTCCGTCACTGCCGGATAGGCAGCTCAGAAAGCCGAGCATGTTTTGCCGCTTGTCGACGGTTTCGTCACTGCCGGATAGGCAGCTCAGAAATTGAGTGCATCGACGGCCAAAATCTCTATCTGCGTCACTGCCGGATAGGCAGCTCAGAAAGCTGCTGCTGCCGCCAAAGTCACAAAGCCGAACGTCACTGCCGGATAGGCAGCTCAGAAAATAGTGTTACCTCCTTGGTTTGTCTATCCGTCCGTCACTGCCGGATAGGCAGCTCAGAAATGGCGGTTCTTGCGAAAAACTGCGACCGGCGGCGTCACTGCCGGATAGGCAGCTCAGAAAAGAAAACCGCGCCGCCCCGCACCCTACCTGCACGTCACTGCCGGATAGGCAGCTCAGAAAATGCGCAGCGGATTACCGGCGCCTGTGCCGAGCGTCACTGCCGGATAGGCAGCTCAGAAAGTTCGAAAAGATGCCTGTCATTTTGACGATGCCGTCACTGCCGGATAGGCAGCTCAGAAACTGCGCCTCGCCGAAGCCTGGGCCCGCCTGGGCGTCACTGCCGGATAGGCAGCTCAGAAATGATCGCCCTGGAAGTGCACAATGGCCAGTAACGTCACTGCCGGATAGGCAGCTCAGAAAACGGAACTGATCCCGCTGCTCAACCAGGGCAAGCGTCACTGCCGGATAGGCAGCTCAGAAAATTCGCTGGACGATCCAGTCGGTGAGCCGCATCGTCACTGCCGGATAGGCAGCTCAGAAAAGGATCAAGGCCGAAATCGCCAAGGGTGCGGTCGTCACTGCCGGATAGGCAGCTCAGAAATTGCCGATGCCCTGCAGGTGTCGGCATGAATCCGTCACTGCCGGATAGGCAGCTCAGAAATTGAAGGCGCGCTCACCGATCGGCACCGGGACCGTCACTGCCGGATAGGCAGCTCAGAAAGCATCGGTCTCGCCGGTCGGCTTGCCGTCTTCCGTCACTGCCGGATAGGCAGCTCAGAAAGCGATCAACGATGGCGAATCGACGATCGCCGCCGTCACTGCCGGATAGGCAGCTCAGAAATCTTCCGGCTCGCCGACCGTGACGGCACCGGCCGTCACTGCCGGATAGGCAGCTCAGAAAAGGGTGACGACGCGCATCAGATCCGGCGCTGCCGTCACTGCCGGATAGGCAGCTCAGAAAAGGATGCCGGCGGCGGAAACCGGGTGCGGCTTCGTCACTGCCGGATAGGCAGCTCAGAAAAACGACCTGGCGCAGATCGCGCGCCGTGCCCTCGTCACTGCCGGATAGGCAGCTCAGAAACAGCGCGCCCTGGGCGACGGCAACGCCCTTGACGTCACTGCCGGATAGGCAGCTCAGAAAGTTGTGGTCGGCGCCTTCAGCAATCGCATCCTCGTCACTGCCGGATAGGCAGCTCAGAAATACGGCAACGGCTACGCCGGCGGCGGATTCACCGTCACTGCCGGATAGGCAGCTCAGAAAGGAAGAAGGCCCAGCAATCGTGCTCGCGCTTGCGTCACTGCCGGATAGGCAGCTCAGAAATGCACGCCGAGCAGCTCGCCGACGCTTTCCAGCGTCACTGCCGGATAGGCAGCTCAGAAATGGAAAATATGGCCGCCTTGTTCGTTGCGGCCCGTCACTGCCGGATAGGCAGCTCAGAAAGACGAGGAATTCGTAGCCATACGGGAGAAGGCCGTCACTGCCGGATAGGCAGCTCAGAAATCGGGCACGTAGCACGGCGTCGCTGTGTATGACGTCACTGCCGGATAGGCAGCTCAGAAA
>WBUO01000341.1 GCA_008933675.1 Dechloromonas sp.
GCCTTGTCCCATAGGTCGGCAGTGACAACCGCCTCGTGTTTTCCGGCGAAGTGGTTGCCGGCGAATTTCACCGAGCCCCGGTAAATCGGATTCTTCAGCAGCAGGCGAAGGCCGTCCGACCGGAACTTGCACCCGCCAACCACCGTCTGCGTCCCATCCCTTCGCGCCCATACCCTCTCTTTCGTTCGCAGACCTTCCGCGTTCAGATCGTTGGCCAGGTCCGTCAGCGAGACCATCCGCGCCGCCTGCTCAAAGATACGTCGGACGATCTTTGCTTCCTCGGGATGAACATGCAGCGTCTGCGTGTTCTTGTCGTAATTGTATCCGAATGGCACCTGTCCACCATTCCACAATCCACGTTTGGCCTGCTGGAGCATCTTCTGGGACGTCTTCTCGGCGGTATTCTCCCGCTCGTATTGAGAGAAGCTCATCATCAGGTTGTTTTTCAGCCGCCCGGAAGGTGTGCTTTCCGACAAATCTTCGGTCGCGCTCTCCAGCCGGCAGCCGTGTTTCTTCAGAAAGGCGCGGAATGGCACCCATTCATCGGTGCTTCGTAGCACGCGCTCCAGCTTATAGATTAGCACGATCTTGACCTCGCCAGCCTCAATCATGCGCTTGAGCGTCTTGATCCCCGGCCGCTCCATCGTCCCTCCAGAATAGGCCGCGTCAGTCAAACAGGCGACCTCATGCCAACCTTCGTGGGAATGGCGTTCGATTTGCTCCCGGCACACGGCGGCCTGGGATTCGCACGAGTCGAACCGACCGCCCACCTGGTTTTCCGTGGAAACACGCGTATAGATCACGACCGGCTGGGATAACGGCGTGGAATCGCTGACCGAACTGGTATCGTGCGCAGGCATCGCGATCAGTTCAGTAGGATTTTGTCAGCGCACGGCGCCGATTGGCTCAACTGATACAGGATGTTCCGCGTGCGGCCCGAGGCGGCGATCTTGCCGGAACGAGATAGGCGAAACAGCACGCGATGCGTTCCTGTTCGCGACAAACCGAGCGTTCCCCGGATCTGCGCGGGAGAGGCGTGCCCGACGAATCGCAGGTAGCTCAAAACTCTGTTATCTTCACCAACCTCGTGAGGATCAACAAACGCCGGATGCTTCACTGGTTCGTCTTTGCTCTGTCCGGCGGCAGGTGTCGCAACGGCCTCTGATGCCTGCATCGGCAGAATGGCCTTGCAGAGCAGTTCGGCGATGCGGCGTAGCCGTTCATCGTCCGACACATTCTCATTCCGCGCCCGTGTATTCTCTCTCATGCGGCGATGCTCCTTCGTGGGGCGCTGCGATGGCCGGCGCGCGTGGTCGCCACAGACGGGTCTTGGGACACGGCTCGGTCCGGGCCAACCCCTACTGACGCAAACTGATCACCCTGCTTCTCATAACCTTCTGGCAACGGGATTTTGTAGGTCGCGATTGCCGCGGCTGAAACCGGTTCGCCTGCCTCAATGGCCCGGGTGATCTCACCCCGATGCGCCCGCTCGATGGCCAAGTCCCTTTTCTTTGAACCGGGAGACAGCCACCGCTCGCGCCCGGGAAATCTCGCCCAAGCATCCTTGCCCGAGATACTGACCGTAACGACCGATCTCGCCTCCGCCGGCGTCATCAATGCGGGAACAGGCTTCGTAGCAGCTCGGCCTTTCGAAGCCTTGGCCTTCTCCAATGGAGCGACCGTCGAACCCTTGAACACGAAGCGGTCGCCATCCCGCTCATAGCCTCGCGGAAGCGAATACTTGAGAAGGTAATCGTCCACGGCCATCGCCGAGACCGGCTTGTGCTGCCGGGCGGCCTGCAGGACAATCGCATCGTTGGCCGGCCCGAGGCCGGCGGCCCTGAACTGTTGCGGTGTCATCAATTCGGGCGGAATTGATTCGCGGGAGGCTTTCGCGGTCGCCAGTGCCGGTGTGGTTTTCGGGTGCATCTGCGCGAGCTTCCCGTGTGGTCCGGCAACGACGAACGAATTCGGCTTCTCCCGCATCGGCAGCACCTGCGTCACGAGCGGCTTGCCGTCCACTTTGAGCCCGCTTGCAAGGGTGATGAAACGATCTCCTTTCGCCGGCTGCACCATCAGTTGATTCGGGTCTTCCTTGCCCTTGGCCTGCTCTTTGTAGGGTGAGAAGCGGTCAACGGGGCCGAGAATGCTGACGGGCTTGCCGTCAAACATCGCGGCAACGGGAAACTTCATGCGACCGATCGCTTCAATCTCTACTCGCCGTTGGGCGCGCTGCGCCGTCTGCAATTCCGGCGATTGATCTTCAAAATACTTCGGCGCCACGGGCGGAATCTCTTCCTCTGCTCCGACCTCCTCGGCGGCTTCCACTTCGGATGCCGCACTGGTAGCGATCTCCGTCTCTTCCGATTCCGTGGCGAGCTGGGCGGCGGCCTGGTTCTTCGTGATGTCGAGTGCGTCCACCAATTCCGACTGGCGTTTGACGAGCGTGCGGTAGTGTTCCTCGTGCTCCCACACCCCGCCAGCCAACTTGGACAATTCCCCCAAGTCCTTTTTTGTCCGGGCGAGTTCCTGGCGGGTGCGCTCGACCTGATCTTCCACCGACCGGGTCGCGTGCTCCAGCGAACTGATGGTGCCCACCGGAGACGGTGACACACTGGCCACATATTCGGAGGCCCCCCGGAGCGTTACTTTATCCGCCAGTGTAGAACGATACTCGAGTTTGAACCCGGCAAATTCGCCCAATACGGCCGGTGACGGCCGGCCCAGCAGGTGGTCGGTGCGGTGATCCTCCACGAGGTAGATCAAAGCCGACCCCGCTTTCACCCGGTCCGTGAAAACCTCGCCGTCGAGCACCATCCTGAACTTGTCGCCCTGCGTATCCTGGCGCGTCGCCACGTCCTTTTCGGTGGAGACCAACTGGCGTTCCAACCGGACCACATCCTGTTCCATCATCCGCAACCGGCCCCGGTGGGAGAACTGGCTTTCGGCATGTTCGGCGCGCAGCCGGGAGAGCTTCATGACCTCGGCATCCACCTTCGCCTTCTCCACGATCATCGGATTGCCGGAGGCGATGGCCTTGACCTCGGCATAGGTCAGGGCCGGGGCGTCCAGATCCTCGATGCGTCGGGCCGTGGTTTCACCCGTCATCACCTGGGAAATGAACTTGGCCTTCGTTTCGAGGGTCTGCCACATGTAGGCGTCGAAACTACCCTCGGTGACGTAGCGAAATATTTTGATCGTGGCGTTGGTATTGCCCTGCCGGCGGATGCGTCCCTCGCGCTGCTCGATGTCGGCCGGCCGCCACGGGGCGTCGAGGTGATGCAGGGCCACCAGCTTCGCCTGCACGTTCGTCCCGGCCCCCATCTTCTGAGTCGAGCCCATGAGGATGCGGACCCGGCCGCTACGGACGTCCTTGAACAGCGCCATTTTCGCGGCATCGGAGTCGTGATCCTGCATGAACTGGATTTCGTCCGCCGGCACGCCCAGCGCGACCAGCTTGGCCCTGATGTCCTGATAGACCGACAACCCGCGCCCCTCGACCTTCGGCGTGGAGAGGTCGCAGAACACCATCTGGGTCAGCCGTTGCTCGCCGGTCGCCTGCCAGATGGTGAAGATTTCCCGGACGGCGAGATTGGCCTTGGACTCGGGATGGTCCGGCGTGGCCGGACGCATGAGCCGCAGGTCGAGCGCCGCTTTGCGGCCCTCGCCGGTGATTTTGAGCATGTTGTCCTCCCGCGGATCGACGAGGCCGGTCTTCAGTTTTTCGGCGCGTTTGGCGAGGGATTGGACGAATACCTTCAACTCCGGCGTCGCGGGCGCCCGGATGACCTGCGGCTTGCCTCCCTCCAGCTCCGGCACCGGGAGCTTGAGCATGTCCGCGGTCTGGACGTCGGCCGTCTGCCGGAACAGGTGCATCAATTCCGGGACATTGACGAATCGCGCGAAGCGGGTGTTGAGCCGGTAGCCCGCGCCGTCCGGGGCCAACTCCATGGCCGACACGGTTTCCCCGAACGACCCGCTCCACGCATCGAAGTGCTGCAGGTGCTGCCGGCGCAGCACATCCATCTGCAGGTAGCGCTGCATCGTGAACATCTCCGCCATCGTGTTCGTCACCGGGGTGCCCG
>WBUO01000342.1 GCA_008933675.1 Dechloromonas sp.
CGCCCGCGCCTTTGGATGCGCCAGTCAATTTACCTACAAGCTGATCGATTCAGCCCCTTTGCGCTGGATCGACGCGAAGGAGAAGCGAAATGACTGATGCAAGCAATCCACCCGATCACGACCGAGAGATCGAACAGACCACGGCAGAGTCTGTATTACATGATCTGAACCAGATCAAAAAAGCAAAGGCGATTCCAATCGAACGGACGCCTACGGCTTTCGAACTCGTGACCAAGCATCGCTGTGCGATCGAGATCCTCCACGAAGCGGGGTGCCGTCAGGCGGACGTTTATCTCTATCTCGAGCAGAAGGAAGGTAAACTCATCCACGCCGACGATACCCTGCGCAAGGCCGTCAACAAGATCATCCCAAACTGGCGCTCGAAGCGCTCTGATACGCGCTATGAGGATACGAAGCCCCGCAGCGCTCCCTTCGCAGATCGCATCAATAAGGGAGTGGAAGAATGGTGAGCTCACTCCGGTCGACGACATCGTTAAAGTCAGTCGTCCCCGTAATCGTGCCGAAGGGGGGCGAAGGTAAGACCTGGACTACCGAAGTCCTTCATTGCATCGCTGATCTCATTGGTGCGAGCGTTGCGCTCGGCACCAACGATGGCACGAATGCCGCTCTCGTCGCACTCGTGGGCAAGGAGAACGTCGCATCACTTTCATGGGAGGCGGATGCGCAGCGAGGCCGAACGGTTGTCAATCGGCACCTGTCCAAAGACCTCATCTGCATAGATGTTGGAGCGAATTCCGATCCACTGGATCGCCGTTTTCTCGACTTTTCGCACGGCGCTCGAGAGGCGGCTGCGAATGCAGGCGCCCGCTACATCGTGGTGATTCCGAGCGCCACGAATAAGGGTGGAGGGCTGGGATCCGCCATCACCACAGTCGAGGCCTATGCCGCCAAGGGTTCGAGACGGTTCTATTGCTGAATGACCGGGACGGTTCCGGCAATTACGGAGACACGACCAAGATTCCTAGCTGGGTGACTGTCGGCGGCCTGCAAAACATCCAACCCGGGATCATGGCTTACCGGATCTCGAAAGAGGGAATGCCGCTCTCTTCGGTTATCAACGGCGCAGACCAAGACTACGTGAAAGCAAGAGGCATCCTTCGGAATGCAGTTCTTGAAGCGGCCCATAGTGATTGGATGTCCTCGATCTTCTGGTGGAGTGGGGCATTGTCGGGCCTGCCGAAGCCCGACGCTCCGCCCGATCTTATGAAGTTTGTCCGGACCATCGAAATGGCTTCCGACGAAAGCTTGCTTCGTAATGAAAGGTACACGGCAGCATACAAAGCGTTCATGCGCGCGGATCCGAACGGACCCAATTTCGAAAGCTGCGCACGCGCTCTTCACGAAGCGATGCGGTTCGTGTGATGGTTGCAGTACAGCGCCTCAGAGATACCAGAGAGGGCCGGTTTCATCGCCGGTCCTCTCCGGCACCTAATACCGCTCGTATGCCAGCCCATTGCTGCGCCGAGCACACCAGCCTTCCATTGGCATCCGATGAAATCCCCTCAAGTCTGAATAGGACACAGGATGGGGCGTGTTTACGCCCGGGTAGCCGCTCAGCGCCCTGCGGGCTGATCGCGGCTATAGGGAGTTTCCGGCAATGACCGGCAACGGGAAGCGGGACGTGGTAGTGGCTGTGCGGCTCACCGCGTCAGAGAAGCAGAAGCTTGAAGCACGGGCCGCGTTGCATGGCGGCCCGCTATCAGACTACCTGCGCGATGTTCTGCTCGGTCATGCCGCTAGGCCCCTGCCCAACCTGGCAGCTGCCGCCGAGCTGCTGGCGATATGCCAGACCCTTGTTGATGCTGCTGAAGTCCGCGCAGACCTCTCGCCTCAGCTGAAGGAATTTGCGCAAGAGCGGGCCGAAAGGGTCTTCGAAATTCTCCGGCAGCACGGCCACAAGGGCACGATCCCATGATCATTGCCAAGATCAAGCGGAAGGTGATCGCGAGCAAAACGGCTGGCTCGGAACTGGCCTATGTTGTTCGCTTGACCAGATACATTACGCGCGCCGATCCGGCCGACCTTCGAAAACTCGCGGGCTACGGGGATGATGAGTATGTGCGCGATCTTGTCCGCTATGTGGTCGCCGAAGGCCGGGCAGAAGAGGTTCTTGCTACGGGCTCACGAAACCTGCTCGGGCGAACGCTCGAAGACCAGCAGGCTGAAATGCTGGCCTTGATGCGGCGCTGCGCTAATCCGGCAGGCGCGATGGACCACTGGGTGTTTTCGTGGCCTGAGGGCGAGGAGCCTTCTGTCGACGAAATCAACAAGACGATCGACATATTCCTGCGGTGTCAGAAGCTTGAGCGCTGCCCTGTGGTTTGGGGATACCATGGCGATACCTCTAATCGCCACGTCCATCTTTCAGTGCTGAGGATCGACCGCCGCACAGCAAAGCGCCAGACAGCCGGAGACGGGTGGGACATTGATACGGCGCAGCGTGCGAAGGCGGTCATCGAGCACGCCTTCCCCGCATGGAAGCGCGAGAAGGGATCAAGATACGAGGTGATCGCGGGCATGCTGCTGCACAAGCAGAGCGGCACCGAAATTGGGCCGGCTGATAAGCCGCACCTCTGGGGCAAGCCGGCGAGCGGCTCGAAAACTCGACAAGCCAATAATGGTAAGCCCGCGGACATCGCCCACAAGCTAGACCAAAAGTCGCGCGATTATGAAGAACAGACCGGCTTCAAGTCAGGGACGCGAGTTGCCCTCGAAATCGCTGTTCCTATTGCGTTGCGATCGTCCAACTGGGACGAATGCCACCGGCTTCTTGCCGCTGAGGGCATAGCGCTCCAAAAGACGCGATACGGGGCCAATTTTGTCATCGATGGCACGCCCGTGAAGGCATCGGTCGATCGCCGCACGTCCTTTGAAAACCTCAAAAAGCTCTATGGGGGCGAGGATTTCGTCGAGTCGCGTAACAAGCTGGCGGCCCAAGCGCCTCGCGAGATGTGGCCGCACGATGCAAAACGGCGCGAATACTACGCCGCCAAGCGCGACCATGATGAAAGCCGCAAATCAATCCTTGCTCGGTTCCGTGCTGCCCATGGCAGGGCACGCGGGGTCGACAAGGCGGTCCTCGACGCGGCCTCGGCTGCGGCTTCCTTTCCCTCGTTCGAGGCCTGGGCTTCCGGCGCAACGCCTGCCGATCCGGTTGAAACCATCGCAGCTGCGCTCGGCTTTGCCGTCTTTGAGGTCAAGACGCCGCGCGCGCCAGGCGGCGCAACTGTGCGCCCGGCCGAATTCAGGGTCATCCGGCTCAAGGACCGAGTCATTTACAGTCGCCGCTCGGATCCACTCGGTCGTCCCTCCTTCATCGACCTCGGTGATCGCGTTGTGGTCAACGCCGCTAAGGATCGCGAGGCCGTGCGCGCGGCGCTTCTCCTTGTCGTAAAGAATAACCCCGGTTGCGAGATCGCCGCCTTGGGCGACCGGGCATTCAAAAAGTTGGCATTGGAAATTGCCATCGAGGAGGGCGTCGCACTCTATGGCGCCCTCGGACGGAAGCAGGCGCTGCTCCACCGAAAGAGCGAAAACGAGCGGACGCAGGGCCATCGTAACGAACCTCTCGGGCCGGCCATACAGCAATCGTCGTCCCCTCCTATTTCTCAGGGACGCCCAAAATCAGATGTTCGAGGCGGACCATCGCAGTCCCAGCCGTCGCCAGTTGCCCAACCCGGTCGGCCTGCGGATCACGCCAGCGGTCGCGATGCGATGCTCGTCAAGATCAGCCGCCTTTTTCACTCTGGTGATTGGGACCCAAGTGAATTCTTGCCGGAAACCATGCTGGGCAAGCTGAGTAGCGGCATTGCCTCGGCGCTGCGCACCTTCGACGAGATTCGAAAGAATGATCCGTCATCGCCGTCAGATTTGGGCGCGGCTAGCGCAGATGCAGCCGACCAGCAGGCGCAAGCGGCTGAGGCGGCGAGGCGTGCCGCAGCAATTGCAGCGGCTTCAAGAGGTTTTTGAACGAGGCGCGCCTCTCGCGCCCTCCATAGGAGAAGACGATGAACACACCGACACATCATCAGCCAGCAGCAATTAAGGGGCGTCCAAGTGAT
>WBUO01000026.1 GCA_008933675.1 Dechloromonas sp.
AGCCCAATCAATAAACCCGTTTAGGGCAAGACCGCCAAGTGCCCGCACCCATGCGCCACTGCACGCGCCAGCAACAGAGCCGACCAAGAATTGAGCGTAAGTGGGCGAAAGCATAGAGAGCTCTAACGTCGAAAGTAACCGGACGCCGCGCGGGGCGCGTTGTGGCAGCCTAAAAACGGCTGTTCGGCGGTCCGGTTGACTGGATTGTTAGGCAAAGTGCTCCAATGGTTTTTGTTGCACTTCAACATTGAAACTACGGTTCGACAACTTTGGGGAATGTTTTTGTTGGCTCATCGGTTCCAAGAAAGCGGCGCTCGAAAATATTTCCGTGAGTACGAATGTCAATAACAGGGGGAAGATACAGCGGATCGATAATCAGGGATACGCTGAAGTTCTTCTTGGTGAATTGTTGGCCTTTAGAACCGCAGTCGTCCTCGAAAATATACCCGGCCACGCCATTGATTTCGATCGATAGTCCATATTGATTTAAGTTTCCGATCATCGTTATTTGTTCAATCGGCCTTCCGTTCCCGCCCGATGATGCAGCGTCGTAACCGGAGCATTCTCTGAACCTACCTAGAACAGGGCCCAAAAATTGGTATGTACAGGGCAAGGGTAACCCGGAGCTCAAATGGGAAACAATCATTTCTCGCAATAGGGTCGAGTTAATTACAGAAAATGAGAAATGCGGCCCACTACTTGTGGAATCGATATCTTTACGCTTGAAGCGGGATATCGATAAACCGTAACGTGTTAGATGACACTTGTCGAATTCGAATGGAGAGCAACCCTCAAATGAGGCTTTTCCAGATTTCGTCGGGGTAATGTAGTAAGTCATGCGCGGAGCCCTAACGTAGAGCCAACCGGCGCTGCGCGGCTTTATCGCGCAGCGTCCAGCGACCGAAGGGAGCGAGGTTGAGCGCCGGGTTATGCATCTTGGTCCACTTGCATATATGACCGGAAGTTATTGATGTAATCATTCATGTTTTCATCGAGCATCTTGCGATATTCAGCTACGAAATACTCAATCGTCTCTTCTTTTGCCGATGCCATTTCCTCTGCGCTGCTCCAACCGCATGCGCTCACCCAGGAGTTAAATCTTGCGGTGGCGTACATCATAGATGCACTGACTTTTCCCTTTGTGGCAGCCTCGGAAATCTGGTCGTTCGAGAGATGAATATGTGAATCAGCTCGTTCATAGAATTTGTCATCTGGATTCTGCACAAAACTCTCCTGATGCATAACTAGTAGTAGACGACATAAGTGTCCAATATTCCGGCGCCTGTCCAATAAGCTGGAATACAGTACAAGCCGCAGTCCTTGCCTGCTGGTCGTTTTCAGAAAAAAGTATTTTATGCAGCATGTTGGCAAGAGACCGAAACCGGACAGCTTGCCATTGTACTCATGCCATTCATGTAATGGCCGTCTTGTTGAGCGTCTGCTTTGCAGGAATTTCCTGAACTGCAGCAGTTGGCCGACAGCACGAGTACAAGAGGATGCCCGAAAGCGGCTGCACGGGTGATCAGCACGCGCAGCCGCAACCCCTGGCTAGATTTCAGTCTGTTCCGAAATTTCCAGCGCGTCATCCACCTCGATGCCGAGGTATCGGACCGTACTTTCCAGTTTGGAATGGCCAAGCAATAGTTGAACTGCACGCAGGTTCTTCGTCCGCTTGTAGATCAGGGTTGCCTTCGTTCTCCGCATGGAATGCGTTCCATAGGCCGACGAGTCAAGGCCGGCAGATTCGGCCCAGTGGTGCACGATCCGTGCATATTGGCGCGTTGAGACATGGGGTGACTTCGCAACCCTGCTCGGGAACAGGAACTGATCGCTTCGCAGGCGAGATTTTTCCAGCCAGGCTGACACTGCTGACCTCGTCGGTTCGGTTAATTCGAACTGCACTGGCCGCTGCGTTTTCCTCTGGATCACCATGGCGCGGGATAGCACCTGGTTCCCGTGGGTGATGTCGCGCACCCGCAGGCTGACGAGATCGCAGCCCCGAAGCTTGCTGTCGATGGCCAGATTGAACATGGCGAGGTCACGGACCGCATGGGAATTCTGGAGGTAGATGCGGATGGCCCAAATGTCTTTGGGCTTGAGCGGTGGCTTCTGGCCGACGAGCTTCCCCTTGTTCCAGGCTTCGCGTTTGTTGATGGTTTCCATCTTTGACTCCTTGGTTGTTAATCGGAGTCATATATTCAGTCTGTGGGGTAATGGCTGCTATGGGGCAGGATGGTCTACGCGGGCTGTCGGCCACAACCAGCCGGTCATCTGTTTTCCGAAGCTGCCGTTCAATGGACCGCTTCACTCCAAAAGCTGCCGGATACCCTACGCGAGCAATTCGGCCGAAGCTGACTTTCAGATCATCCGCAGACTGCGTCGGGAAAGTGATCTTAACCGGATATTCAATTAATTCTGGATGCCATTATGTTAAAGAAATAGGCGCCTTGTGCCAGACAACGTCGAGCTCTTGGCCCATGCTTAACCATGGCATTTCTTGTACTTTTTCCCTGAGCCGCAGGGGCACGGATCGTTACGGCCGACCTTGTTGGGTTTAGTCGGTTTGTCAGGGTGTGAAGGCGGTACGAATTGCGTGACATGGTCCTGGAACTGCCGCAGAGCAGACGTTCCGAAGAAGTTCCAATCCTTGTTCAACTCTTCGTAGTAGGCGTTCGTTTCCTCGGGCCATGTCTCACACGGCATCAAAATAAAATCCTCAGCTACTGTGCCGCCTGAGAATTTTGGGGCGTCAATGCCGATGCCAATAATCTTGATCAAGTGCGGGAACTTGTTCTTCGCTGCACCGCAGGCGATTTCAAGAAGCGTCTGCCGCTTCTCGCGGTAGTCCGGTTCCGAGCGGAACGCATCGGGAGCACGCAGTTGCAGGAGAACATAGCCAACATTGGGCTCGAACGATGGAAGGAATGTCACCTGCCGGGCGAACGGCCCGTTGTCGGGAAAGCGCTCGACCGCTGCTAGCATCTTCTCGGCTAGGCCTCGGCGCATGAAGCGCGGCTCCTTAACCATCTCATGGATTGCGCTTTCGCCGCAGGCAATGTCGGAATTGCCGCCAAGAGTGCCGTCTACGCTGTTCTGGCACGTCCGCTGGATCAACTCGTCCCAGAAGTAGGAAATGCGGTCTTCGTTTTTCGTGTTCTTGTAGAGATCGGTCTCCACGAAGTCGTGCCACTCTCCCTCGCCGATCATGATGCCATTGACCTTGTCTTCCACCTTCAGGCCAATCACATGGCGATGCGTCGCCGTGTCGTAGTTCAGCAGGTAGTGGCCAAGGAGATCCTCTTCGCCGCAATAGCTCAAATAGTCGAAGGTGGTGGCAGCCCGTACTTTCTCGTCAAGATATGCTTTGAAGTCATTAACCGTATCCAGCTCTCGCAGCACTATCGGCATGTTGTGGCCGTCGAGTATATGGACCACATTACGCTTGTCTATTTCGACGTGGAACGGATGGGTCGGTCCTCCATCTGTTTCCATGTAGGTAATCGCAAGGCTACCGTAAACATTCAGTGGCGATGCCCTCTCGCAAGCCTCCTTCGCCCCGTGTGCCACGATGATCTTGTGAATAACCGCTTTGTCTCGGTCGAAGGGAATCGGAAACGGTTTCTCGCGCTTAGCATCGAGGAAGATCGGTCTGCCACTAAATATGTAGCGCTCTGCCCCGTGCGCAGTCCTGACCTGACGGTCGATAACGTTGCGCTTCCATCGATCCCACAGAATCTGCGGGTCCTTGTCGGAAACTTCGGACAGCGCATTTTCGCGGTCGAAGAAAATGAACAAGGTGTTGTTGAACACCGCGAGCAGGTCGCACAGCTCGTGCCCGTCGTCCTTGTAAGGGTTTGGATAGCTCCAGAGTTTGAGGAACGACCGCTCGCAAAAATCTGCCAGTAGCCGCTCGGTTGCAGTGACTCCACTTCCCTTTTCGTTCATGAGAGCTAGCTATCCGACGATATTTGCTGGAAGCATATTGTAAATATTGGAGTTAGTATCCTGCCATAAATGCTACTGGGCATTCTTTGGCGACGGAGATCACGATGACCGAGAAGAACGAGATTGATGCCCGCACAGCCAAGTTGCTCTTGGCGACCTGGCGTGCCTTGCGTGAAGGCAAACTGAAGGTTGCTCCGCAGTTCCGCGAATTGGCCGAGGAGTTCATGTCTGCTCCGCTGACCATGATGGGTCTTGTCGACACGAGTCGCTTGTCCGAAAAGGCGCTGTCCTTCGGTCGCACCTCCGGCATGGCCCTCGGCTTCACGATGCAGCGCGATCCGGAACCGTCGCCCCCATTGCCTTTGCCAATGGCTGAGGCTCAGCCCGAGCTCTTCCGGCTGTTCTCGCAGCTCTTTGCTGCCCTGACCGGTCGGGCAGTCGCGCTGGTCGCGAACGAGCAGGAGATCAAAGACCGAATGCTTTGGCGTTGCAAACATGAGCCCGACGCGATGACTGAGGCAGCAAATACGGCTTTCGATGAGCTTGCGGCGTTCTACAACGCCAATGCAGTCAGACTCTTCCAACATGCGAAAACGCTCGGCGGCATGCGTCTGGTGACCGGTGGGCAGCGGACCTTCGGTCCGTCGGCGCTCAATGCCGTCCGGGTTACGGGCCTTTACGCCGACACGCAACTTCTCCCGGATCCGGTACACCCGTTTCTGATGGCAGACCTGCATCTAAACGCCAAGCACCTCCAACTCGCCCACACACTCTTCTACATCCTCCAGTTGCACCCGCTAGTCGACGCTGGGCTGCCCGTTCCACCGGTGTTTGTCTTCCCGAGCTTCGAAGAAGGCCTCGAAGAGCGCGACGCCCACACTAAGCATGGCATGGAGCAACTAGTGGTTCGAATGGTCGCACCTCTCTGCGATGGCACCGTTACGTCGGTGGACGAACTGTTCGAGTATGCGAATAAGCATGGCGAGCGGTTTGCGCTGGCACTGCTGGCAAACGGGCTTTTCATCCCACCAGGCGCGCAACCCGATCAGCGGTTTGGAGTCGCGGAGGCGGTGAAGGCATACATCGCAGCACTCGAAGGCGTGCGGTCAAAAGAGATGCTCGCCAGAATGAAGACGCTACCGTCCGGCATTCTCCTCCTTAACGGCGTTATCGAGCGGGTACGTCCCCACTATCACCTGCTCGAGAACGCCACCGAACTCGGCGCGCAGCCTTTGCTATCGCAGCGAGCTCACTGGCACTACTTTGAGAAGTGCGCACAGGCGAACGCCGAAGACCTGCTGCGCAAGAATGTCCTTTCCGAGCAAGCCTTTCAGACCTTGCAGGCCGTTCAGGATGACAGCCTGTCCTGGCTGGCGACGATCCCGGTCCAGATGCTCGCCGAGCTAATCGCAAACAACGAGCATCGCTGGCTCCGCGAAGAGCTGAACAAATACACTGCGCAGCTCGCTGGCGGTGGAGCCATCGACACAAACGCTATGGTGCGCGAGGTGAGCTCTGGCCTCGCTTCATTGGTCCAGCGACAGCAGAAGGCCATGAGCGACATCGAGCGTAAGTACGCGCCGAAGAAGATGGCGGCGTACTTTGGTGGCGGATCAGGCCTGGCCGTGGCGGCGGCCGCCGCTATGCTTCCGAGCCTCTCGCCGCTTCTTGGTGTTGCCATTCCTGCAGTTGCGGCCGCTGCGGCAGTTGGTGGCGGCGTTCTTGGCTTCGGCAGGGAGAAGGTCGCAGAACAGGTGGAAAAGCGCCAAGCAGAGCGCTCAATGCTCGGCGTCCTCGCGACAGTACGTCCCAACTGAGGTGTGCTGCTTCCGGCATGCCCTATTTGTCCGCGGGAAATGATCATCAGGCGAGATGGGCTGGCGGGTAAGCGGCACATTGCCGCCTGAGTCTGGTCGGAGGTAGAAGGTCAGCTTCGGCCGACGAGCAGCCCCTGAAACGTACACGTAGCTGTTTTCGACCGGCCCCGTCACCACATCACAATTCTTAACCCACTCTCCATCCTCCCCCGGTACGATGACCTTTTCCCCTCAGGAGCGAATCATGGGTCTTCTCGATCAGGTAGTCGGCGGGCTGGCCGCCAATGCACTCGGTGGCAAGGGTAACGGGTTGGCCGAGATGGCCATGCAGTTGGTCAATCAGTATCCGGGCGGTATCGGCGGGTTGGTGCAGGCTTTTCAGCAGGGCGGGCTGGGTGAGATCGTCAATTCCTGGGTGTCGACCGGAAAGAACCTGCCGGTGACGGGCGATCAGTTGAGTTCGGTGCTCGGCAGCGACTTCATCGGCAAGCTGGCCGGGCAGGCCGGGGTGGCGCCGCAGGAGGTGTCGAACGGGCTGGCCGATTTTCTGCCCGGGCTGGTCGATCAACTGACGCCGGGCGGCAAGCTGCCGGAAGGCGGCGACCTGCTGGCGCAGGGGCTGGGCATGCTGAAGAAGGGCGGGCTGTTCGGCTGAGGACTTTTCGGCGGCAGCGTCTGTCGGTTTCGTTCAATACGGGGGCGGTGGGCGCTGCGACAATGCCGTCTCCATCCCTTTGCGGAGTACGGCAAGATGAAATTCGGCTATACCATCCTTTACGTCGATGACGTCCGCCGGACGCTCGACTTCTACGTTGCCGCCTTCGGGCTGAGCGTGCGCTTCCTGCATGAGAGCGGCGATTTCGGCGAGCTGGAGACCGGCGGCACGGCGCTCGCTTTTTCCTCGCGGGCGCTGATGCGCCAGCTGGGCAAGCAGCCGTCGGCGCCGGTCAGCGGCGCGCCCTGTTTCGAGATCGCTTTCGTCTGCGACGATGTCGCGGTGGCGGTCGACCGCGCCGTGGCGGCCGGGGCGCGCCTGGTGCAGGCGCCGGAGGCGATGCCCTGGGGGCAGACGGTGGCTTACGTGGCCGACCTGGAGGGTTTCCTGGTCGAGCTGTGTACGCCGGTCGGCGGCTAGAGGAAGCGTTCCAGCAACACGTTGAGGAAGCGCCGCCCCTTGGCGGTCGGCGCGATCTTTTCCGGGCCGAGGTCGAGCAGGCCGTCGGCCTGCGCTGCCTTGAGTTGCGGCAGGATCGCGGTCAGCGGCCGCGAGGTGCGCAGTTCGAACAGGCTGGGGGCGAAGCCGTCGGCCAGGCGCAGCGCGTTCATCATGAATTCGAAGGGCAGTTCGGCGGCGGCGACCTCATGTTCTTCCTGGATCGGTCGGCCGGCGCGGACGTTTTCCAGGTAGGCCTTGGGGTGCTTGTGGCGCATCTGGCGCAGCACGCGGTCGTGCAGCGTCAGCTTGGAATGGGCGCCGGCGCCGATGCCGAGGTAGTCGCCGAAATGCCAGTAGTTGAGGTTGTGCAGGCACTGCCGGCCGGGCTGGGCGAAGGCCGAGGTTTCGTAGTTGGCGTAGCCGGCGGCGGCCAGCCGGGCCTCGATGGCTTCCTGCATGTCGGCGCACAGGTCGCCTTCGGGCAGGTCGGGCGGGAAGGCGGCGAAGTGCGTGTTCGGCTCCAGCGTCAGCTGGTAGCAGGAGAGGTGCGGCGGCGAAAATGACAGCGCGGTGTCGATGTCGGTGAGCGCTTGCTCCTGCGTTTGATAAGGCAGGCCGTACATCAGGTCGAGGTTGAAGCGTTCGAAGTGCTCGCCGGCCAGTTGCGCCGCCCGCCTGGCTTCGGCGCTGCCGTGGATGCGGCCGAGCGCCTTGAGGTGCTCGTTGTTGAAGCTCTGGATGCCGAGCGACAGCCGATTGACCCCGGCGGCGCGAAAGCCGGCGAACTTGCCGGCCTCGACCGTGCCGGGATTGGCTTCGAGCGTGATCTCGGCCTCCGGCGACAACATCGCCAGCGCCCGGAAGGCGCCGATCAGCTCGTCGATGGCGCCCGCCGACAGCAGGCTGGGCGTGCCGCCGCCAAAGAAAACCGTCTGCACCGGCCGGCCCCAGATCAGCGGCAACGCCGACTGCAGGTCGGCGATCAGCGCATCGACGTACTCGCGCTCGGGAATCTCGCCGCCGTTCTCGTGCGAGTTGAAGTCGCAATACGGACACTTGCGCACGCACCACGGGATGTGGACGTAGAGCGAGAGAACCGGGGATTTGCGGAATTCGAGCGGTTTTTCGGGGCTTTGCACGGTCGACCGTGAGGTTTCGGCAAAAATCGGGATGGTGCGGGGTGGGGGCATGAGGTTCAGTCGGTTTCGCTCTGGCTGCGCGCGCGGACTGCGCTGGCGCTAGGCCGTTGGTACTGGAGGCGGGGTGGTGCGAGTGGTGGTCATGTTAAAAAAACGCCACATTTTTAACACGACAGCGAGTTCATGTTAGAAAAGTCTCGGTGCTGGGGAGGGCGCAATGTCAGATTGAGCTCTCGCGGCAGTTGTGCAAGCCCCCCTTGCACAACTACTTCGCCGCTAGTCGCAGCGTTCGCCTTGGTTTTGAATCGTAAAGGATGCCTTGACGGTTGCCGGCGAAGTCAGAGTTCCGGCAGCCGCTCGATCAGTTTCTGCATCGCCCGGCCGCGATGCGAGACGCGGTTTTTCGTCTCGGCGTCGAGTTCGGCGGCGGTTTTTCCGAATTCCGGGACGAAGAACAGCGGGTCGTAGCCGAAGCCGCCGTCGCCGCGGTATTGGTCGACGATTTCGCCGTGCCATTCGCCTTCGGCGATGATCGGTTGCGGGTCGTCGGCGCTGCGGCAGAGGACCAGGCAGCTGACGAAGTGGGCGCGGCGGTCAGCCTTGCCGGCGAGGTCGGTGAGCAGCTTTTCGTTGTTGCGGGCGTCGGATTTCGGTTCGTCGGCCGACGTTTGCGCATAACGGGCGGAAATCACGCCGGGGGCGCCACCGAGCGCCTTGACGCACAGGCCGGAGTCGTCGGCGAGTGCCGGCAGGCCGCTGTGCCGGGCGGCGTGGCGGGCTTTGGCCAGCGCGTTCTCGACGAAGGTGCAGTGCGGTTCTTCGGCTTCCGGGATGCCGAGCTGGCCTTGCGGGATGACTTCGAAGCCGAGCGGCGCGAGCAGCGCGTTGAGCTCCTTCATCTTCTTGGCGTTGTTCGAGGCGAGGACGAGTTTTTGCATGGCGGGGGAATCCGGGCGTCGGAAATGGGCGGAATCTGACGGTCGACCGTCAGATTCCGGGAAAAACGGCTCAGCTGGCGAGCGCGCTTTGCTGTTCGGCGACGAGTTGGCGGATGCCCATCTGGGCGAGGTCCATCAGCACGTTCATCTGTTCGCGGGTGAAGGGTTCGCCTTCGGCCGTGCCCTGGACTTCGACGATGCCGCCCTGGCCGGTCATGATGACGTTCATGTCGGTGTCGCAGTTGGAGTCTTCCGGGTAGTCGAGGTCGAGCACGGCGCTGCCCTCATAGATGCCGACCGAGATCGCGGCGACGTGGTCCTTGACCGGGTTGGCCGCCAGCTTGCCGGCCTGCACCAGCTTCTCGCAGGCTTCGTAGAGGGCGATCCAGGCGCCGGTGATCGAGGCGCAGCGGGTGCCGCCGTCGGCCTGCAGCACGTCGCAGTCGAGGGTGATCTGGCGTTCGCCGAGGGCCTTGAGGTCGGTCACGGCGCGCAGGCTGCGGCCGATCAGGCGCTGGATTTCCTGGGTGCGGCCGGTCTGCTTGCCCTTGGCCGCTTCGCGCGCGCTGCGCGTGTGCGTCGAGCGCGGCAGCATGCCGTATTCGGCGGTGACCCAGCCCTGGCCCTTGCCGCGCAGGAAGGGCGGCAGGCTTTCCTCGACCGAGGCGGTGCACAGCACGCGGGTGTCCCCCATTTCGATCAGCACCGAGCCTTCTGCGTGGCGGGTGAAATTGCGGGTGATCTTCACGGTGCGGAGCTGGTCCGGCTGGCGTTGGCTGGGGCGCATGGGGTGTGGTCCTTACTTTTTCGGGTTGTATTTGTCGATGGCGGCGCGGATTTCCTCGATCGCCTTCTCGATCTCGTCTTCCGACAGATCGCTCTTGTAGGTGGGGTTGCGGCCGAATTCCTCGAGCCGGGTGGTGACTTCGTCGCGGCTCATGGTCTGCGTCGAGATCGTGCTGCTGGCGTCTTCGACGTAGCTGTCCTCCCAGCGTACGGCGACGACGGACAGGTTGTCGCCGTGCGGGCCGCCGAGCGCTTCCGCCTGGCCGAGCAGCATCGGCACGGCCTGGATCAGGTTGGCCCCCTTCAGTGAGGTGGCCATCATGTCGCTGGGCAGCGAGCCCCACAGGCCATCGGTGCAGAGCAGCAGGATGTCGCCATGTTCGAGCGGCATCTTGCGCGAGAACTCGATTTCCGGAGCGGTCGGGCTGCCCAGGCAGCTGTAGATCTTGTTGCGGTCCGGATGGATCGCCGCCTGGGCCTCGCTGATCATGCCTTCCTCAAGCAGCAGGCGGATGCGCGAATGGTCCTTGGTCTGGGCAATCGTCTTGCCGCCACGCATCATGTACAGCCGCGAATCGCCGGCGTGTGCCCAGTAGGCGATGTTTTCCTGAACGACGCAGGCGACGCAGGTGGTGCGCGGCGTGTCCTTCAGCCGATGGCGCGTCGTGTAGTCGAGAATCGCATGGTGGGCGTTGGTCATCGCCTTCTGCAGGAAGCGGAAGGGATCGGCCAGCAGTGGCCGGGCCTCGCGCTGGAAGACGTCGGCCAGCGTCTGGACCGCAATCTGCGCCGCGATCTCGCCGTAGTGGTGGCCGCCCATGCCGTCGGCGACGACCATCAGCAACGCATCGCGCGAGTAGCAGTAAGTGGTCCGGTCCTCATTGTTGGCCCGGCCACCCTGGCGGCTTTCCTGATAGATCGTGAATCTCATTTATTGGGTTTCCTGAGTTTTTCGACGATGCGACCGAGCCAGTGCGTGTTGCTTTTCGGTCGCGGCGGGGTCACGGTTTCGACCAGCGCCTTCTGCAGGGCGAAGACGCTTTGCGGGCGGTACAGATGGTTGAGATTCAGGCACCAGTCGATGATTTCCAGCAGGCGGTCGGAGAACTGGCCTTCCCAGCGCATCATCGCCGGCGCCAGCGTGTCCTTCTTCAAACGTTCGTCGGCAGATAGCGGAGCGGTACCGGCCAGACAGGCGTACATCGAGGCGCCGACGCTGTAGATGTCGCTCCACGGGCCGAGATCGGTACGTGCACCGTAGTGCTCGGGAGACGCGAAGCCGGGGGTGTACATCGGCTTGAGCATCGGCTGGTCGGTGGCCAGCGTCTGGCGGGCGGCACCGAAGTCGATCAGGACCGGCGTGTTGTCGCTGCGCAGGTAGATGTTCGAGGGTTTCAGGTCGAGATGCAGCAGCTTGTGCGAATGCACTTCGCGCAGGCCATTGAGCATGCGCGTGAAGACGCCGCGGATGAAGCGCTCGGAAATATGGCCCTGGTGCTTCTGGATGAATTCCTGCAGCGTTCGTCCGTGCTCGTATTCCATCACCATATAGACGGTGTCGTTGGCGCGGAAGAAATTGAGCACGCGAATGACGTTCGGGTGCGACAGCTTGGCCAGCGAACGTCCTTCCTCGAAGAAGCACTTCATGCCGTAGCGGAAGGCGCCCTGGTGGTCGGGGGTGATCACCGGGCGGACATCGCCTTTGCCGCGCAGCGCGAGACTGTTCGGCAGATATTCCTTGATGGCGACCTGCTTGCCGTCGGGATCGCTGGCGAGGTAGACGATGGAAAACCCGCCGAGCGAGAGCTGGCGGTCGATCGTGTACTCCTCAAGCGGGAAGCCGTTGGGTAGCGGCTGATTGGCTTGTTGCGCCATCGTTCTCGCGGTTATGATGCAAAGTCAGGCATTTTCGGGCGTGTCGTCCGGCCTGTAAAGCTGGAGAGCCCTCAATGATTTGCAGTATGACCGGTTATGCAGCGCGCACGCGAGATTTCGAACGGGGATCGCTGCAACTCGAACTGAAAAGCGTCAATTCCCGTTATCTCGATTTCCATTTCCGCATTGCCGAGGAGTTGCGCGCCTTCGAACTGCCGCTGCGCGAACTGCTGTCCAGCCGCCTGTCGCGGGGCAAGATCGAATGCCGTCTGTCGTTCAACGCTGCGGCAACGCGCAGCGAACAACTGCAGCTCAATGGCGAACTGCTGGCCGCACTGAAGACGCTGGGGCAGAAGGTGCGCGACGAGATGCCCGAGGCGCCGCCGCTGACGGTCAATGAAATCCTGCGCTGGCCCGGCATGTTCGGTGAGCAGAATGTCGATTTTGCTGCCGTCGGGGCCGAGGCCCTGGCGCTCGCCCGCGAGGCGCTTGCCGATTTCACTGCCAGTCGCGGTCGCGAGGGCGACAAGCTGGCGGCGCTGATCCTCGATCGCGTGCACGCCATGCGTGCCATCGTCGCCCAGGTGGCACCGCGCATTCCGGAAGCCCAGGCATTGTTTACCGACAGGCTGCGCCAGCGCCTGGTCGAAGCCCTCGGCAATGCCAGCGACGACCGCATCCTGCAGGAAGTCGCCGTCTTCGCCACCCGCATCGACGTCGCCGAGGAGCTGGGGCGTCTGCTGACCCATCTCGACGAGGTCGAGCGTGTGCTGAAGCAGGGCGGTGCCTGCGGCAAGCGCCTCGATTTCCTGATGCAGGAACTCAACCGCGAAGCCAACACCCTCGGCTCCAAGTCGGCGGTCACCGAAGTCTCGCAGGCCTCGATGGACCTCAAGCTGCTGATCGAGCAGATGCGCGAGCAGATCCAGAACCTGGAATAGGTCTGACCACCATGGCCGGAAATCTCTATGTCGTCGCGGCGCCCTCCGGTGCCGGCAAGACCACGCTGGTTCGCCTGCTGCTCGAAAACGAGCCGGAGGTGCAGCTGTCCATCTCCCATACCACCCGCGATCCGCGGCCGGGCGAGCAGGACGGGCGCGAATACCACTTCGTCGATTCGGACGAATTTCGCGCCATGATCGATCGCCACGATTTCCTCGAATGGGCCGAGGTGCATGGCAATTTCTATGGGACATCGAAGAAGCGGATCGCCGATCGCCTGGCGAGCGGTGGCGATGTCCTGCTCGAAATCGACTGGCAGGGGGCGCAGCAGGTGCGGGCGCTGTTTCCGGCGGCGATCGGGGTATTCATCCTGCCGCCGTCGATGGAGGAGCTGACCCGCCGCCTGACCGGCCGCGGTACCGACAGCAGCGAGGTGATCTCCCGCCGCCTGGCCGCAGCACAGGCGGAGATGCGCCATGTCGGGGAATTCGACTATGTTATTATTAACGACCAACTGGATAGGGCGTTGGAAGACTTGCGCGCCGTTGTGCGCGCTTCGCGGCTGAGTCTGCCGGCCCAGCGTGAGCGTCACGCCGCCCTTTTTGCACGATTGATCTGATTTAGAGGTTTTCCATGGCCCGCGTTACCGTCGACGATTGCTTGAAACGTATCCCCAACCGCTTCCAGATGACCCTGGCGGCTGCCCATCGTGCCCGTCAGCTCGCCAACGGCGCGACGCCGCTGGTTGACGCCGAAAAGGACAAGCCGACCGTTGTCGCCCTGCGCGAAATGGCTCTTGGCAAGGTCGGCCTGGAAGTGCTCAATCGCGGTCAGGCCTGAAAGCCGGGGCGGTGAAGGCTGATGGACACCCTGCCGTCGACTCCACCGCCTGCCGTCGAGGAACCCGCTTACCGCGTCTTCCTCGATAGCCTGGATTACCTCGCTCCGGTAGACCGGGAGCGCATCAAGGCGGCCTATGCCTTTGCCGCCAAAGCCCATGCAGCGCAGAAGCGCATGTCGGGCGAGCCCTACATCACTCATCCGCTGGCGGTTGCCGGCGCCGTCGTCGAATGGCGCATGGACGCCGATGCGATCTGTGCTGCCCTGTTGCACGATGTGCTTGAGGACACCGGGGCTAGCAAGCGCGAACTGGCCGATACCTTCGGCAAGGAAGTCGCCGAGCTGGTCGACGGCCTGTCCAAGCTCGACAAGATGGAATTCGCCTCGTACCAGGAGGCGCAGGCGGAAAACTTCCGCAAGATGCTGATGGCCATGGCGCGCGACCTGCGCGTCGTGCTGATCAAGCTGGCCGACCGCCAGCACAACCTGCAGACGATGTCGGCGATGCGCGCCGACAAGCGCGCCCGGATCGCCCGCGAAACGCTCGAGATCTACGCCCCGATCGCCTTGCGCCTGGGCCTGAACAAGCTCTACCGCGAACTGCAGGATCTCTGTTTCCGTCTGATCTATCCGCACCGCGCCGAGGTGCTGGCCAAGGCGCTGAAGGCGGCGCGCGGCAATCGCAGCGAACTGCTGACGCGCATCCTCGACGGCATCGAGGGCAAGCTGGAAAGCGCCGGCCTGCGCGCCGAGGTGTTCGGCCGCGAGAAGAGCCTGTATTCGATCTTCCGCAAGATGAAGGACAAGCAGCTGTCCTTTTCGCAGGTGCTCGACATCTACGGCTTCCGTGTCGTCGTCGACAACGTGCCGACCTGCTATCTGGCGCTCGGTGCGTTGCACAGCCTCTACAAGCCGGTGCCCGGCAAGTTCAAGGACTACATCGCGATCCCCAAGGCCAACGGCTACCAGTCGCTGCACACGACGCTGATCGGTCCGTACGGTACGCCGGTCGAGGTGCAGATCCGCACCCGCGAGATGCACAACGTCGCCCAGGAGGGCGTCGCCGCGCACTGGCTGTACAAGGACAGCGAGGAAAGCGGTGCCGACCTGCAGGTCAAGACGCACAAGTGGCTGCAGTCGCTGCTCGAGATGCAGGGCAGCGATTCCGCCGAGTTCTTCGAGAACGTCAAGATCGACCTGTTCCCCGACGAGGTGTACGTGTTCACCCCGAAGGGCAAGATCATGGCCATGCCGCGCGGCGCCACCGTCGTCGATTTCGCCTATGCGGTGCATACCGACGTCGGCCACCACTGCTCGGCGGCGCGCATCAATCACGAACTGGCGCCGCTGCGCAGCGAGCTGAAGAACGGCGATCTGGTGGAGATCATCACCTCGCCGCAGGCCAGCCCCAACCCGGTATGGCTGACCTACATCAAGACCGGCCGGGCGCGCAGCAAGATCCGCCATTTCCTGCGCACCATGCAGAACGAGGAATCGGCCCGCCTCGGCGAGCGCCTGCTGCGCCAGGAACTGCTGTCTCTCGGCGTGGTGCCGATCTCCATTCCGTCCGATGCCTGGGAGCAGCTGGTCAAATCCGGCGGCCAGAAGTCGATCGAGGAGGTGTACACCGAGATCGGCCTCGGCAAACGGCTGCCTTCGGTCGTCGCCCGCCGCCTGCTGGCGCGCGAGAACCTGTCGCCGGAAAAGCCCGGCAACATGACCCTGGCCATCCACGGTACCGAAGGCATGGCCATCCAGCTGGCCAAGTGCTGCCAGCCGATCCCCGGCGATCCGATCATCGGCTCGATCAAGAAGGGCAGCGGACTGGTCATCCACACGCATGACTGCCCGGCGATCCGCAAGTCGCGCTCGGCCGAGCCGCAGAAGTGGATCGACGTCGAATGGGAGCCGGAAGACGGCAAGCTGTTCGACATCCGCATCAAGGTCGAGGTCAAGAACACGCGCGGCGTGCTCGGCCAGGTCGCGGCAGCCATCGCCGAGGCTGGTTCGAACATCGAATACGTGTCGATGGATGCCGATCCGGAGCGCCTGTTCACGCTGCTCCGCTTCACCATCCAGGTGGCGCACCGCAACCACCTGGCGGCGGTCATGCGCGGCATGCGCCACATCCCGGAAGTCACCCGCATCGCGCGTGAGCGGGGCGGCGAGGCTTGAGGGTGCCAGCTTGAGGATTCTCGTGCTGGGTGCCGGCGTCGTCGGCACGACGAGTGCGTGGTACCTGGCCAGGGCCGGTCATCAAGTCACCGTCGTCGATCGCCAGGCGCAGGCCGGCATGGAAACCAGCTACGCCAACGGCGGTCAGATTTCCGTCTCGCATGCCGAACCCTGGGCTAATCCGCATGTTTTTTCCCGCCTGCGCCGCTGGCTCGGGCGCGAGGATGCGCCACTGCTCTGGCGCTGGCGCGCCGATCCGGCGCAACTCGCCTGGGGCCTGCGCTTTCTCGGCGAATGCCTGCCCGGCGCAACGCGCCGCAACATGGCGGCGATCGTCGCCCTGTCGCTATACAGCCGGCAGCAACTCGGCCAGCTGCGCAGCGAACTCGATCTGCATTACGACCAGCTGACGCGCGGCATCCTGCATGTCTATACCGACCCTCAGGAATTTGCCGCGGCCAGCGAGGCGGCCCGCCTCATGGCCGGTTTCGGTGTCGACCGGCAAACCGTCGATGTCGAGCGCTGCCTGGAAATCGAGCCGGCCCTGGCCGATGCCCGCCATCTGCTGGTCGGCGGCGACTACACGGCAGCCGATGAATCGGGCGATGCCCATCTGTTTACCCGGGCGCTTGCCAGTCGTGCCGGCGCGGCCGGCGTCGGCTTTCGGCATGGTCTGAGCGTCGACAAGCTGGCCGTCGCCGGGCGCCGGGTGGCCGGCGTTGTGGCCAGCAGTGCGGCCGGGCCCGAACTGCTGACGGCCGACGCCTACGTCGTCGCGCTCGGCAGCTACTCGCCGCGTTTGCTCAAGCCCCTCGGTATGCGTTTGCCGGTCTATCCTGCCAAGGGTTATTCGGCGACGCTGCAGCTGCTCGATGGCGGGCGGGCGCCGACCGTCAGCATCACCGACGACGAGCGCAAGCTGGTCTTCTCGCGTCTCGGCAACCGCCTGCGCATCGCCGGCACGGCCGAGTTCAACGGCTACAACCTGGAACTCAACGAGGTGCGCTGCCAGGCGCTGATCCAGCGTACCCGTCAGCTTTTCCCGCGCCTGGAGATCGACGGTCCGCCGGAATTCTGGTGCGGACTGCGTCCGGCGACGCCGTCCAACCGGCCGTTGATCGGCGCCACACGCTACGACAACCTGTGGCTCAACACCGGCCACGGCACGCTGGGCTGGACCATGGCCTGTGGCTCGGCGGCCGCCCTGACAGCACTGATTGCCGGTCGGCGGCCGGACGTCGATTTCCCCTTCCTCAAATGCTGATCGACACGCACTGCCATCTCGATGCCGGCGAGTTCGCCGCCGATCGCGAGGCAGTGCTGGCGGCAGCGCTGGCCGCCGGTGTCGGCCGTATCCTCGTGCCGGCCGTGGCTGTCGGCAACTTCGCCGCCGTGCGCGACTGCGCGGCGCGCCATCCCGGCTGTGTCGCCGCTTACGGCATTCACCCCCTGTACGTCGCAGCCGCGCAGCCGGCCGATCTCGCCGAATTGCGTCGCTGGCTGGCCGGCGAGCGGCCGGTGGCGCTTGGTGAGATCGGTCTCGATCACTATGTTGCCGACGTCGATCCGCAACGCCAGGAATATTTCTTCGTCGAACAGCTGAAACTGGCCCGCGAATTCGAATTGCCGGTGGTACTGCATGTACGGCGCGCCGTCGATGCCGTGCTCAAGCAGTTGCGCCGCATCCGCGTGCCGGGCGGCATCGCCCATGCCTTCAACGGCAGCCGCCAGCAGGCCGACGAGTTCCTGAAGCTCGGCTTTGCGCTCGGCTTCGGCGGCGCGATGACCTACAGCGGCTCGACACGCATCCGCCAACTGGCGGCCAGCCTGCCTGACGAGGCCATCGTCCTCGAGACCGACGCCCCGGACATCCCGCCGGCCTGGCTGGCCGGCGGTCGCAACACGCCCGGCGAACTGCCGCGTATCGCCGGCGAACTGGCAGCCTTGCGCGGCGTTCCGGTCGATGTGCTGAGCGCCATGACGGCAGCCAACGCCCGCCGGGTCGTACCCGGTCTTTGTTGACCTGCGTCAACATAACGCCAGAAGTCGTGGGGTTATTTCCCGACTTTGATCCACGCTAAAGAAGTACGCCCGCACAGGGGTAGCCTCCCGTCGCAACAGCATTCGGGGGTATGGCATGGACGGTCAGGTTTCCGCAGGCATCCACATTTCCAGCGTCATCGTCGGCGCGCTGCCGGCACAGGTGCACGGCGTGCAGCAGGCGTTGAAGGCCCTGGCCGGCGTCGAGGTGCATGCTGTCGCCGACGACGGGCGGATGATCGTCAGCATCGAAACCGCCGGCGACGACGCCACCCTTTCCCATTTTGAAACGATTCGCCAGTTGCCGGGGGTGCTCTCGGCTTCGCTGGTGTATCACCAGTACGAAACCGATCCAGACGAGGAGGCCTGAGATGATGGACATGAAACTGAGCCGGCGCGATTTCATCAAGAGCAATGCCGTTGCCGCTGCTGCCACGGTGGCCGGCATCAGCGCCCCCGCTGCCGCCCTGGCGCAGCAGAAGCAGGGCAATGACGGCGTGCGCTGGGACAAGGGCGTCTGTCGCTATTGCGGCACCGGCTGCGGCGTGCTGGTCGGTACCCGCGACGGGCGCATCGTCGCCACCCAGGGCGATCCGGATGCGCCGGTCAATCGCGGCCTCAATTGCATCAAGGGCTATTTCCTGTCGAAGATCCAGTACGGCCATGACCGCCTGAAGACGCCGATGCTGCGCATGAAGGACGGCAAGTTCGACAAGAACGGCGACTTCCAGCCGATCTCCTGGAAACAGGCTTTCGACATCATGGAAGAGAAGTGCAAGGCGGCGCTGAAGGAAGGCGGGCCGAAGAACATCTGCATGTTCGGCTCCGGTCAATGGACGGTCTGGGAAGGTTATGCCGCGGCCAAGCTGTTCAAGGCCGGCTTCCGTTCCAACAATCTCGACCCCAATGCCCGCCACTGCATGGCCTCGGCCGTCGTCGGTTTCATGCGCACCTTCGGCATCGACGAGCCGATGGGCTGCTACGACGACATCGAGCATGCCGACGTGTTCGCGCTGTGGGGCTCGAACATGGCCGAGATGCACCCGATCCTCTGGTCACGCATCACCGATCGCCGGCTGACCGCCAGGCACGTCAAGATCCACGTCTTGTCGACCTTCACCCACCGTTCCTGCGAACTGGCTGACAACGAGCTGATCTTCAAGCCCAATTCCGATCTGGCGATCCTCAACTACATCGCCAACTACATCATCCAGAACGGCGCCGTGAACAAGGACTTCGTCGCCAGGCACGTCAAGTTCAAGAAGGGGGTCACCGACATCGGCTACGGCCTGCGTCCCAACCACCCGCTGGAAAAGGTGGCGATGAACAACGGCTACCCGGGCGAGGACGGCAAGCCGAAGGGCAACCCGATGGCCGCCAGCGACATCAGTTTCGATGAGTTTGCCCAGTTCGTCTCCGAATACACGCTGGACAAGACGCACGAGATCTCCGGCGTGCCCAAGGACCGGCTGGAGGCGCTGGCCAAGGCCTACGCCGATCCGAAGACCAAGGTCACCTCGTTCTGGACCATGGGCTTCAACCAGCACGTGCGCGGCACCTGGGTGAACAACATGATCTACAACGTGCACCTCTTGGTCGGCAAGATTTCCGAGCCCGGCAACAGCCCGTTCTCGCTGACCGGCCAGCCGTCGGCCTGCGGCACGGCGCGCGAGGTCGGCACCTTTGCCCACCGCCTGCCGGCCGACATGGTGGTGACCAATCCGAAGCACCGCGAACTCTCCGAGAAGCTGTGGAAGCTGCCGGCCGGCACCATCCCCGACTGGGTCGGGCTGCACGCCGTGGCCCAGTCGCGGGCGCTGAAGGATGGCAAGCTCGGCTTCTTCTGGTCGACAACGACCAACAACATGCAGGCCGGGCCGAACATCAACGAGGAGATCTATCCGGGCTGGCGCAATCCCAAGGCCTTCGTCGTCCATTCCGATGCCTATCCGACCGTTTCGGCGATGTCGGCCGACCTGATCCTGCCGTCGGCGATGTGGATGGAGAAGGAAGGCGCCTACGGCAACGCCGAACGGCGCGGCCAGTTCTGGCGCCAGCAGGTCAAGGCGCCGGGCGAGGCCAGGTCCGACCTGTGGCAGTACATCGAGTTTTCCAAGCGTTTCAGGACCGACGAGGTATGGCCGGCCGAACTGCTCGACAAGGCCCCGGAATACAAGGGCAAGACGCTGTACGACGTGCTCTACGCCAACAAGGACACCACCCGCTGGGGACTCGATGAGGTGGCCAGGGTCAATGCGCATGCCATCAAGGGTTACATGAACGAGGAGTCGAAGGACTTCGGCTTCTACGTGCAGAAGGGGCTGTTCGAGGAGTACGCCGCCTTCGGTCGCGGTCATGCCCACGATCTGGCCAACTTCGACGTCTATCACAAGGCGCGCGGTCTGCGCTGGCCGGTCATCGACGGCAAGGAAACGCTGTGGCGTTTCCGTGAGGGCTACGACAGCTACGTGCCGAAGGGGGAGGGCGTGCGTTTCTACGGTTTCCCCGACGGCAAGGCGGTGGCGTTTGCGCTGCCGTACCAGCCGGCCGCCGAGTCGCCGGACAGCGAATACGACCTGTGGCTGTGCACCGGCCGCGTGCTGGAGCACTGGCATACCGGCTCGATGACCCGGCGTGTGCCCGAGTTGTACAAGGCAATGCCCGATGCCGTGGTCTACATGCACCCGCAGGATGCCAAGAGCCGCGGTCTGGCGCGCAACGACGTGGTCAAGCTGGCCACCCGGCGCGGCGAGATCCAGTTGCGGGTGGAAACCCGCGGCCGCAACAAGCCGCCGCTCGGCCTTGTCTTCGCACCATTCTTCGATGAGCATCGTCTGGTCAACAAGCTGACGCTCGATGCCACCTGTCCGCTGTCCAAGGAGACGGATTTCAAGAAGTGCGCCTGCAAGGTGGTCAAGGCCTGACATCCATTTGACGAGGCAATCAGGGAGTGTCGGCGCGGACGGGTAAAGGGGCCCGTCCGCGACCGGCTGAACCGGAATCTGACGTGACGACATGAAAGCATCTACCCCGAAAAGCAACGCCGCCCGCCGGCAATTCCTCTTCGACTCCGCCCGCATGGCGTGCGGCGTCGGCCTGCTCGGCCTCGGGCTTGGCCTTTACGCCAAGCAGTCGAAGGCCCTGCCGGCGCTCGCCCTGCGCCCACCCGGCGCCCTGCCGGAAGACGATTTCCTCGGCGCCTGCATCCGCTGCGGCCTGTGCGTGCGCGACTGCCCCTACGACACATTGGCGCTGGCCAAGCCGGAAACGCCGGTGGCCACCGGTACCCCGTACTTCACGGCACGCAAGATTCCCTGCGAGATGTGCGAGGACATTCCCTGCATCAAGGCCTGCCCGACCGGCGCCCTCGATCACGGCCTGACCGACATCAACCAGGCGAAGATGGGCGTTGCCGTGCTGATCGACCACGAGACATGCCTCAACTTCCTCGGTCTGCGCTGCGACGTCTGCTACCGCGTCTGCCCGGTCATCGACAAGGCGATCACGCTGGATATCCAGAGTAACCAGCGTACCGGACGCCATGCGATGTTTCTGCCCACCGTGCATTCCGAACACTGCACCGGTTGTGGCAAGTGCGAGCAGGCCTGCGTGCTGCAGGAAGCCGCCATCCGCGTGCTGCCGCCGGCGCTCGCCAAGGGCGAACTGGGCGCCCACTATCAGCTCGGCTGGGAGGAACAGAAGAAGGCCGGCCATTCGCTGATCGACGAATCGAAGATGCTCGACCTGCCTGACCGCATGCCGGAAGGCACCAAGCTGCCCGGTCACTACGATCCGGCCTCGGGCATGACCGCCCCGGCGCGCGATCTGCCGGCCAACGAGTCCCTGGCCATCCCGAGTCTGCCACCCGGTCTGGGAGGCAAGCCATGAGCGACAAGCGCATCGGTGCCGAAGCGGTGGCCGAAAAGGGCTGGCTGAAAGCCCACCGCTGGCTGATCCTGCGCCGCCTGACGCAGATCGGCATCCTCGCCCTGTTCCTGCTCGGCCCGCTGGCCGGCATCTGGATCGTCAAGGGCAACCTGAATTACAGCTACACGCTCGATTTCCTGCCGCTGACCGATCCCTTCGTCGCACTGCAGGCGGCGCTCGCCGGCCACCTGCCGGAAACCCTGGGAGCGATCGGGCTGGCCATCGTCGTCGCCTTCTACCTGCTGCTTGGCGGCCGCGTCTATTGCAGCTGGGTCTGCCCGGTGAACATGGTCACCGACGCCGCCGGCTGGCTGCGCGGCCGGCTCGGCATCAAGGGCAGCGCCCACATTGCCCGTGCCACCCGCTACTGGATGCTGGGCATGGTGCTGCTCGGCTCGGCGCTGACCGGCGTCGTGCTGTGGGAGCTGATCAACCCGGTCTCGATGCTGCACCGCGGCCTGATCTTCGGTATCGGCGCCGCGTGGACGGTGGTCCTGGCGGTCTTCCTGTTCGACCTGTTCGTGATGAGCCGCGGCTGGTGCGGCCACCTCTGCCCGGTCGGCGCCTTCTACAGCCTGCTCGGCCGCTGGTCGCCGGTACGCGTTGCGGCGCCGGCGCGCCAGGCCTGCAACGACTGCATGGACTGCTTCGAAGTCTGCCCCGAGCCGCAGGTCATCCGCCCGGCGCTGAAGGGCGAGGGGCAGGGTGTCGGGCCGGTGATTCTGGCAGCGAACTGCACCAACTGCGGCCGTTGCATCGATGTCTGCTCGAAGGACGTATTTGCCTTCGGCCTGCGTTTCAATAACCCGGTCTCGACGGTGCCGCAGGCGCCGCCCGCGGCCGATCGATCTGCGAATATCTGAGGAGGAGCGCCACCATGAAACAGACCGTGAAGACGACTTTTGCCGTACTGGCGGCCGCCGCCTGCTGGACGTTCGCTGCGCCGACACTGGCCCAGCAGGCGCCGGCACCGATGCGCGGCGCCGACGTGGCGGCGGTCGACCAGGCACCGGATGCCAAGAAATACCTCGGCGGCAAGCCGGGCGGTCAGGAAAAGGTGGCGCGTACCTTCCGCGATCAGCCGCCGGTGATTCCCCATGCCGTCGAGAACTTCGACGAGATCACGCTGGAGGAGAACCAGTGCCTGAGCTGTCATGGTGCCGATACCTACCAGAAGAAGAAGGCGCCGAAGATCGGCGACAGCCACTTCCGCGACCGCGAAGGCAAGCTGCTGCCCGGCGCCGCCGCTGCCCGCCACAACTGCACCCAGTGTCACGTCCCGCAGGTCGATGCGCCGCCGCTGGTGGACAACGAATTCAAGGGCGATATCGTCGCCGGCAAGACGGGCAAGGCCGGCAAGAAGAACTGATCGCGTTTCCCGGGCGCCGGAGCCCGCCGTCCCCGTGAAAGCGGGAATCCCGGCGACGCTGGCTTGCCGGGGGGCAGCCCGTGTTCAGGGCAGCCCCCGCCCGGCGCCGGAGCGACTCGGAGAGACAAGCGAGGGAGGGGTAAACGAAGAAGGGAGCCGGTGGCTCCCTTCTTCGTTTGATACGTCGTCAAGCCTCAGGCCGGCGTCAATACACCGCGCATCTTCTGCAGCGCCTTGACCTCGATCTGCCGGATGCGCTCGGCCGAAACCTCGAACTCGGCGGCCAGTTCGTGCAGCGTCGCCGCCTCGCCGTCGTGCAGCCAGCGCGCTTCGACGATGCGCCGACTGCGTGGGTCGAGGGCGGCCAGTGCTTCCTGCAGGCCTTCATCCTGCAGGCGGGCGACCGCCTTGCTTTCGATGACGCGGGTCGGCTCGTAACGCGAATCGGCCAGGTAATCGATCGGTGCGAAGGCGTCCTCGCCGTCGTCCGGATTGCCTTCCAGCGCCAGGTCGCGGCCGGACAGGCGGGTTTCCATCTCGACCACCTCGTCCTGCTTGACGCCGAGGCGCGCAGCGACTTCCGCCGCCTGCGTGCCGGACAGGGTGTCGACGCCCTCATAGTCGTTCTTCAGGCTGCGCAGGTTGAAGAACAGCTTGCGCTGCGCCTTGGTCGTCGCCACCTTGACCAGTCGCCAGTTCTTCAGGATGTACTCGTGAATCTCGGCCTTGATCCAGTGCATTGCAAACGACACCAGACGCACGCCGCGCGAAGGGTCGAAGCGCTTGACCGCCTTCATCAGGCCGATGTTGCCTTCCTGGATCAGGTCGGCATGCGGCAGGCCGTAACCGAGATAACCGCGGGCAATGGAGATGACGAGGCGCAGATGGGAGAGCACGAGCTGCCGCGCCGCTTCCACATCGCCTTCGTTGTGGAAACGCTCGGCCAGCCGGGTCTCTTCCGCCTCGGAAAGCATCGGATAACGGTTCGCTGCCTGAATGTAAGCATCGATGTTACCGACGGTAGAGGGAATGGGATGAGCCAGGGCATGGGTCATGGCGTGGTGTCCTCCAGAAAGGTTCACAATCATTTTAGCACTCGCTGCTTGAGAGTGCTAACGGAGCAATAAGTTTCTGGCTGGAACGGACAGGATGCATACCCTTCGCGTTTGCCATACTCCAGCCACATGGTGGCGAAGGCGAGTTGATTGAGTGATACTCGTCGCATGCTCGGTACCCGTCGCTGCGCCCTCCTGTTGCTCTCCTTTTGTCTGGCCCTGCTGCCAATGCCGGCGCTGCAGGCTGCCGAGCGGCCGGTGTTGCGGGTGCTGGCCTGGCCGGGCTATGCCGATCCGGATGTCGTGCAAGGCTTCGAGCAGCGCCACAAGGTGCGCGTCGAGGTGACGCAGATCGATTCGGATACGGCGCTGTGGCAGCGGATGAGTGCCAACGGCGGACGGGATTTCGATGTCTTTGCGGTGAATACGGCGGAGTTGCAGCGCTATATCGATGGCGGCATGGCCTTGCCCGTTGATCCGGCGGCGATCGCCAACATTCGTCGGCAGCTGCCGCGCTTCCGGCAGGTCGAGGCAATTCCCGGGCTGCTGCGTGGCGGGCAGGTGTACGGAATCCCCTACACCTATGCCGAGATGGGGCTGATCTATGACCGCAGCCAGTTCGTGGTGCCGCCGGATTCGCTCCGGGCACTGTGGGATCCGGCGCTGCACGGACGCGTGCTGGCCTACAACGGCGGTACGCACAATTTTTCGCTGGCCATGCTCAGCCTCGGCTCGGAGCAGCCCTTCGCCCTGGCTTCCGGCGACTGGCGGCCGGCGGTCGAACGTCTGATCGAGTTGCGCCGCAACGTGCTGGGTTTCTACACGCAGCCCGAAGAGTCGGTGGAGGTTTTCCGCCGCCATCGTGTGGCGCTGATGCTGGCCAACTATGGCCGCCAGCAGTTGCGCCTGCTGCGGGCGGCCGGGGCCGATGTCGGCTATGTCATCCCGCGCGAGGGGGCGCTCGCCTGGCTGGATTGCTGGGTGGTGGCGAGCGGGGTGCGTGATCGCCGGCTGGTCGAGGCCTGGCTGGACTATATGCTGGAGCCGGCGGTGAGCGATCTGCTGGTCAGCCGCCAGGGGCTGGGCAGCACGATCGCCGAGGCGGCCGAGAATCGGCCGCAGGATCAGCTGCGCTGGCTGGTGGCGGTCGAGGACTACGCGCGGCGCGAGCGTTTGTGGGCCCGGGTGATTTCCGGTGACCGCCTGCACCGGGTGCTGGCACCGTGAAGCTGCCGACCATCCGTCCCGGCCTGGGTGGCCGCTTCACCTTGCTGCTGGCGCTGATCGGCGTGCTGGCCTCGGGACTGACCGGCTATTACGCCTTCTCGACCAGCCGTTCGCTGCTGGTGACGGCGGCCGAGCAGCGCCTGCTGACGGCGAATCAGGTTCTTGTCCGGCAATTGCTGGTGACGTTGGAGGGGGTGGTGCGCGATGTCCGCATGTTGGCCAGGCATCCGCTGCTCGCCCAGGCCTTGTCGGCGACCGGAGCCGAGGCGCGGGGAGGGGCCGAGGAGGGCGTGGATGCCTTGTTTGCCGGCATGCTGGAAACCCGTCCGGAGTATTTCCAGGTGCGCCTGATTGCGGCGGCCGAGCATGGCATGGAGCGTGTGCGCATCGACCGCGATGACAGCGGCCTGGTCCGGGTGGCCGGCGACGAGATGCAGGAGAAGGGGCACTTCCCCTATGTATACGAGACCCTGCGCCTGCCACCGGGGCGCGTCTACATTTCGCCGCCGGCGATCAATCATGAGGAAGGGGCGCACGCCAGCCTGGGCAAGCCGACTCTGCAACTGGCCGTGCCGATCCGCGACGGGCGCCGGGTGCTCGGCCTGGTCGTGATCAGCGTCGACATCGGGCGCATCTTCCAGCAGCTGTCGGCCGAGTTGCCAAGCAATGTTGCCTTCATGCTGACCAACCGCCACGGCGATTTCCTGGTCCATCCAGATCCCGCCAAGGCGTTTGCCTTCGATCGCGGGCGGCGCGTGCTGATCCAGGACGAGTTCCCGGCGACGGCCGGGCTGGTTGCCGGCGAGCCGGGCGAGCTGGTGACAGTGGCCGACATGCCCGGTCAGGGGCGGGTGGTGGCCGCCTTCGTCAAACACCGCTTGCCGGCCGAGCACGATGACCGCTCCTTCATCCTCGGCCTGTCGCAGCCGCTGGCCGAGGTGCTGGCCAGCAGCGATACGGTGGGAGCGGCGACCGCCCGCATCGTCGTTGCCTTCAGCGTGCTCTCGATCTTTCTGGCGATCCTTCTGGCGCGGGCGGTGATCCGGCCGCTGAACCAGATGTTGCGCTCGGTCGAGCGCTTTTCCTCGGGCGAGGCACGTACGCCCCTGCCGGTGCAGCGGCGCGACGAGATCGGCGTTCTCGCCCGCAGCGTTGATTCGTTGCAGAAGCAGGTCGACGGACAGATGGCGGCACTGCAGGAGAAACAGCGCGAACTCGATCATCTGGCCAGTCACGACAGCCTGACCGGTCTGCCCAATCGCCGCCTGTTCCTCGATCGCCTGGCCCAGGCGCTGGCCCGCTCGCGGCGAACCGGCGAGCCGCTGGCCCTGCTCTTCATCGACCTCGACCATTTCAAGGAAATCAACGACCGTCTCGGCCACGGTGCCGGTGACGTGGTGCTGCGCACGGTGGCCGAGCGCATGGTGGCTGAGGTGCGCGAGATCGATACGGTGGCCCGCCTGGGCGGCGACGAGTTCATCATCCTGCTCGATGCCACCGAAGACCGGGCGGTGATTGCCAAGATCGCCGGTGCCCTGCTGACGGTACTGGCCGATCCGGTCGCCGTCGCCGGCGAGGCGGTCGTCATCGGTGGCAGCATCGGCATCAGCGGCTATCCGCGCGACGGCAGCACGGCGATCGAGATCATCGCGGCCGCCGACAAGGCCATGTACCGGGCCAAGCATGAGGGGCGCAACAGCTTCCGTTTCGCCTCCGGCGAGGCCTGATTCGTGGCTGTTCCATCGGCCGTGCCGGAGCCTGCCCCGCGTTACCGCGGCCGCTTCGCCCCATCGCCAACCGGGCCATTGCATTTCGGTTCGCTGGTCGCCGCCGTCGGCAGCTATCTCGACGCCCGCACGCAGGGCGGCGAATGGCTGTTGCGCATGGAGGATGTGGACCGGCCGCGCAACGTGCCGGGGGCGGCCGAACAGATCGTGAACACGCTGGAGGCCTACGGCTTCGCCTGGGACGGCCCGGTGCTCTGGCAGAGTGAGCGCGATGCGGCTTACGAAGCGGCGCTGGATGCCCTGCGCCGGGCCGGCCTTGCCTATCCCTGCGCCTGTTCGCGCAAGGAGATCGCCGATTCGGCGCGGCGGCCGGCGGTCGACGGCGGCCTGGCCTATCCCGGTACCTGTCGCGAAGGTCTGCCGCCTGGCCGCCCCGAGCGCGCCTGGCGGCTGCGCGTCGATGGCAGCGATACCGCCTTCGTCGACCGCTTGCAGGGCCGGCTGGCCCAGAGCCTCGAACGGGATGTCGGCGATTTCGTGCTGCGCCGGGCCGACGGCTTGTTCGCCTACCAGCTGGCGGTGGTTGTCGACGATGCGGCGCAGGGCATCACCGATATCGTTCGCGGCGCCGATCTGCTCGCCTCGACGCCACGCCAGATCTGGCTGCAGCAGTGTCTGGGCTACCCGACGCCGCGTTATGCCCACCTGCCGGTGGCGGCCAATGCAGCCGGCGAAAAGCTCTCCAAGCAGACATTGGCCCCGGCGCTGGCGGCAGATTGCGCGGCCGGCGAACTGGTGCGCGCCCTGTGCTTTCTCGGCCAGGCGGTGCCGGCGGAACTTGCCCGGGCGCGGCCGGCCGACGTCTGGGCCTGGGGCCTCGAGCACTGGAGCTTTGCCGCTATTCCGCGGCAGCGTTCGATTTCTCTGCCGGCTTGAGGCCGGGAGTCTCCTCGCCGGCCTGCCAATGCCGCGGGCCGTAGCCGGTGATGCCGACCAGGGCGCGCACGACGCCATAACTCAGCCAGCGCAGGAAGCGCGAATGCCAGGGCAGGCTCATCAGGTCTTCGCTGCGCGTTTCGCGGGCGCCGTCGGTGAGCGCTGCCAGGATGCTGCTGCGCAACTGGCCGGCAAAGTCGCGGTCGCGGACGACGACATTGGCTTCCTTGGCCAGCAGCAGGCTGAACGGGTCGATGTTGGAAGAGCCGACGGTCGCCCATTCGCCGTCGATGACGGCGACCTTGGCATGCATGAAGCTCCGCTCGTATTCGAAGATGCGGATCCCCTGCTCGAGGGCCAGGCTGTACAGCGCCTGGGTGGCGAAGCGCAGCAGCGGATGGTCGGTCTTGCCCTGGAGCAGGATGGTGATGCGTATGCCGCGCCGGGCCGCCATCTGCAATGCCCGACCGAAGCGCACGCCGGGCAGGAAGTAGGCGTTGGCGATGAGGATTTCCTCGCGGGCGGCATCGATGGCCTCGATGTAGGCGTGCAGGATGTCGTTGCGGTGACGGATGTTGTCGCGGATCAGGAAGGCTGCACGCTGTGTGCCCAGCGGCGGACAGCAGGGGCTGCCGGGGGGCGCCAGACGGAAACGGCGTTTGAAATTGACCCAGGCGACGATTTCCCACATGCGCCGAACGGCATGATGGATGGACTGCAATACCGGGCCTTCGACCTGTACCGCGTAGTCGTAGCGCGGCCGCATGTCGGCCGGCGCGTTGTTGTCGTCGATGATGTTGATGCCGCCGACGAAGGCCAGGCGGGCATCGATGACGACCAGCTTGCGGTGCAGGCGGCGTAGCCGGTGGCGGCGCAGGCGGAAGCGGCCGAGCTCGGGACGGTAGAGCATGGCGCGGACGCCGGCGGCACTCAGGCGGGGCAGGAAATCGGCGGCGAAGTTGCGCCCGCCGAAGCCGTCGACAATGACATTGACGATGACGCCGCGCGCCGCGGCACGGCAGAGGGCGCCGGCTACCTCGTGACCGATTGCATCGTCGGCGTAGATGTAGCTTTCAAGGAAGATCTCGCGGTTCGCCCCCTCGATGGCGGCGAGCAGGGCAGGGAAGTACTCGGTGCCCGAATCGAGCAGCGTCAGGCGGTTGCCGGCCAGATACTCAGTGGCCATGCCTTGCCAGATGGGCCGAGAGAGCGGCGTGGTCGGAAATCTTCGACCACGGCAGACCATGGTGTACTTCGGTGCGCTGCACGGCGAATCCGCGGACATAGATGCGGTCGAGGCGGAACATCGGCATCGCTGCAGGGAAGCTGCGCACCGGCCGGCTGGCCAGGTCGGTGAACACTTCGCTCATGCCCAGGCTCTGTTCGAGCAGCTTGCCGGCGCGGTTGCTCCAGTCGTTGAAGTCGCCGGCGACGATCAGCGGCGCCGTCGGATCGTCCATGCCGTTCAGGTAGTCGGCCAGCGCCGCCAGCTGCTTGCGCCGTGAGTAGCCGAACAGCGACAGATGCACGCACACGCAGTGGGCCGGCGGGCCTTCCGGCAGTTCGATGCGGCAATGGAGCAGACCACGTTTCTCGAACTGCAGGTGGGTGACGTCCTGGTTGTGCGCGTGCAGGATGGGGAAGCGCGACAGGATGGCGTTGCCGTGGTGGCCGTGGTCGTAGAGCATGTTGCGGCCGTAGGCGGCGGCCGGCCAGACATCCTCGGCGAGGAACTCGTGCTGGGCCGCAGCCGGCCAGTTGTGGTGGTTTTCGGCGTGGCCGAGGTGCAGGCCCTGCACTTCCTGCAGGAAGACGATGTCCGGATTCAGGTGACGCAGGCGCTCGCGCAGCTCGTGCACCATCATCCGCCGGTTGAATTGCGAAAAGCCCTTGTGGATGTTGAAGGTGGTGATGTGCAGCGCGGGCTTGCTCATGGGGCCTCAGGAAATGGCCAGCATGCGGTCGAGCGCCAGCTTGGCCAGCTTCGCCTCGTGTTCCGGCACCTTGATCGGGTTGACGATCTTGCCATCGACCAGGCTCTCCAGCGTCCAAGCCAGATGCTGCGGGTCGATGCGCTGCATCGTCGAGCACATGCAGATGGTGGTCGCCATGAACTGGACGATCTTGTTCTGCGGCAGCACTTCCCTGGCCAGGCGGTCGACCAGGTTGAGTTCGGTGCCGACCAGCCAGCGCGTGCCTTCAGGCGCTTCCTTGATGGTCTTGACGATGTGCTCGGTCGAGCCGACGTAGTCGGAGGCGGCGCAGACCTCGAAATTGCATTCCGGGTGGGCGATCACCTTGCCCTCCGGGTACTTGGCGCGGAAGGCGTCGATCTGCGACTTCTGGAACATCTGATGCACCGAGCAATGGCCCTTCCACAGCAGGATGCGCGCCTTGCGGATCTGTTCCGCCGTGAGGCCGCCCATTTCCAGGTCGGGGTCCCAGACCACCATCTCGTCCATCGGGAAGCCCATGTTGTGGCCGGTCCACCGGCCGAGGTGCTGGTCGGGGAAGAACAGCACCTTGGGTCGACGTTCGAAGGCCCACCTGGCGATGGTGCCGGCGTTCGACGAGGTGCACACGATGCCGCCGTGTTCGCCGCAGAAGGCCTTCAGGTCGGCCGCCGAGTTGATGTAGGTGACCGGCGTGACTTCGTTTTCGACGTCCAGCACTTCACCCAGCTCGCGCCAGCAGCGCTCGACCTTGGCCAGGTTGGCCATGTCGGCCATCGAACAGCCGGCGGCGAGGTCGGGCAGGATGGCGATCTGGTTGGGGGCGGTCATGATGTCGGCAACTTCGGCCATGAAATGCACGCCGCAGAAGATCACGTATTCGGAATCGGTCTGCGCCGCGAGCTTCGACAGCTTGAGCGAGTCGCCGGTGAGGTCGGCGTGCTGGTAGATATCGGCG
>WBUO01000343.1 GCA_008933675.1 Dechloromonas sp.
CGGCGGTGTCCATCTCGCCCACCTGCGACAGGTCCAGTTCAAGCTCCTGGCTCGTCGCCAGGGCCTCCAGCAGAACCTGCTTCTGCTCCTGCGCGTGGTAGATGGTCAGGTCTTCGCTGAGGGCGAGTGTTTGAGTGGATGGCATGGCTCCCCCGCTAGAAAAGTTCGATGCGTGCGCTGGCCGGTTCGGCGGTAAGGGCTTCCCGCTTCAGCGAGCTCTGGTGGGTGGTGCGCTGGCTTTCCATGACGTAGCGGCTGTACAGGGCCTCCAGGTGCTTGGCGATCGGCTGGTAGACGAAGGCCGGGTCTTCATAGGCGCGCAGGCGTTCGGCGAGCAGGCCGGCGTGCTCGTCCAGTTGCGAAAGGGCCTGCATGACCTGTTCGATCTGCTGCCGGGTGACGTCCTGGAACTGCACGCTGGCCTGGGCTTCCATGAACATGCTGGCGAGCTGCCGGCTGCCTTCCAGGATCTGGCTGAGGACGGTGGACTGATGACGCATCAGTTCCTCGTAGCCACGGCCGAGTTCGCTCAACTGCGTCGAGAAGAATTCGAGCAGCTGGCGTTCCTTGGCCAGATTGACGTTGGACAGCTTGTCCTGGAACTGCGTCTCGATGTGTTCGGCAACGGCGGAAATCCCCTGGCTGATCTTGACGACGGCGGTTTCGGTTTCGCTCGACAGCTTGCGGACCTCGTCGGCGACCACGGCGAAGCCGCGTCCGGCTTCGCCGGCGCGCGCCGCTTCGATGGCGGCGTTGAGGGCGAGCAGGTTGGTCTGCCCGGCAACGTGCTTGATCAGCTGGACCAGCGATTCGAGCGAACGGGCTTCCTGGACGACCTCGGTGACGCGTAGCTGGTCCTGCTCCGATTCCTGCAGGCGTTGCTGGACATAGCCTTCCATGCGCCGGATGACGTCCTGGTTCTGCTCGATGCGCGCCTCGGAGTCTTTGGCCAGTTCGGCGCTTTCGTTCGTCGTCTGGTCGACGAAGCGGTCCAGGCGGGTGACGACCTCGTCAATGGTCTGCAGGCGTTCGACAATGTCGAAGGCGGCTTTTTCCGTGGCGTCGATGACGCTCTTCAGCTGGCCGCGCACGACTTCGTGGAAATCGTTGACCTGCTGCAGTTCGCCGGCAACTTCGTCGGCGACCTTGTGGAAGGTTGCCTGCTTGTCGGCGCCCTTCTCGGCCATGTGTCCCAGTCCCAGCGAGTAATCGCGATAAAAGGTGCGGGAGACGAGGTACTGCCCGAGGAAGGCGATGCTGACGATGAAGATCGTACCCAGCGCGTCGGCGATGGGCGCCGGCGCGAAGGTCCGGTGGAACCAGCCGTGCATGAAATAGACCGCCGAACCGGCACCGACTGCCACGACGATGGCGGTCAGCAGGGCGCGTTGCAGGAATCTGGCGAAATCCATGTGCTCAGCGGACGACCAGCTTGATGGTGTTGAGCAGTTCGTCGGCTGTCGCCGGCTTGACGATCCAGCCCGAGGCCCCGGCCGCCTTGGCTTCCAGCTTGCGCGACTGCTGCGATTCGGTGGTCAGGAAGAGGATGGGCACGAATTTGTAGGCCGGCAGCTTGCGCACTTCCTTGATCAGTTCGATGCCGTTCATGCCCGGCATGTTCAGGTCGGTGATCAAGAGGTCGATCTTCAGCCCGCCCTGCAGCTTGCGCAGCGCCTCTTCGGCGTTCGCCGCCTTCTCGGTGGCGTAGCCGGCTTTGGAAAGGATGCTCGAGATGCTGAGCAGGATGGTGGCTGAATCGTCGACGAGGAAGATGGTTTTCATTTGACTATCGAGAATTGAGAAGTATTGCCAATTATGCCAAAAATAATGATTCTGTCTCGTATGTTTGCCGAATAAGACGGGATTGCCTGGCGGCAACTGCAGCAGTTGCCGGTGTCGGCGAAAGGGCCTGCCGGGAAGGGCTGCCATGCTTTTCCGGCAACTGTCCTGTCATGGTGTCTGGCGCAATGGTATGCGCGGTGGCGGTGAACCTCCTTTTTGCCCTTGCTGGCAAGCCGTCGGCAGCCGCTGCTTGCTTCCGCCAGCCTTTCACAAGTAACCGCGATCCGTCTTCATGACATTCATGGGGCGATGCTCCTGATATCGCTGCCGCTGGTTGATTGTCCGCAGGTGATGGCCGATCCCTTCCGGAAGGGGGGTACCGTCGTCAATCTGCCGGCTTCCAGACAGCAGACGGCTGATTACATCATTCTTGTCAGCCTGGGCGCACAGGAGATCTGCGCGGGCATCAGGCACACTTGATTGGATTGGCGCTACCTATTGCAGTTCCGACTGAATTCAGGACAGAGGCGTTGTCAGGATGTACCTGCCATCAATGTCAATGTCCTTGATTCTTGTTCGTCGCAGTATTTAGATTTTGGCGGGGCAGGTCAAGTTTTCCCGGAGGCGTGAAAATTGACCGCCGCGGAACGGGCCAAGGATAATGCCGCCACCTCTTCCCCGATGCCGATCATGACCCTCGTTCCCCCACTGCCGCGCCGCACGACGGCCGAGCAGGCCCGCCTCGAATCGATGCTGCGCGACGTCTTCGAGCACCGTTTGCGTTTCAACGAAGTGCTCGGCCTGCGCGTCGTCTCCTTCGCGCCGGAGGCGCCGCAGCTGGCCTTCGACATGCGTCCGGAACTGATCGGCCATTACCTGCATGGCCGGTTGCATGGCGGGGTGATTGCCGCCGCCCTCGATACGGTCGGCGGGTTTGCGGTGACCGTCGGCATTGCCGAGAAATTCAACGGCGAGACGGCCGAGCAGGTCGGCCACCGGTTCGGTCGTATCGGCACCATCGATCTGCGTGCCGACTATCTGCACCAGGGTATCGGCAAGACGTTTACGGCCACCGGCCGGATTACCCGACTCGGTGGCCGCATCGCTTCGGTGCAGATGACGCTGGAGAACGAAGACGGTCTGCTGATTGCCACCGGTAGCGCCGCCTACGTGGTCAGTTAGCGCCCGCTTCGCCTGACTGTCCGGAACCTGCCTAGAGGATGGGCACGCCCTGGTGTTCGCCGCGCTCGAACACCACGTTGGCGCGGCCGACGATCAGCGGGTCGAGATTGCCGATGCGCGTCGTGTCCTTGTTGGTGTACGGCAGCTTGTGCAGGACGTAGCGCATGGCATTGAGGCGCGCCCGTTTCTTGCAGTTCGACTTGATCACCGTCCACGGCGCGTCGGCCGTATCGGTGTGGAAGAACATCGCCTCCTTGGCCTTGGTGTAGTCATCCCATTTGTCCAGCGAGGCCATGTCGATGGGTGACAGCTTCCATTGCTTCAGCGGATGCACCTTGCGCTCGCCGAAACGGCGGCGCTGCTCCTCCTGGCTGACCGAGAACCAGAACTTGATCAGGTGGGTGCCGTTGCGCGCCAGCATGCGTTCGAACTCCGGCGCCTGACGGACGAACTCGGAATACTCGAAGTCGCTGCAGAAGCCCATGACCCGCTCGACGCCGGCGCGGTTGTACCAGGAGCGGTCGAACAGCACGATCTCGCCGTTGGTCGGCAGGTGCTGCACGTAGCGCTGGAAGTACCACTGGCCGCGTTCGATTTCGGAGGGTTTTTCCAGGGCGACGACGCGGGCGCCCCGCGGATTCAGGTGTTCCATGAAGCGCTTGATGGTGCCGCCCTTGCCGGCGGCGTCGCGGCCTTCGAAGAGAATCACGACCTTCTGCCCGGTCTCCTTGACCCAGGCCTGGAGCTTGAGCAGCTCGACCTGCAGCCGGTATTTCTGCCGCTCGTAGTTGCGGCGCTGCATCAGGTTCTTGTAGGGGTAGCCGCCTTCGCGCCAGTCCTTGGCCAGTTCGTCATCCGGATTGACGGCGGCGGCATCGGCGGCCATCCGCTGCTGCTTGAGCAGGCCCTTGAGCAGGGCAACCGATTCATCGAGCGGCAGCCCGGTCACGACATCCTGAAGGGCACTCAGTTTGCTCTGCTGGGCGCCGTCACTGGCCGCCCGTACGGCGAAACCCTCGATGCCGGCGGGGGTCAGTACCGGTGGGATGTCGCCGCTGCTGACCTGACGCCGGCGCGGTGCGGCTCGCGGCTTGGCCAGGGGGTTGGGGGAG
>WBUO01000344.1 GCA_008933675.1 Dechloromonas sp.
TCGAAATACTTCCGGCCCATGTCCTGAGTGACCCCCAGTCCCCGGTAGCTTTCGTGGAGGGTGTAACTGTCACCACGATGCCGGAGGATCAGCGCAGTTTTCTCGGCGCTCTGGTGCTTGGCCACGTGGTAGGTGCAGAAAGTCCGCCTCCGACCGTTCCAAGGCCAGTTCGCGAGCGCTGACTTAGCTTCATCGGATGCAAGAAGCCTCTTGATCGGGAGTCGCGCCTGACGATCCGCCTCGTTCACGTCTTTTATCGCGGCCAGAACTCGAACTCGGTTCCACCTGGGTTCGTAGTTCTTGGGGCGCAGGAGACCCTTGCGGCCATACGCCGACCACCACGACCAGAAATTCTCCTCCAGTTCGTTGATGACCTCCCGCTTACCCGTCTTGGCGATATCGGCCGGGATGACGATCTCGCGAGTCTCCGGATGGACCCAGGATCCGTCGAAATTCGCCATCTCGTCATCGGAGCGCACGCCTGAGATCAGTTGCACGATTTCATGGGCGACCAGTTCAGGATCGTAACGTTCTGCCGCGCGAATGTAGCGGGCCGCATGGTCGAGCGACAGGAATCGGACTTCCTTGGCGTCGATCCTCGGTAGTTGGCGCTTCTTGATGCCACTGGCTACATTCTGGGTGACGATGCCCTCTTGCACCAGGTAGCCGAAGAAGTTGCAGATCGCGCGCTTCTCATTGAGGACCGTGCGACCGGCGCCGGGGTGGTGATTGAGGTAGGCCATGACCTCATGACGGGTCACGGTCTCTGGGATTCGCTCTCCGAATTGCTCAAGGAACGCTGCGTTGAGCCGCGATTTGAGATCCTCCCAGTGACGGGTTTTCCCGACACGGCGTTCAACGTCCGCCAGGAATGTGGGCAGAATTTCGACGATTTTTTTGGTGTCCTGAACGGGGTGGTGGAGACGCCAGAATTTCGCCACCTCGACGAGGCTGACCTCAGGTGAGATTTGTTTGGCCTGTTCGTATTCTTCGACGGCTGCCCGGGACTGCACGAAGGTGCTGTGACCAGTCTCCCCAAACTGTTCCACCAGACGAGGAATGTCCGCCATGGCCTTCGCCTTGCTCTCGTAATAGGGACGGTGGTACCTGAGTGCAGCCTTGCCGTCGGCGTCGAGGAGGGGAGTGCCGTCTTCGGAGCGATTGGGCACTGCGTAACGGAGGAACCATTCCTTGGGTTGCCCGCGCTTAGCTTTGTCCCTAAACGGGCCATGGACAGCGAATTCGCGGTGCCGCATATCGTTGGTGGGATTTAGTGCTAATTTAGTGCCAATTTTTTCACCAAATCGAGCACAATCCAGCCTAACCCAGCCGAGTATAGCCTAGTTGGTAGTTTTCCCGTACCTGCTGATTTTCAAATAATAAGGCCCATTTCCGAGGGAAATGGGCCTTATTGAAACTGGCGGGATGGACGGGACTCGAACCCGCGACCTTCTGCGTGACAGGCAGACGCTCTAACCAGCTGAGCTACCACCCCGAGAACGGGAAAGAGGCGGAACGTAGAATCGCCGAAAGGCAAGTCAAGCGTGGTTTTACAGTTCGGTCCAGAGGGCACCCGGACGGTGCTCGAAGCGTTGGTCACCGCACTGCATGAAGGTGCCGCCGTGGAAGAAGACGTGGGCGATCTTGCCGGTCGCGTCGCGGCGGATGAGGCAGAAATCGGCGTCGGTCGTGCAGGACCAGTCCGGCTGCGTGAGCGTCGGGCGCGGGCCGCTCGTCGGTTGCGTGGCGGCGATCAGCAGGTCGGTGCGACCATCGGCCAATGCGACGGCCACGGCGACCTGTTGGTCACCGGCCGCAGTGCCGGCGGAGGTCTGCAGGGCGAGGCGGCGGATCGCGCCGAGGTTGGACTTGCCGGAATACGGTTCGAGAACGCCGACGAAGGTGGACGCGAGCGGCTCGGCCGCGGCCTGCCGGCGCACGACGAGGCTCGGCAGCCAGGCTTCGTGGTTGGCGCCGTGGTCGGCGTACGCGAGCCAGCTCTCGGCCATCGCAGCCTGGGCATCGGTCGTGAGGTCGGTGTACCGCAGGTGAACGTCCGCGCCGGGCGGCAGGGTCTTCAGCCGGTCCTCGATCTGCCAGTCCACCGACCAGCCGGCGGCCGGCCGGCCACCGCGGAAGTTGCGCATCTGCACCTCGGGGCCGAAGCCGGGCTGCGGCTCCGTGCCGAGGCCGATGGCCGTGGCGGTGCCGATGTTGCCGTGCAGGAGCTTGGCGTGATCGCGCCCGCCGGTAACGCGGAAGACGTCGAGGACGTAGCTGTCGTCGGCCGAGATATCCACGAGCAGCAGCGAGCGCTCGAATTGTTCGAGCTTGGCCGTCTGCACCATGTGCGGACCGGTGGCGCGGACCAGCTTCACGTGCCGGCCAAGGGCCCACGCCGTGGTGGTGCCGCGCGCGAGGCCCTTCTGCGGATTGAGCTGGATGGCGAGCGGCTCGGTCTCGGGCGTGCTGCGGATGGGCGTCTGGTCCTGTCCGTCGACGACGACGGTGTTGTGCGCGGCGGTGCGCTTGTACCAGAGCGCGCGCGGCGAGTACCACCCGCCGAAATGCACCGGCGGGTAACCGAAGCCCGGCAGGAGCTCGATGCCCTTGGCGTAAAGGCCGATCGCCATTGCGTCGGGCCGGCCGTGGTTGCCGCCGACATCGTAGTCGAGCCAGAGGGCGCGCGTGGCCTCGCCCTGGCCAGAGCTCAGGATCGCGAGCGCCCACTGCTGCTTGTTGATCGAGCCCGCCACCGGCGCCGCGCCGTGCTGGCGGATCACGTCGGCGACGCCGCGCTGGAACTTGGCGGGGTCGGCGTCGAACGGATCGTACGGCAGGCCGTCGACCCGGTGGTCGTTGGCCTGGTAGAGGAGTTGCACGAAGGTCGGGTCGCCGGTGATGCGGTAGGTCTGGATCGGGCCGGCCAGTGCGTAAATCTGCTCGTAAGCCGGAATGGCGTCGTAGTCGTCGCCAAACTCCGAGGCGAACACCTTGTCTTCGCGGCTGCCGTGTACGTCGATGCCGTGATACCAGTAGATGATGTTCTCATCCATGTCGTAGAAGCGCATGTGTTCGCGCAGGTATTCGGTGCCTTTTTCCGCGCCTTCGAGATAGCGGTCATCGCCGGTCAGCAGGTAGGCCGAGGCGAAACCGTAAACCAGGCGCGAGATCGTGTCGGTTTCCTGGCGGTAATTGTCGGCTTCTTTTTCGCCGCTCAGTTGAATGGTGGTGCGGTAGTTCTTGTAATCAATGGGCTGATCGCCAAACTGCGCCTTCAGGTAGAAGTCGCCAATCGAGGCAATCTGCTTCACCCACCAGTCCTGGCGTTCGAAGAAGAATTCGCCCACTTTGCGGCCGGTGAAGATGAGGAACTGGGCTTCAACGCTGAAGCTGCCGCCTTCGGGATAGAACACGCCGTAGGTGTAGACGAAGCGCCCCGGCGTGAGCATCTGGCGCATCTGGCCGGTGCAGTCCTGCCAGGGGTCGCCCAGGTTGCGTGTGAGCTGCGCGTAGGTATTGCTTTTCAGCTTGATGGTGAAATCCTTCCCGCCGCTGGTCTTGACGGTGTAGGTATCGCTTTGGCCGTCGTAATTGGTCACGTAACCAGCAACGGTATCCGAGAATGTAAAACTGACTTGGTTCACAGGTACCTCGCAAATAGATTGAATAAAGATTTACACCAGAGCCGGCGGGTTATCCTGATCGGTATAGCCCTGGCTGACTTCGACGATATTGCCTTCAGGATCGGCGAGCCACACGGTACGCCAGCCGGGGATGAAGGCGCTAAAATCATCCGGCCCCTGCATGATTTTGGCGGCGCTGCCCATGTCGGCCAGCACAGCGTCGATGTTATCCACCTGGAACGCGATGTGGCGCACGCCCACAAAGCTGTAGCCGTCTTTTTCCGGCGCCGGAACGGGGCGGTCGTCGCCCGTCTTGAACAATTCCAGGTACATATCGCCTAGTTTGATGAACACCAAATTCCAATCGCCCAGGGGGATCACCCGCGCACGCTGGAAACCGAAATAACGCGTATAAAAACGCTCAATCGCCACCGGGTCTTTACACGTC
>WBUO01000345.1 GCA_008933675.1 Dechloromonas sp.
GCGACCGTGCTGGTCCAGCGCGGCACGCTGAAGGTCGGCGACATCTTCGTGGCCGGCGCCGAATGGGGCCGTGTCCGCGCCCTGGTCGACGAACGCGGCCGCAACCTGACCGAGGCCGGCCCGGCGACGCCGGTCGAGGTGCTGGGCCTGCAGGGCACGCCCGAGGCCGGCGACGAATTCGTCGTGGTCGAGAACGAGGCCCGTGCCCGCGAAGTTGCGGAATTCCGTACCCGCCGGACCCGCGATGCGCGGGCGGTGGCCGGTGCCCGCGGCACGCTCGAGCAGATGTTCTCCAAGATCAAGGCCGGCGAATCCAAGGAACTGCCGATCATCATCAAGGCGGACGTCCAGGGCTCGCTGGAAGCGATCATCGGCGCGGCGCAGAAGCTCGGCACCGACGAAGTCTCGGCCCGCGTGCTGCACGGCGCGGTCGGCGCGATCACGGAATCCGACGTGACGCTGGCCGGCGCGTCCAAGGCGCTGATCATCGGCTTCAACGTCCGCGCCTCCAAGCAGGCGCGCGACCTGGCCACCCGCGACGGCGTCGACATCCGCTACTACTCGATCATCTACAACGTCACCGACGACCTGAAGGCGATGCTGTCGGGCATGCTTGCCCCGATGGTGCGCGAGAACTTCCTCGGCTATGCCGAGATCCGCGACGTCTTCAACATCACCAAGGTCGGCAAGGTCGCGGGCTGCATGATCACCGAAGGCATCGTCAAGCGCGGGTCCAAGGTTCGCCTGCTGCGCGACAACGTCGTCATCCACGAAGGCTCGCTCTCGACCCTCAAGCGCTTCAAGGACGAAGTGCGCGAGGTCAAGGAAGGCTTCGAATGCGGCATGGCCTTCGAGAACTACGAGAACATCCAGAAGGGTGACGTCATCGAGTGCTTCGAGATCGAGGAGGTGGCGCGGCAGCTCTGATCCGCTGCCCGCGCCCCGCTTCAGCGAGGTACGGCCATGAAAAAAGGTGACCGCGGCACGCCCGCCACCCAACGGCAATTGCGCGTCGGCGAAGAAATTCGCCACGCGCTGGCCGAGGTGTTCCTGCGCGCCGAACTGCGCGACCCCGACCTGGTCGGGGTTTCCGTGACGGTGTCGGAAGTCCGCATCAGCCCCGACCTGCGCAACGCCACCGCCTTCGTCCTGCCGCTGGGCGGCCGCGACGATGCGTCGGTGCTGGCGGCGCTGGGCCGCGCCTCGGCCTATCTGCGCGGCGAAATCGCCAAGCGGCTGCGGCTGCGCTTCGCCCCGAACCTGTCCTTCAAGCGCGACGACAGCTTCGACGAAGCCGACCGCATCGGCCGCCTGCTCCATGATCCGCGGGTCGCGGCCGACCTCGACCGACCGGAAGACGACGAGACCTAGCAGACATGCGCAAGAAAAAGGGCCTGAAGCTCGACGGCTGGTTGATCATCGACAAGCCGCCGGGGTTCACCTCGGCGCATGTCGTCGCCAAGGTCAAGCGCATGACCCAGGCGGCCAAGATCGGCCATGCCGGGACGCTGGACCCGCTGGCGACCGGCATCCTGCCGCTGGCGCTGGGCGAGGCGACCAAGACCGTCGCCTATGCCATGGATGGCGCCAAGACATACCGATTTACCATCCGCTGGGGCGAACGCCGCGATTCCGACGATGCCGAGGGCGCCGTGGTCGCGACCTCGGACGCCCGCCCCGACCGGGCCGCGATCGCGGCGCTGTTGCCCGGCTTCCGCGGCGACATCATGCAGGTGCCCCCGGTCTATTCGGCCTTGAAGATCGACGGCGAGCGCGCCTACGACCTGGCCCGCCGCGGCGAGGCCCCGGTGCTGGAAGCGCGACCGATCCGCATCGACCGCTTCGACCTGATCGACATGCCCGATGCCGACCATGCGGTGTTCGAGGTCGATTGCGGCAAGGGATCCTATATCAGGGCCCTGGCCCGCGACCTCGGCGAGGGGCTGGGCTGCCACGGCCATATCGTCGCCCTGCGCCGCACCCGGGTCGGCCCGTTCCGCGAGGAACAGGCGTTTTCGCTGGAAAAACTCGGGGAATTGTGGGAAAACCCGCCGTCTTCGGACACCCTGTTGCCGGTCGAGACCGCGCTGGACGACATCCCGGCGCTGGCCGTGACCGGCCCTCAGGCGGACCGACTGCGTTCCGGACAGGAGATCAGGGTCGTCAACCGTGACGACGGCATCTCCCGCGTGATGAATGCAGGCACCCTTGTCGCCCTCGCCGAAATCGAGGATGGCCAGGTCCGCCCGGTCAGGGTCTTCAACCTCTGATCTGAAAGGAGATCCCGATGTCGATCACTGCCGAGCGCAAGCAGCAGCTCATCACCGAATACGCCACCAAGCCGGGCGATACCGGTTCGGCCGAAGTCCAGGTTGCCGTGCTGACCGAGCGCATCAACAACCTGACCGGCCACTTCAAGGAACACAAGAAGGACGTGCACTCGCGTCGCGGCCTTCTGATGATGGTCAGCCAGCGCCGTCGTCTGCTCGACTATCTCAAGAAGATCGATCAGGCGCGTTACGCCAGCCTGATCCAGCGCCTCGGCCTGCGCAAGTAACGGCCCCGGACAAAGCCTGCGCAGACCTTCTGCGCAGGCTTTTTTCCATCAGGAACAGGACCGGCTAGCCGGTCCGGGCACCCCCGAAGGCGGGATCAGGTGCCGCGACGTGCCGATGTTTGCGCTATCGCTGCCTCGGCCACCGACCGCCCCCGGATTTTCGACTGAGCGACGATCCGACGGGGCAACGACTGGAAGCCGGCAGGGCCGGTTTCCACCGGCCGGCGCCGATGGGCGGCGCAGGCCTGCGGAAGGAAGTAGAGAGATATGTTCAACGTTCATCGCGTGGAACTTCAGTGGGCCGGCCGGAAGCTCGTGATCGAGACCGGCAAGGTTGCCCGCCAGGCCGATGGCGCCGTCATGGTGACCTACGGCGAAACCACCGTGCTGTGCACGGCGGTCGCGGCCAAGCAGCCCAAGCCCGGCGTGGATTTTTTCCCGCTGACCGTGAATTACCAGGAGAAGACGTTCGCGGCGGGCAAGATCCCCGGCGGCTTCTTCAAGCGTGAAGGCCGTCCGTCGGAAAAGGAGACCCTGGTCTCCCGCCTGATCGACCGCCCGATCCGTCCGCTGTTCGCCGACGGTTTCCGCAACGAGACCCAGGTGGTCTGCACCGTTCTCAGCCATGATCTCGAGAACGACCCCGACATCGCCGCCATGGTCGGCGCGTCGGCCGCGCTGACCATTTCGGGCATCCCCTTCATGGGCCCGATCGGCGCCTCGCGCGTTGCCTATATCGACAACGAATTCGTCCTGAACCCGACCGCCGAGCAGCTGGCCAACACCAAGCTGGACCTGGTCGTCGCCGGCACCGCCGACGCGGTGCTGATGGTCGAATCGGAAGCCCAGCAGCTGACCGAGGACGTCATGCTGCAGGCCGTCATGTTCGGCCACAAGGGTTTCCAGCCGGTCATCGATGCGATCATCAAGCTGGCCGAGGTCTGCGCCAAGGAACCGATGAAGGTCGTCGAGCGTCCGCATGTCGCCGAGATCAAGGCGGCGCTGGTCGCGGCCGGCATCGAGGGCGAACTGGCCGAGGCCTACAAGGAGCGCGTCAAGCAGTCGCGTTACGAGAAGGTCGGCGCCGTCAAGACCAAGGCCAAGGAGCTGCTGGCCGACAAGGAATATGATCCGGTCACCGTCGGCGGCGTGCTGAAGCAGATGGAAGCCGACGTCGTCCGCTTCAACATCCTGCGCACCGGCCTGCGCATCGACGGCCGCGACACCAAGACGGTCCGTCCGATCGTGGCCGAGGTCGGCGTGCTGCCCCGCACCCATGGTGCGGCGCTGTTCACCCGCGGCGAGACCCAGGCGCTGGTCGTGACCACGCTGGGCACCGGCGAGGACGAGCAGATCATCGACGCGCTCGAAGGCGAATACCGCGAGCACTTCATGCTGCACTACAACTTCCCTCCGTACTCGGTGGGTGAAGCCGGCCGCATGGGCTCGCCGGGCCGTCGCGAGATCGGCCACGGCAAGCTGGCCTGGCGTGCGATGCGCCCGCTGCTGCCCAAGA
>WBUO01000346.1 GCA_008933675.1 Dechloromonas sp.
GTCAGACCGCGGACTTGATCCTCACCAACGGAAGCAATCTCCCGCCCCCGAGCGGGCCGAACCAGTTCGCCGTAGCGATCAATGCCAATGTCGCACAGTCGCTCGGTCTGAAAATCCCCGACGAAGCTGCCATCCGGCGTGCCATGAACGCCGACAGGGAGTCGCGATGAACCACCTGACCCTGCGTCATCGATTGCTTTTCCTGACCTTGCTCCCGAGCGCGCTGATCGCCGTCGCGCTGGTCGTGTATTACACCCTGAGCGGCATCAGCACCCTCGAAGGCGAGCTTCGCCTCAAGGGGCTGGCGACCGTCCGCTATCTGGCACCGATCAGTGAATACGGGATCATTGCCGGGCAGGTTGAGAGCCTGCACGGACTCGCCCAGGCCACCGTCCAGGAGTCGGGAGTCAAGGCCGCCGTTGTCGTCAATCAGAAGGGCCGGACCATCGCCGTCAGCGGGCGGGTATCCCTGTCGGCCGAAGAACTCCGCAATGCCCTGGGCGAACCCCGGCTGGTTGCCGAAACCGACCACTGGATCGCGTTCGGCGCCCCGGTCAAGCGCTCGACCACCGATACCGACCTGTTCTTCGACCCGCCATCGAACACCGGGAAATCCTCGACCCCCGAGATCATCGGCTACATTTTTGTCGAACTCGACAAGACGGAACTCGCCGACAAGCAACGCGAACTGGTCATGCGCGGGCTGATGATCGTCCTCTTCGGCATGCTGGTGCTGGCTGCGCTCGCCATTACCATGGCCGACAATCTGGCCCGCCCGGTCATGCGCCTGGTTCAGGCCGTCAACGGCATGTCGTCGGGCAAGCTGGAAACGCGCGTTCCCACCACCTCCAGCGGTGAACTCGGCGTCCTTGAAAACGGCTTCAACCAGATGGCCTCGCGCATCGAGGAAGTCCACCTGTCAATGCAGGCGCGTATCGAGGAAGCGACCGCGCAACTCGCCTTCCAGGCCCGTCATGACGCGCTGACCGGCCTGCTCAACCGGCGCGAATTCGAACACCGCCTGGAAAAGGCACTGGCCAGCGTTCAGGCCGGCGACGAGGAGTTTTCGGTCATCTTCGCCGACCTGGACCGCTTCAAGCAGGTCAACGACACCTGCGGCTATCTCGCCGGTGACGAATTGTTGCGCCAGATTGCCCTGCTGTTCCAGGGGCGCCTGCGCGAGGACGATACGCTCGCCCGGCTCGGCGGCGACGAATTCAGCATCATTCTGGCCAACTGCACGGGCGCCCGGGCACGACAGGTCGCCGAGGATCTGTGCGGACTGGCTTCTGCCTACCGTTTCATCTGGCAGGACAAGGTCTTCGCCATCGGAGCCAGCATCGGCGTCACGACAGTCACCCGCAAGGTCCGGAATATCAACGAGATCCTCGCTGCAGGCGATGCCGCCTGCCACCGGGCCAAGGAAAGCGGCCGCAACCGGGTTTGCGAGCAGGAGGTTGTCCAAGCACAGGATCGCCGGCAGGAAAACAGCAATTGGGCAAGCCGGATCGCCATTGCCCTGTCCGAAGATCGCCTGCTGATCGAAGCCATTCCCCTGCGTTCCCTGCAGGTTTCCATGGGCGGCCATACCGTTGCTCTGACGGCCCGCCTCAACGAGCCCGGGCAACCCCCCGTGACCCTGGCCGCATTGATCGATGCAGCCGAACGCTACGACCTGGCGCCCGCCATCGATCGACGCCTGATCGACTGCGCCGTCGCCGCCCTTGCGCGGGCAAGGCTGCAACAGCGTTCGCTGTACTGCCTGGTACCCTTGTCCCGCAGCTCGATCAGCAGCCGCGAAACCATCGATTACATTGCGCATAGCCTGACAACCCACAATCTGTCCGGAGACCGGCTGTGCTTTGTATTCTCCGAAGACATCCTGACCCACCAGACCAGCCAGGCCATCGAATTCTCCCGCCAGATGAAGAGTCTGCGCTGCCAGATCGGTCTTGAAGACTTCGGTGGCGGACTCTCGTCTTTCAGTCACCTGCGCAGCATCTACCCCGGTTACGTGAAACTCAGCCGTAGCCTGACCCGCGATCTGGGCGGCAGCCGCGCCTCCACGGCTCTCCTGCGGGCGGTACAGGAAATCACGGCCGACCAGCATATACGCTCGATCGCCGAAGACGTCGACGATCTGGAAACGCTGGATCAATTGCGCGACCTGGGAATCGACTATGCGCAGGGCAAGGCGATCGCCCCCAACGAGCCGTTCGATGTCTGGTTCGAAGGCGCGGTCATGCGCTCCGCCTGACCGAAACGTCCCTGCCGCAGCGGCAAGTCAGAGAACGAGGTGCAGGCTACTGCGCCCCGCGAGGTTCGCTTACCCGTCGACTTCCAATCGCTCGATACTGCCGGGTGCAGCCATTGCCTGTGCCCAAGCCTCGGCAAAACAGGCTGATTGCGCCCCCAAGGTTACGCCGTGACGTTTGGTGGCAACCAGGCACAGCGCCAGGCCTGCCTGCTCCACTGCTGTCACACCCTCCAAGTCGATTTCATCGACACCCATCCGGGTCAGGGCATGCATGAAATCGCTGCGCAAGACAGCGGATAATCCGCCGGTAATCCGCATCGTCTTGCACCTGCCCAACTCGTGGACAGACAGGATGGAAGCCTTGCCGCTGGCCAGCGCCGCATTGATCGCGTCCTCGATCACGATCTGGCTGATCGGCCCCTGCTGGAAACGCACCCCGTAGAGATCACACACGCGGCTGACCACCACCGCCGGGACATCAATCACGGGTGAATCGAAAACGCTGAACTCGCACCCGATGTTGTGGGCAATCTCAAGCGGCATCGGCGTCCGCAGCATCAATCCTGACAGGGAGAGATTCTCGATCACCCCCTTACCTGCCTGCCCGCCAAAACCGATACTGATCGTCTGTGGCGTACCGAAGCGAATGCGCTGATGCCTTCGTTGATCCAACATGAGCCAGATTCTTTCCAAGGATTTAAGCGAGGAATTCTAACAAAACTTGACTATTCGAAACGCCTTAAGCGCCTCGTTTCATTGACATTTCGATGCACCGTCGGTATCGTCCAAGAACGCTGGACGCGAGTTCGGCCGCGCCGATTTGAGCTCTGATTGCGGGCGCTTATAAATTCAGCTAAAACGGGAACACCCAGTTCGCGTTTTCGGCCAACTGGGTTTTTTGTTTTCAGGAACAGCATGCCAGGACAATCCGTCGGCGTCGTCACATCGCAACGCGCCCACTTCGACCAGCCGCTCCACTTGCGCAGCGGCGGGGTTCTGCCGGCCTACGATCTGGTCTACGAGACCTACGGTACCCTCAACGCCGCCAAATCGAACGCCATTCTCGTCTGCCACGCCCTGTCCGGCCACCACCATGTCGCCGGCCATTACGCCGACGCGCCCAACAATATCGGCTGGTGGGACAACATCATCGGCCCCGGCCGGCCGCTCGACACCGACAAGTTCTTCATCGTCGGCCTGAACAACCCGGGCGGCTGCCATGGCTCGACCGGCCCGTCATCGATCAACCCGGCCACCGGCAAGCCGTGGGGTGCTGATTTCCCCATCGTCGCCGTCAGCGACTGGGTCGAAGCCCAAGCCCGCCTGGCCGATCGCCTCGGCATCGACGCCTGGGCGGCCATCATCGGCGGCAGTCTGGGCGGCATGCAGGCCATGCGTTGGACCATCAGCCAGCCGGAACGCGTCCGCAACGCCATCATCATCGCCTCGGCCCCCAAACTGTCGGCGCAGAACATCGCCTTCAACGACGTCGCCCGCCAGGCCATCCTGACCGACCCCGATTTCCACGGCGGCAACTATTACGAGCACAATACCCGCCCGGTGCGCGGTCTGCGTCTGGCACGCATGCTGGGCCATATCACCTATCTGTCCGACGACCAGATGGGCGAGAAATTCGGCCGCGAGTTGCGCAACGGCTCCTTCGGCTTCGATTTCGACGTCGAGTTCGAAGTCGAGTCCTACCTGCGTTACCAGGGCGACAAATTCGCCGGCTATTTCGACGCCAACACCTACCTGTTGATGACCAAGGCGCTCGACTACTTCGATCCGGCCCGCCTAGACGGCGGCGACC
>WBUO01000347.1 GCA_008933675.1 Dechloromonas sp.
GCTGGGAAGAAGCGGTCGAAGCGGTGCTGCGCGAGCGCCTGTCGGCCATCGCCAGCGACGATCCGGCGCAGCTCGATGCCTGGCTGCACGACCGGCCGGACGCGCGGCTGTCGGTGATGCTGGGTGACGATGATCGCTCCCGGCGCAAGTTCGCCACGCCGGGAGCGATCATCGTCACCCGCGGTGGCGACCTGCTGACGCGCAGCAGCATCACCTTCTTCGCCCCGGACCAGGGCGAGCACGGCCTGCTCGAGCGCCAGCGGGAGATCGAGGCACTGGCCGAGGGTATCGCCATGGCCGAGGCGCGCACGGAGAGCCTGCGCGAGCAGCAGGCGATGTTCGACGAGCAGTTTGCCGACAAGCAGGAAGAAATCGACGAAACCCGCCAGTACGTCACCGACCGCCAGCAACGCGTGCATGCCGTGCAGCTTGAAGTGCTCAAGCTGTCGCAGGCCATCGCCCGCTACAACGAGCAGAAGGAGCGCATCGCCGAGCAGCTGGCCGAGCTGGCCGAGGAAGAGGAAGGCGAGCGCGAGCGCGAGATGGCGGCCGACGAGCGCATCGAGGAAATCCGCGACGGCTTGAGCCGCATCCGCGTGCTGGTGTCCGGCGCTCAATCTCGGCTCGACGAGTGCGAACGGGCCGTACGCGCCGAGCGCGACAAGAACGCCGATTTCGACCGTGCCCTGCGCGAGGCGCAGTTCTCGGCCCGCGAGGCCGACGGCAAGCTGCAGGATATCTTCGCCCAGCAGGCGCTGGCGCAGCGCGAACTGACGCGTATCGAGCGCGACCGGGCGGCCTGTGCCGAGCAGGTGCAGGCGGCGCCGGCCGATGTCATGGAAGAGCAGTTGCAGCAGGCGCTCGATGCCCGGCAGACAGCCGAGAAGGTGCTGGCCGGCAAGCGTGATGCGCTGGAAGCGGCGACCAACGCCCTGCGCGGCCTGGAAGAGCAGCGCCTGAAGATCGAGCAGGGCCTGGAGCCGCTGCGCACCCGCATCGGCGAACTGAAGTTGAAGGAGCAGGCGGCGGCGCTGAATGCCGAGCAGTTTGCGATGCAATTGCTCGAGGCCGCTGCCAACGAGGCGGCGCTCGAAGGCGAGCTGGGCGCCGCCCGGCCGGCCAGCCTGCAGGGCGAGATCACGCGCCTGGGCAACGCCATCGCCGAACTCGGCGCGGTCAACCTGGCGGCGCTGCAGGAGCTGGAGACGGCGACCGAGCGCAAGGGCTATCTCGACATGCAGGCGGCCGACCTGACCGAAGCCATGGAGACGCTGGAAAACGCCATCCGCCGTATCGACCGCGAGACGCGCGATTTGCTGCAATCGACCTTCGATACGGTCAATGGCCATTTCGGCCAGCTGTTCCCCGAACTGTTCGGCGGCGGCCGGGCCGAGCTGGTGATGACCGGCGACGAGATTCTCGATGCCGGCGTGCAGGTCATCGCCCAGCCGCCGGGCAAGAAGAATTCGACCATCCACCTGCTGTCCGGCGGCGAGAAGGCGCTGACGGCGATCGCGCTGGTGTTCTCGATGTTCCAGCTGAACCCGGCGCCGTTCTGCCTGCTCGACGAAGTCGATGCGCCGCTCGATGACACCAATACCGAGCGCTTCTGCGGCATGGTCAAGAAAATGTCGGGTGCGACACAGTTCTTATTTATTTCCCATAATAAAATCGCCATGGAAATGGCCGAACAGCTGGTCGGCGTCACCATGCAGGAATCCGGCGTGTCGCGCGTGGTGGAAGTGGATATCGAGGAAGCTTTGAAGATGAGGGATGCGGCTTAAATGACCGAACTGCAGATGGGATTGATCGGCCTGGGCGCCGCCGCAGTGGTCGGGGTGTTCGTCTACAACAAGTGGCAGGAGCGACGGCACCGCAAGCTGGCGGAACGGGTGCTGAAACCGCATCACGAGGATGTGCTGCTCGGGGAAGGTGCCAGGCCGGTGTCGCTCGAACGCAATGAACCGGAGTTGCGGGCCGATGTCGAGCCGGCCATCGTCGAACGGGTCGAACCGATGTTTGCCGATCCGTCCTCGCCCGATCTGAGCCCCGCCGATTCCGCATTCGATCCGCCGCCGGCCGTTCCTCGCGTTGATGCGGTGGTGCCGGCGGAGCCTGAGGAGCCCAGGCCAGCCGCGCCGATCATTGCCCAGCGGGCAGCCCCGGAACCGGAACAGCCGGAAGTCGCTGCGCCGGCAGTTCCAGTGACCGATGAACAACCGGAAATCGCCGCCGGCGCGGTGCCCGCCGAATTGCTCGACCCGCGCCTCGAATTCGTCGTCGCCATGGAGTTGGTGGAGCCGGTCGCCGCAGCGCAGATCCTGCATTCGCAGCGTGAGGTCTTGCAGCGCATGAGCAAACCCGTGCACTGGGTCGGCTTCAACGAACGCAGCCGCGAATGGGAACGCCTGCGCTCCGACAGCGAACTGCCGGTGCGCCGCTTGCGTATCGGCTTGCAACTGGTCAATCGCCTCGGTCCGGTCAGCGAGGGCGATCTGGCCATCTTCACCGGTGCCATGCAGGCGCTGGCCGACGAACTGATGGCCGTTGCCGACATGCCGCCGTCGCGCCTGCTCGATCAGGCGGCGGAAATCGATCGTTTCTGTGCCGCCGTCGATCTGGAGATTGGTCTCAATCTGGTCAGCCGCAGTGCACCTTTCCCCGGAACCAAGATCCGGGCGCTGGCCGAGGCGGCCGGCATGGTGCTCGGCATTGACGGAATGTTCACTCGTTACGACGATGCCGGCCGCGCCCAGTTCAGCCTGCAGAACTACGAGCGCAGCCCGTTTTCCGCCGATACGCTGCGCAACCTGACGACGCATGGCCTGACTTTCATCCTCGATGTGCCGCGTGTCGATCATGGTGAGCGCGTCTTCATGCAGATGACCGAACTGGCCCGTCGTTTCGCCGACACGCTTCAGGGGACGCTGGTCGATGACAACCGGCAGCCGCTGGGCGAGGCACAGCTCGAACATATCCGCCGCGAATTCATCGGCAAGCCGCAGGCAACGATGGCGAGCTTTGGCATGCCGGCAGGTTCGGCCCAGGCACAGCGCCTGTTTTCCTGATGTCCGTGCCGGCTGCAATCAGCGAGCGCGCCGCCTGCTTGCGCGCCGAGATCGGGCGTCATGACCACGCCTACTACGTCCTCGACAACCCGGCTATTCCGGATGCGGAATACGACCGGCTGTTCCGCGAACTGCAGGATATCGAGGCGGCGCATCCCGAACTGGCGACGGCCGATTCGCCGACCCGCCGCGTCGGTGGCCGGCCGCTGGCGCAGTTCGCGCCGGTGCTTCACGCCGTGCCGATGCTGTCGATCCAGACGGAAACCGACACCGGATCGAGTGGCGCCCTCAATTTCGATGCCCGCATCCGCCGCGAACTGGAACTGCCGGAATCGGCACCGCCGGTGGAGTACGCCGCCGAACTGAAATTCGATGGACTGGCGATCAGTCTGCGCTACGAGCACGGCGTGCTGGTGCGCGGGGCGACGCGCGGTGACGGCGCGACCGGCGAGGATGTGACGCAGAACCTGCGCACGCTGCGCCAGATTCCGCTGCGCCTCACCGGTGCCGCACCGGCCGTGCTGGAAGTGCGCGGCGAGGTCTATATGCGGCGCGACGATCTCGAGCGCTACAACCTGGCGGCCGCCGCACGTGGTGACAAGACCCTGGTCAATCCGCGCAATGCCGCGGCCGGCAGCATTCGCCAGCTCGATCCGGCGGTGGCCGCCAGCCGGCCGCTGTGTTTCTTCGCCTACGGACTGGGTGCCATTGCTGGCTGGGACGTGCCGGCTACCCATGCCGGCGTACTCGACGCACTGGCCGCTTTCGGCCTGCCGGTCTGCGAGCATCGCGCCGTGCTGCAGGGTGGCGACGAACTGGCCGCCTTCCATCGCCGCATCGCCGTCCTGCGCGACAGCCTGCCTTTCGACATCGACGGCGTGGTGTACAAGGTCAACAGCCTGGCGCTGCAGCAGCGCCTCGGCTTCCGCTCGCGCGAACCGCGCTGGGCGGTGGCGCACAAGTATCCGCCGCAGGAGGCGCTGACCGTGGT
>WBUO01000348.1 GCA_008933675.1 Dechloromonas sp.
GATGCGTCGATCACGATCTCGACGTCGTCGACGAACCGGAGGAGCAGGCTCGTCGCCTCCGCACGAAGGTACCCGGGCACGTCCATGACAATGCGAAGGCGTGGTTCGGCGAGCAGGGCGCGCCGCTCGTGGGCGTTGATCACGCCCAGGGCGACCATCTCGAGGACCGCCAAGGCCAGGCCGCCGCGGAAGGTGAGCCCGTAACGGGCGCCGCCCGCGCCGGCCGCCGCCTCGGTCAGGAAACTGCGGCGGACCAGGGCGCCGGACATTCGCGGGGAGGCATAGATCAGGCGCATCAGGCCGGCCGAGGCCGCGGAAACCGCCGCGACGTCGCGGGTGTTGCGCCAGAACATCGGCGAGAACCACTGCCCGCTGTGGAGCCGGTCCAGCGCCGTGACGCCCAAGAAGAGAGGCACCGCGCGCTGCAAGAAGCCGCGGAAGAAGAAATTGGGCGCCGCCGGGCGCGAGAAGGGCGAGGGGTTATAGAAGCCGGGGCGATGGAAGCGCCAGGCCTGGGCCAGGGTCGCTTCGCTGGTGTGCCAGGTGGCGAGGCTGCGGCGGAAGCCGGGCATCGCGTTGTAGAAGCCGTCGACCAGCACGGTGCCCGCACCGGAGGACGCCGCCATGGCGCCGAAGGGAATCAAGACGTTGTGCGTAAGGTTGTTCATCGTCAGCTGGGCGCTGGGGCCCGGTGTGCCGATGGTGCGGCGCTCGAAATCGTTGAACACCAGCCGTTCGTGGGCCCACTGGAAAGGCAATGCCATGAAGTGCGACAGGCCGTAGGTCAGCCCTGAGGTTCGGACATAGGTGAAGGCTCGCAGGCCGCCCTGCAACAGCCGGGTGGGCGCGCTACGCGGGACATGGCCCCGGCGCGCCAGGCGGAGGCTGGTCTGGTGCACGTCCCGAGCCAGGTCGGGCCTGGCGACGCCGTCCTCGAAGACGCGGGCATGGTGGTCCTCGCCGCGTCTCATCAGGATTTGGACGCGGGGGACCTCGGCGTCGCCGACGCGGATGCCCTGGTGGCTGATGTCCAAGGTCAAGGCGGGCTGGCTTTCGCGGAAGTGGACCAAGATGCGGTTGGGTTCGCCGGTGGCGGCGAAGAGATTGCCGAGCAGGCTTCGCTCGGTGCGAAACTCGACGCGGGGCTCGACGCCCGGGGGGAGTTGCCGGCGCAGCAGTTCCCAGGCCTGTTGGGCGTTTACCACCCGGGTCTCGGCGCCGTTCGCGTCGAGGTGAATGCGGTTGAGATCGAGGGTCGGCGCCTCCTGGACATGGAGCGTGATGGGCAGCGCGGATTCGGGGTTGTAGCGCGCGACCGCGGCCCGCAAGGCCTCCGTCCGGTTGGGGAAGGTGATGCCGTCGCGGTTGAGCTGGCGGATTTCCTGGTCGGCCCGCCACAGGCTGCCGTTGGCCCCCGCGATCAGGATGTCGTAAATTTGGGTGTCGCGGTAGATCGTCAATTGGCTGCCGCCGCTGGCGTGCAGCTCGAGGCGCAGGCGGTCGTCGGCCACCTTGGGATTTCGGATATTTCCTAGTAGGGCGTAGCTGGTGGTGCGGCCGGCCCAGCGCAGCAGCTCCCAAGACATCGCCCGCCGGACTCGCCAATTGGGCCGCAGATGGAGGACCTCGTCCAGGTTTTGCGGGTTTTGCCAGCGGTGCGATCCGAAGAGATTGCGCAGTAGGTCCCAGCCGTTGCGGTATTCGGTGACGTAGCCCTGGGGCGTGTCGACGCTGACGGTGCGCGGAATGTCGACCGAGCGCTCGAGCGTCGGCGTGACGCCGGAGAAGAGGACCAGCTTCGGCTCCTGGTATTGCTTGCCGTTGGCGCGGAAGGCCTGGTGCCAGGTGTCCTCGGTCGATGCCAGCACCTGCGAGACGAAGCGGGCGGTGGCGTCGTCGGCCGGCGGCCGGCTGGCCGGCGCGCTCTGCTCGATCACCGGCAGGCCGCCGCCACTGAGCATGTTGAGCACGGTCAGCGGGTTGAGGCCGAGAAAATAGCTGGCGACCAGTGCGATGGCGATGGTGCCGAGGCCCAGCCGGCCACCGCCGAGGCGCAGGCCGCCCCGTCCGCCACCGCTGCCGCGCCGGTCTTCGAGATTGTCGCTCTCGCGGTGGTCGTCCATGCGCATGATCGTGCTCCTCAGCGGTAGCGGTTGATCGCCGAGCGGGTTTCCTCGGCGACGCGGCGGGCGGCGGCGGTGAAGTTTTCGTCCTTGCCCGCATACAGGATGGCGCGCGAGGAATTGATCATCAAGCCGCTGGCGGCGGTCGTGCGCCCGGCCTTGACGGTGGCCTCGATGTCGCCGCCCTGGGCGCCGATGCCGGGCACGAGCAGCGGCATGTCGCCGACGATTTCGCGGACGCGGGCGATCTCGGCCGGGAAGGTGGCGCCGACGACCAGGCCGATCTGGCCGCTGCTGTTCCATTCGCCGGCGGCCAGGCGGGCCACGCGTTCGTAAAGTTTTTCGCCGCCGACGTCGAGGAACTGCAGGTCGGAACCGCCGGCGTTCGAGGTGCGGCAGAGCAGGATCACGCCCTTGTCCGGATAGGCCAGATAGGGTTCGACCGAGTCGCGGCCCATGTAGGGATTGACCGTCACGGCGTCGGCCCGGAAGCGGCCGAAGGCCTCGACCGCGTACTGTTCGGCGGTCGAGCCGATGTCGCCGCGCTTGGCATCCAGGATGACCGGGATGCCCGGGTGCTTGTCGTGGATGTGGGCGATCAGCGCTTCCAGCTGGTCCTCGGCACGGCGGGCGGCGAAATAGGCGATCTGCGGCTTGAAGGAGCTGACGAGGTCGGCCGTGGCATCGACGATGGCGGCGCAGAATTCGAAGATGGCGTCGTTGCGGCCCTGGAGGTGGGCGGGGAACTTGGCCGGATCGGGGTCGAGGCCGACGCAGAGCAGGGAATCGTTCTTCTGCGCGGCGGCGGCGAGCATCTGGGTGAAGGTCATGCGGCGTCCTTATTCAAATCAGACGGTAAATAGCGGGAAAACTTGTCGGGCAGCAGGCAGGTCTGCAGGCTGCGCTGGGTGAACAGGAAGCGGCCGTCGCAGACGAAGCCCAGTTGCTGCCAGTCGACTTCCTTGTTGAGCATCATCGTGCACTCGATCAGGTCGCGCCGGGCGATCCGCGGGTTCTTCGGAAACAGCGCCAGCACCGAGCCGTCGAAGCTGTTGCAGTCGTGCAGGAAGAAGGGTTCCGGCTTGCGCGTCCGGCCGTTGACGTAAATGCGCGGCAGGTCGTTGATCGGGCAGGCGCGACCCCATTGCCACCAGTTGCTCTCGTCGAAGCGCTTGACGCGGCGGGCGAGGAGTTCGGCCTTGTGCTTCTTCAGGTGCGGATGCTGCAGGCCGTACAGCATGCGTCGCGTTTCGCCGGTCTCGACGGTCTTCGAACAGACGAAGTCCATGTTGCCCTGGGCGTGCGTGAAGATGTGGTCGGCCCCGGAAACGGCGCCGACCTTGACCGTGAACACGTCGGCCAGGCGCACGCCATGGTCGTCGCGCAGGAACATCAGCTGGCCGTCGACTTCGGTGAAGATCCGGCCATCGGCCATGCGCCGGTCGAAGCGAGCCTTCTCGAAACGAAAGATGGCGCAGTTCGGCGTTGCGCCGGCGAAGACGCGAACGTCGCCGGTCTCGTAGAAGTGCGTGATGCTGCCCTGCGTGTACAGCCAGGCATTCAGTTTCTTGGCCGCGGTCAGCTTGATGAACTCGCGCGGCACGATGAAGATCAGCTCGCCGCCCGGCTGCAGGTGGCGGATCGACTTCTCGATGAAGAACAGGAACAGGTTGCTGCGCGCATCGAACAATTCGGACTGCAGCCGCTGCTTGGTGGCCGCGGCGACATCCTGATAGCGCACGTAGGGCGGGTTGCCGATGATGGTGGCGAACTGCTCGTCCAGCGGATAGCCGAAGAAATCGCGGATTTCGGCACCGGCCGGGGCGACCTGCGGGTCGATCTCGATCCCGACGCAATCGGCGCCGGCGTCGCGCAGACGGGTGAAGAAGGCGCCGTCGCCGGCGCCGATTGCGTCGGGAT
>WBUO01000349.1 GCA_008933675.1 Dechloromonas sp.
GCCGATGCCCGTGCCGCCCTGCAGCCCTTGCTGCCGCCTGCGGCGTTTCCAGCAGCACGCCGGGCGGCAGCAAGGGCTGCAGGGCGGCACGGGCATCGGCGACGGCAACGCCCTCGGCCTGACGCAGGTCGATGCGCGTCAGCCGGCCGAGACGGCTGAACTGCTGCTGCACGGCGGCGATGTCGAGGACGGCCAGCCGGGGATTCTCCGCCGCCCCAGGCAGGTCGCCGACGACCGGCAGCTCCAGCACGGCGCTGCCGGCCTGCAGACCGAGCCGCTCGCCCGGCCGGACACCCAGCGCCTGCTGCGCCGCCGACGCCAGGAAAAGGCCGTCGCCGGCCAGCGCGGCGAAGCGCCCGCCGCCTTCCGTCACGCCCGGTAGCAGCGCCGGACTGACGGCGGCCAGCGTGAATACGTCGATGCCGAACAGCTGCAGGCTCTCCTCGCGGCCGGCCAGCCGCACCTCGACCTCGACCAGCGGCGTCGCCGCCGCGACTTCCGGGCGGGCAGCGAGTACCGCATAGAGCTGCTCGTCGAAGCCGCCGCGCGGGCCGACCACGTGCAGATCGGCGGCACCGGCCAGGGTGCGCAGGCCGCGGTCGAACTCGCCGAGTGCCGCTTCATGCACGGCATGCACCGCCATGCCGAGGGCGACGCCGAGGACGATGGCCAGCGCCGACATGGCCGAGGCCAGGCGGCGGCGCAGCAGCGAGCCGAAGAACACCGGCGCCAGCGTCATGGCTGCAGACCGGAGGCCGTCAGGTGCAGGATGCGGTCGGCGGTGGCCGCCGCCTCGCGCGAATGGGTGACCAGGATGCCGATGGCGCCGGCGGCGCGGATGCGCTCGCCGAGCAGCGCCAGTACGCGGGCGGCATTGGCCGGATCGAGGTTGCCGGTCGGTTCGTCGGCCAGCACCAGGCGCGGCCGATGCACCAGCGCCCGGGCGATGGCGACACGCTGCAACTCGCCGCCGGACAGTTCGCGCGGCCAGCTGTCCGCCCGCTCGCCCAGCCCGACCGCCGCCAGCAATTGCCGGGCCGGCGCTGCGGCGGCCTCGCCGTCGACGCCTTGCAGCCAGAGCGGCAGGGCCACGTTGTCGAGGACGCCGAGATGCGGCAGCACATGGAAGGCCTGGAAGACGAAGCCCATGCGGTCGCGGCGCAGGCGCGTCAGCGCCTCGTCGTCGAGCCCGCCGTAGTCGGCGCCGTCGAGTGCCAGGCGGCCGCCGTCGGGCCGGTCCAGCCCGGCAATCAGGTTGAGCAGCGTGGACTTGCCGACACCCGATTCACCGACGATGGCGACGTACTCGCCGGGCTGCAGGCGCAAGGAAACATCCTGAAGTACCGGGCGGCCGGCGAACTGGCGGGAAAGACGGGCGATATCGAGCATGGTCGATGGAGTGTGCGGCGGGTCGTCCGGTTCCGCCAGCGGCAAATTCAGTCGGCCGCTTTCAGCGGCTCACCGATTGCATAGAAGTGGCCGCCGGCGACGTGGTGCAGGCTGCGCCAGGCCGGGTCGGCATTCTCGAAATGCCAGCGCCCGTTGCTGAACACCCGCCGGTCGGCCCAGGCGCCGGTGATCTCGCCGATGAACAGATCGTAGGCGCTCTGGTTGTGGGCCTCGGGCAGCAGCCGGCAGGCCAGCCAGGCGGAACAGCCGGCGACGAAGGGCAGATCCTCGCCGGCCAGGGCGAACAGCTCGACGCCGCAGCGCGCCAGCTTGTCGGGATGGTCGGCCAGACTGCAATTGCCGACGGCGTTGGTCAGCTGCAGTTGCGCCACGGTCGGCACCTGGATGGCGAAGCGGCCGCTCTGCTCGATCAATGCCCGCGTGCGCGTGCTCTTGTCGAGGACGACAGTCAGCTTGGGCGGCGCGAAATCGAGGGCGCAGACCCAGGCAGCGGCCATCACGTTATCGACGCCGGCATGGCGGGCGGAAACGAGAACGGTCGGACCGTGGTTGATCAGGCGGTAGGCTTTCGCCAGTTCTACCGGAGCGATGTAGCTGTCCATGCGGCTTCCTTGAAAGATGGATGACGGCGACTGTAGCAGGAGCGCCCCGCCGTTTGACACCCCGCCAGGGCCCGCCGATAATCGGCGCCTCTGCGGGAGAGAGACCGGCCGCGTGCCGCTCCGCCGAAGGCGCAAACTCCCATAATCGCTCAGGCATACCGAACCGCAGATCATGATTCGCCGGCTGGAGAGCAGTTGCGGACGCCCAGGCGCCCGGCAACTCACCGAAGGGGCAGGCCCGCAACGGGCCGAAACTCTCAGGTAAAAGGACAGGGGGAGAGGCGTCACGGAAGCACCCGCATCGGGGCTTCCGCTTTTTGACGGAGTCTCTCCCATGCTCGACAGTCTCGCCCTCGTTTTTCAGCCGCTCGCCCACAAGCAGTTCGACCTGCTGCTCGTCATCTATCTCGTCGCCATCACCGCCGAGGCCATGTCCGGGGCGCTGGCCGCCGGCCGCCGCAACATGGACGTCTTCGGCGTCGCCGTGATCGCCTTCGTCACCGCGCTGGGCGGCGGCACGATACGCGACGTGGTGCTGGGCAATTTCCCCATCGGCTGGACGCAGCATCCGGAATACGTCTATCTGGTCATCGCCGCCGGCCTGGCCACCACCCTGCTCGCCCGCTACATGCACCATCTGAAGGGCGTCTTCCTGATGCTCGACGCGCTCGGCCTGGTCGCCTTCTCGCTGATCGGCTGCAACGTCGCGCTGCAACTCGACTACCCGCCGCTGGTGGTGATCATGGCCGGCATGATCACCGGTATCTGCGGCGGCATCCTGCGCGACGTGCTGTGCAACCAGCTGCCGGTGGTGTTCTGTCGCGAGTTGTACGCCAGCGTCTCGCTGTTCGTCTGTGCCCTCTTCCTGATCCTGCGCCAGCTGGGTGTCGATGGCGACCTCAACATGCTGGCCTGCTTCGTCGCCGGCTTCGCCTTCCGCATGCTGGCACTGCGCTTCAGCTGGAAACTGCCGACCTTTTCCTATCAGCAGCGCTGGGACTAAGCCGCCCTGGCCCGGCGTTTGCTGAAGAATCCCCGGCAGGGAGATTTCTGTTGCAAAACCGACATGAAGCGGTATTGACATTCATTCGCATCTGCATACAATGAAAACCGTTCTCATTTGATCAACGACACCGGGAGTCCAGAATGTACGTCTGCGTGTGCAAGGCCGTGACCGATCGCCAGATTCGCGAAGCCGCGATGGGCGGTGCGCGCACGCTCAAGGACCTGCGCCGCGATCTGGGCGTCACCAGCGACTGTGGTCGTTGCGCCTCCTGCGCCCGGGACTGCCTGAAGGAAGTCCACCAGTGTCCGAATGCCGGGAGCCCCGAGGCCATCCTGCAGGCTGCCTGAAAAAAAATGCCGTCCGGTGTGACCCGAACGGCATTGCGAAAGGAGAACGGGGCCGACAATTCCGGCTGCCCCGCCCCCGCAGAGAGATTGATCAGCGACTGACGATCAGTCGCCACCGCGCAGGTTCTGCACCTGGAAGAGACGCGGCGGATTCTTGGCCGGATCGACCTGACCCTTGAAGTGACCGGTGGTGCAGTGCCTGGACTGCATGTCGACCATCGAGAAGGCGTCATCGACACCGATACCGGCGCCCTTGTTGATCGGCAGATGGTGATCGGCGTGCGACTTGCCGACCATGAACACCTTCCACAGTTCGCCCTTGCGGTCGTAGATCTCGTTGGCGCCGTTGAGGTTCTGCAACTGGACATCCATGTAGAAGGTGCGCTTGCTGACCGGGTGGTTCGGGTTGACCGGTGCTGCCTCCAGCACATAGACCTTGCGCAGCTGCCATTCGCCCTGGAAGAAGCAGTCGCCCTGACCGCCGAAGTCGACGTACTTGTAGCCGTCCGCCTCGGCCGGCATGTCATCCGCCAGCTTCAGGTCGTTGTGGTTCCACATCGGCAGCAACACGTTCTTCGTGCCCTTGTAGGTCCAGTTCATGTCGGAGACACGGCCGTTGTAGCCTTCGAAGTCCTCGATCATCAGGTCGGAACCGAGGACTT
>WBUO01000350.1 GCA_008933675.1 Dechloromonas sp.
GTGCTGAGGGCTGCGACGCCGAGTGCAGCCCGATCCCGACTACTCTGCACATAGCAATAAGCTAACAAATGCTCGAAAAATGTAGCACCAAGGACGCGCTATAGCCCCACGTCACTTCTCGTGGCGCCGACGGTAATCACCTGGCGTGAGTCCGTACCGCAGGCGGAAGCAATGGATAAAATATGGCACGTCGGTAAAACCGCAGAGGCCGGCCACCTCCGTGACATTGTAGCGCAAGTCACGCAAAAACCGGATGCTACGCTCGAGGCGAATCTCGTTCAGGTAGGTGCGGAAATTCTTCTGGGTATGCGCATGGAAGAACCGGGAAAAATGATTGGGATGCCGATTGAAGTATGCCGCCGCAGACTTCCGGCTCAGCTGGGGATCGGACCAGTGCTCCGCCAGATAGTCGCAAACGGCCTGCCACAACACCGTCTGCCCGGGACGAATGTGCTCGGGGGCGCTTTCCACTAGATCGGCCACTTCCGCCAGCAGGATTCGCCCCAATTGTACGAACTCCGCGTCGCCCAACCGCCGCGAAGGCTGGCCCCGCAGCAGGCTAACCAAGGCCTCGCCCTTCTCGCCCAGCGTCTCGAGGGTGCGCCACTGCGCCACGTAGCGATCGACGACCGTGCCATCCTTGTACATCGCCTTGCGCTTGGTGATGATGAGCCGCGTCGAATCACTGCGCAGCGTGATGCCAAGGGACCTGTAGGGTTGCCGCGGTACCGGGGCGAGCCAAGTGTGGGGCGCTAGAAACAGGATCTGGCCCGGGGTCACGTCAAACCGTTCTTCACGCCCCTGTACTGTCAGGAATGTCGCCACGCCTTCAAGCACCAGGATGAGCCGTGGCGCCTCCATGAAAAACGAAACCTCCGGTCCCTCGGGTCGCGATCCACTCAGTACGCGAACCAGCACCTCATCGCGCCGACCGGCCGCCAGCCAGCCATTCAAGGCTTCGGCGATCTTTCTGCGGTCCGCGGACGTCTTCATGGTGGCATAGCACACCAACTTGGAACGGCGAGCAAGCTACCTCGGCATCGAATCAAGGGTCACTAGGCGCTTGCGGCACGGGCCTCCGCCCTACCCGCGTCAATCTCCGCATTCCAGACCGGGTCGATCCAGACGAGTCTGTCCACCATGCCAAAATCCCCCGCGCCCATTCACCGCAATCCAGGCAACGGCCACACCAGTCGCGGTGGGCGCTGCCGCCGCGCTTGCCACGGCTGCTGTCCCGGCATCGATTTCACCTTGGCAGATCCAGGTATTTCCCCGGTCAGGCGACATTAGGACTCCAATCCTCTTTGGATCCGCCATAATCGTCGCCCGCATTTGGACGCCCCCCTTACCGGCGTCCTGCCCGAGTTCGTCCGGCCTCATCGGCTCGCTCTCCGAAGGTGGAGGCACGGCGCCCATCATTAGCACCCTTCCGTCAGCTGTCTGCTGTAGGCGCCATTGCTGTGCAGCCCATATGCCCTCCCGATCCCATACCTGTAACACATAGGATCCCCGCTCCGTGACGGCGACGCCGATGCCGATCCGGGGTGTCGCGGGGAATTGGGCGACCTCGACCACCTCAGTCCACTGTTTTTCGCGGCGGCACGCCATATGGACCGAGTGCCCAGCCAAACCTGCCACCGTCCATGCAAACAGGAAGCACCCGTTTTGGAGCGGTGCGAGCACCGATGCCGCAATGGTCCCGACCGCAGGAGGCTGCGGGTCGAAGGACTCCACCGTCAGACGCTGGTCGCACAGGTACTCTCCGTAGTCCGAGAGATCGAGCGACTGTCCGCCAGCCTCGATTGCGGCCTGCAATTTGGGCACCGAGAGTTGATCCAGATCCACATGTTCCTCGAGGCATATTCGGGCCGCGTGCCCTGCGGCGTACCCCATCTGGGCCACCACAGCCATAACCCGGAACGCGCTCATCGCCATCTGATCGCCCGAGGCCCCGCGACCCGGTACCAGCAGATTCTTCGCCCCCTTGGGTATCATCATTCGCAGCGGCAAATGATGCGGGTCGAGCATGTCGGTGACTCCCGTGCCGGCCCGCTCTGCGCGGTCCGGCCAATGGTAGTCAATGTGGTAGGTATTGACCGCCACCGCATCGGCGAAGATCACCCCATGCCGCGCCTCTGCTTCCGTGAGGACATGCTCACCCACGATGCGATTCTCCTCCCGGACGCCGATACTCCGCGAGACGCCCGCGAGCACGTGTCGATCCAGACGTCGGCCTTGATAACCGACCGTCTGCAGGAAGTGAATAAGCCCGTGCATCTGGCGACGCGCAAACACCTCCGCCCGCGAACGGTCCCAGGCATCCGCCGCATCGAACCCGACGACCTTCATCTTCACCTCCACCTTACCGGTCGGAAACACGTGCAGACTCGTCATGGGGATCTCGTCCTCCCGATGCCATCGCGGACAGCCCTCGGGCAGGACCGGAGGCACTGACCGGCCGGTGTCCCACATCGTGAAATATAAACTCATGGGCAGTTGCGCACCCGCCCCCAAATGTTGGACCTGAAAGCCCGCGAGGCGCCCGATCGTGCATGCCCCGGTGGCATCGATCACAAAGCGCGCGGACACGATCTCAAGGCCGCCCGGCGTCGCGACCGTGAGGCTTTGGATCCGCCTTTCCTCCACTGCGACCCCGACGACCCGTGCATGGAAGAGCACGTCGATGCTTCGGGATGTAATCATCTCCTGGAGAAAAAATGCACACCACTCCAAGTCATAAGCGCGACGATCGTCGTTGGCGCGGTAGGGTTCGATCAGTCCGTTCCGATTCAGCATTTCCACCAACGTCGCAAACTCGCGGTTAACGCGCTGGGTGTCGCCGCAGAAACCCGCGACGCCGCCCGCGGTCCCTTGGCCTCCGAGGACATTGCTCGGTTCGATGACGAGGGTCTTTTGTCCACTACCCTGTGCCGCCAACGCGGCCATCACGCCCGCCATGCCACCGCCGACCACCACTAGAGAATAAGGGACGCTTTTTGTGCTCATGGCAGGCAGGCAGGCAGGCGGTGGTTGCATGCTGGAGATCGATGCGCGACGGGAATTTGGGTTGGGTTAACCGCAATGCTGCACTGCAAGATCTGTGGCGAAAGAAATGAAAGACCCACCAATTCTGTCAAAAATGACGCAAATCGAACAGTTTTGGCCGATCTTAATTCCCCGACCTAGGTGTTTCTCCAGTTAAGCCAAGGTCGCCCGGGCCAACTTCCTGAGGCCGTATCCCGGCTGGAATAGATGAGCCGGACCCCGCGGATCGGTTTCCCCGGCAGCTATGGCCCCATCAAGATTTTCATGGGCCCGCTGGAGACACCATGCCTCGAGCTCGGCCTTGGCATCCTCGGCTGCATGTGGACCCGCGGCTGGGACCCGGAGCACGGCGGTAATGTACCGTTCATGGTCGCTGCGGTCGGCCTCTTGGCCGCAGGGCTGATGCTCCTGATCGTCAGGACTCCAAAAAGCGAACACGGGGCATAGTCGCTAAACAGGGATCTCGATTCGCTGAATAGATACTATCCCCGCTCAAAAGAATACATCAGAGCGGACCTTGGCGTTTCCCTTGTTTGGCCAAGGCCGCCCCGAGTGAACCCCGAAGTTGGAATTCCACAATGCCGTCATCAAGTGTACCGGGGAAGAGATCGAGCGAGTTAATCCGATCCTCCTGCAGTCGATGGAAAATTTAGCACCAAAATGGCACTATCGCGATTAAATCATCGTAAGTTATTGATATACCCTATTATTATAAGGGTTCGAGTCCCGTCCATCCCGCCAGTTTCATCAAGGCCCGTTCCTCCCGGAATCGGGCCTTTTTATTTGGCTATCAGGAGCTAACGCCCCATTCCCGGGCGCCGGGGTGCGCACAGCTGCGTGGTATCGCAAGTGCCGACCGTCAGGTAGCTGTAGTGAGGGTTTCAGACGTTGAGACTGAGCTCTTTACGATCTGGCATTAAATCCATCTTATTCTATTCTTGAAAATATATGTG
>WBUO01000027.1 GCA_008933675.1 Dechloromonas sp.
CACCGAATACCTGCTCGTCGGCCTGGTCGAGGGAGCGGCAGGATTGACTGCCTATCCGATGGGCAAGGGCTCAGGATCGGTCACCACCTTCAGCAATGCCGACGGCTTCATCACCATTGGCCAGCACCGGGAAATCATCGACGCCGGCAGCCGGGTCAGCGTCCAGCTGCTCGGTCGAGGCATCGAAGCGGCCGACCTGGTCATCATCGGCAGCCATTGCGTCGGCCTCGATTACCTGATCGGCGAGCTGCTGCGCCAGGGCATCCGCGCCAAGGCACTGCACGTCGGCAGCATGGGCGGGCTGGCCGCAGCCCGGCGCGGCGAATGCGACATCGCCGGCATCCATCTGATGGACCCGGTCAGCGGCGACTACAATCACCACCTGCTCAACGACAGCCTGAGCCTGCACAGCGGTTACGGGCGCATGCAGGGTATCGTTTTCCGCCGCGACGACCCACGCTTCGCAGCCGCCGCCACTGCCGACGAGGCGCTCGCGGCAGCGCTGGCCGACGCCGATTGCAGCATGGTCAACCGCAACCCTGGCAGCGGCACGCGTATCGTCGTCGACGCCCTGCTCGGCGAACGGCGCCCCACCGGTTATGGCGTCCAGACAAAATCGCACAATGCGGTGGCCGCAGCCGTCGCTCAGGGCCGTGCCGACTGGGGGGTGGCCATCGATACGGTGGTCGCCCGCTACGACCTCGGCTTCCTCCCGCTGCAGGCCGAACAGTACGATTTCGTGATTCCCCGCGACCGACTGACGCGGCCGGCGGTCGCCAAGTTCGTCGCCGTGCTGCAACAGGCGGAAGTCAGGGAACGCCTGCGCCAGATGGGCTTTCGCCTCGCCTGAATAAGAAACGCCCGGCGCATCGGGCCGGGCGTTGCAGCGTCGGGACGGAGCCCAGGCGCGGCTTATTGCGCTTACTTCTTTTCCGGCGCTGCCGGTGCCACGGGTGCCGCTGCCGGGGGGGCCGGCGGTGCGATCGGGGTCGGCTTGACGGTCACGCCCTTGGCCTTTTGGGCGGCAATGTACTTGCCGGCGACACGGTCCTGGGCGGCGGCCAATTGTTCGCCGGCGACCTTCGCGGCATCGGCTGCCTTGGCCTTGGCTTCGGCTGCCTTGGCTTGCTCTTCCTCGGTCGGCGCCGGCAGCTTGGCCCAGGCGGTGGTGGCAGCCAGCGTCAGGGCCAGCAGCAGTGCAATGCGGTTCTGCTTCATTTCGTTTCTCCCTTTAACCTTGCGGGTGACCGGACTTGCCGGCCTTGACATCCTCGTACCACTGCTCGTGGTGCTCGCGCGCCCAGGTTTCATCGACGTAACCGGTCTTCATCGATGCGTAGGCGCCGTGAACGCCGATCGTGCCCATGTAGATATGGCCGAACGAGAGCAGCAGCATGACGATGGCGGCTACCGCGTGCACGATGTTGGCGGTCTGCATGTTGCCGCGGGTCCAGCCGAAGTTCGGGAAGTCCATGACCAGGCCGGAGATCGAGACAGTCAGGCCGAGGATGGTGACACCGATCCAGAACCAGGTCTTTTCGCCGAAGTTGAAGCGCCCCGAAGGCACATGTTCGCCGGTGAGCAGGCCGCCGGCCTTGCGGATCCACAAGGCGTCGATGTTCTGCCAGACGTTGTCGCGCGCCCAGACGCCGATCATCGCCAGCGTGGACACGAAGAACAGCGGCCCGACGAAGTTGTGCACATTCTTGCCGAGCACCATCAGGTAGCCGAACAGCGTGTGGCCGATCACCGGCATCAGGACATGCTTGCCGAACAGGATGGCAAGGCCGGTCAGCGCCAGGACCAGGAAGCTGCCTGCGGTGATCCAGTGAATCACCCGCTCGTAGGGCGGAAAGCGCTGGATCAGCTTGCCGGTCAGCGGATCGTGGTTGGTCAGCGGCCCCTTGATCTTGTAGAAAAGCAGGATCGACAGGGCAACGACGATGACCAGCGCCCCGCCGTACAACGTCACCGGGCCGTTACGCAGTTGGCGCCAGGTATTGCCGCCGGACTGGATGAGAACACCGGCTTCGTTGCCCGGGTTGTTGGTGAAATGCGCCTGATCCTGGCGCACTTCGCGCCAGACCGGGGCATTGTTGCCGGGCTGGGTCAACTGGCGGGCCGCCTGTTGCCCGGCCGGCGTACCGGCGTCGGCGGCCTGTGCCGGCAGCACCACTGCCAGCGCCAGGCAGGCAGCGGCGAGCCAGCCGGCCAGCCGGAGGCTCAGAGAGGAAGTCGTCATGGCCGTCTCCTCACTGGATCCGCTTGTGTTCGTTCTGCGCCTGATTGCGGGCGTGCAGCGCGGATTCCCAGGCCTGCTTGTTGCCCGCGAACTGACCTCCCTCCCAGGGACGCGTATCCGACTTGCCCTGATAGTTGCCGGGCTTGTAGTCGACGACTTGCGGATACTCGCCGCAGGCAGCCAGCGCCAGTGTTGCGGTCAACGCCAGAAAAACGGACTTGTTCATTTCGCTTCCTCCTTGGCTGCAGGCTGTTCCGGCTTGCCGTAGGCGGTCGTCCAGCCCCACGCGGCGTCGCCGGTCGAGCCGCGACGCAGCACGCGCTCGCGGAAGATGTCGGAAACCACCGGTGCGTCGCCGGCCAGCAGGGCCTTGGTGGCGCACATTTCGGCGCAGGCCGGCAGCTTGCCCTCGGACAGACGGTTGCGCCCGTACTTGTCGAACTCGGCCTTGGTCCCATTGTCTTCCGGCCCACCGGCGCAGAAGGTGCATTTGTCCATCTTGCCGCGCAGACCGAAGGCGGAATTGCCGCCGGGGAATTGCGGGGCGCCGAACGGGCAGGCAAAGAAGCAGTAACCGCAGCCGATGCAGGCGTCCTTGTTATGCAGGACGACACCTTCCTCGGTCTTGTAGAAACAGTCGGTCGGACACACCGCCATGCACGGCGCATCCGAGCAGTGCATGCAGGAGACCGAGATCGATTTCTCGCCCGGCACGCCGTCGTTGATGGTGACGACGCGGCGGCGGTTAACCCCCCACGGCAGTTCGTGTTCGTTCTTGCAGGCGGTGACGCAGCCGTTGCACTCGATGCAGCGTTCCGCGTCGCACAGGAATTTCATGCGGGCCATTGTTTATCTCCTCGTATCAGGCGCGGACGACGCGGCAAAGGGTGGTCTTGGTTTCCTGCATCATGGTGACGGAGTCGTAACCGTAGGTCGTACCCTGGTTGACCGACTCGCCACGGACGATCGGCGCAGCACCTTCCGGGTAGTACTCGAGCATGTCCTTGCCCTGCCACCAGCCAGAGAAGTGGAAGGGCAGGAAGACCGTGCCCGGGGCAACCCGTTCGGTGACCTGGGCCATCAGCTTCATGCGGCCGCCGGTCGGCGTTTCCACCCACATCAGTTCGCCGTTGCGGATGCCGGCGTTGTTGGCATCCTTCGGATTGACCTCGGCGAACATGTTCTGCTGCAGTTCGGCCAGCCACGGGTTGGAGCGGGTTTCCTCGCCGCCGCCCTCGTATTCGACCAGACGGCCGGAGGTCATGACGATCGGGAAGTCCTTCGAGACGTCCTTGACCTTGTCCTGCAGCGATTTGAACATCGTCGGCAGACGCCAGAAGGCCTTCTTGTCGCCGTGGGTCGGGTATTGCTCGACCAGATCCGGGCGCGGCGAGTAGATCGGCTCGCGGTGCAGCGGCACCGGATCGGGGAAGTTCCAGACGACGGCACGCGCCTTGGCGTTGCCGAAGGGATGGCAGCCGTGGTTCTTCATGATCACGCGGATCAGGCCGCCGGACAGGTCGGTCTTCCAGTTCTTGCCCTCCGCAGCCTTCTTCTCGTCGTCGGTCAGCTCATCCCACCAGCCGAGCTTCTTGACCAGCACGTGGTCGAACTCCGGGTAGCCCATCTGCAGGTCGGCACCCTTGGAGGCCGAGCCGTCCTCGGCGAGCAGGGAAACACCATCCTTCTCGACGCCGAAGTTGGCGCGGAAGTTGCCGCCCCCGTCCATGACGTGTTTCGAGGTGTCGTAGAGGTTGGGCGTGCCCGGGTGCTTCATTTCCGGCGAGCCGTAGCACGGCCAGGGCAGGCCGAAGTACTCGCCGTCGCAGGGGCCGCCGTTGGCCTTCAGCGTCTTGACGTCGAAGGTGTGCATGTTCTTCATGTGCAGCTTCAGGCGCTCCGGCGACTGGCCGGAATAACCGATGGTCCAGGTGCCCTTGTTGATTTCGCGCAGGATGTCTTCGATCACCGGCTCGTCCCAGCCCGTCTTGTCCTTGACGATCTGGTAGTTCTTGCACAACTCCTTGTCGAAACCGAATTTCTTGGCGAAGGCGAGCATGATGGTGTGGTCGGGCTTGGACTCGAACAGCGGTTCGATGACCTTCTCGCCCCACTGGATCGAGCGGTTCGAGGCTGTCCGCGAACCGGAGGTCTCGAACTGCGTGCAGGCTGGCAGCAGGTATACGCCGTCCTTGCGCACCATCGCCGACATCGCCGCAGTGGCCGACGGATAGGGATCGACGACGACCAGCAGATCGAGCTTCTTCATCGCCTCGACCATTTCCAGGCCGCGCGTCTGGCTGTTCGGCGCCATGCCCCAGTAGATCACCGCGCGGATGTTGGAATCCTGGTCGATGTGCTCGTTGGCTTCGAGCACGCCATCGATCCAGCGCGAGACGGTGATGCCCGATTTTTCCATCATCGCCTGCGAGGCGAACTGCCCCTTGACCCATTCGTAATCGACACCCCAGACGGCACACCAGTGCTTCCAGGAGCCGGCGGCGAGACCGTAGTAGCCGGGCAGCGAATCCGGGTTGGGACCGACGTCGGTCGCGCCCTGGACGTTGTCGTGGCCGCGGAAGATGTTGGTGCCACCACCGGAGACGCCGACATTGCCGAGCACCAGTTGCAGGATGCACATGGCGCGGACGTTGGCGTTACCGACCGTGTGCTGGGTCTGGCCCATGCACCAGACGACCGTGGACGGCTTGTTCTTGGCCAGCATCTCGGCGGTACGGTAGACCTCGGCCTCGGGGATGCCGGTGACGTCCTGGACCTTTTCCGGGGTCCACTTCATCACTTCATCCTTGACCTTGTCGATGCCGTGCACGCGGGCCTTCAGGTATTCCTTGTCTTCCCAGCCGTTCTTGAAGATGTGGTAGAGCATGCCCCAGATGAACGGGATGTCGGTACCCGAACGGATGCGCGAGTAGTAGTCGGCCTTCGCCGCGGTGCGCGTGAAGCGCGGATCGACGACGGCGACCTTGCAGCCGTTTTCCTTGGCGTGCAGCAGATGCAGCATCGACACCGGATGCGCCTCGGCGGCGTTCGAACCGATGTACAGCGCCGCCTTCGAGAACTGCATGTCGTTGTACGAATTGGTCATCGCCCCGTAGCCCCAGGTATTGGCGACGCCGGCAACGGTGGTCGAGTGGCAGACACGGGCCTGGTGGTCCATGTTGTTGGTGCCGAAGAAGGAGACGAACTTGCGGAACAGGTAAGCCTGCTCGTTGCTCTGCTTCGAGGAACCGACCCAGTAGGTCGCGTCCGGGCCGCTTTCCTTGCGGATCGCCAGCAGCTTGTCGCCGATCTCGTTGATCGCCTGCTCCCAGCTGATCTTCTTGTACTTGCCGCCTTCGAGCTTCATCGGGTACTTCAGGCGATGCTCGCCGTGGCCGTGCTCACGGACCGAAGCTCCCTTGGCGCAGTGCGCACCGAGGTTGATCGGCGAGTCGAAGACCGGCTCCTGGCGGACCCAGACGCCATTCTCGACCACCGCATCGACGGCGCAGCCAACCGAGCAGTGCGTGCACACGGTGCGCTTGACCTCGACGCCGGTGGTGCCCTTGGCGCCGGCATCGGCGGCTTCGGCCGAACCGATCATGTTGTAGGGCAGCTGGCTGGCGACGACGCCACCACCGGCAACCAGGCCGGAACGCTTGAGGAAGCTGCGGCGGTCCATCGTCGCGGCAAGGATGCCGGTGTTGGCGCCCGGCGTCGCTTCGATCCTGGCGCTGCTTGCCGATTCACGCCGGGGGGCGGTTTTCGCTTTCTTGGTCAGCATGGTCGACTCCTCAGACCCGCGCCGTGCGGTAGTAATTGCTGATGTGGCGCGTCTCGCTGTAGGCGCCCTTCTTGTCTTCGGGTTCGACGACCGCGACGGGCGTTGCCGCCGGCTTGCCGCCGATGGCCACGGCCGCTACCGCGCCGGCACCGCCGACCCCGGCGGCGAGCAGGAAACCGCGCCGCTTCAGGTTTTCCGGATGTTTGTCTTGCATGTTTTCCCCCTCCTCAACAAAACTCGATCAGATCATGTCGAACGCCAGGCGCTCGACGGCAAAGAAAGCGCGCAGCAGCGGTGCCGTGCGTGCGTAAAAACGGGAATCCGGCGCCCTTTCCAGGGTGTCGGCCAGGGCCTCGTGCCAGGGTGCCAGGTGCTTCTCGAAGAAGGCCTTCTGGCGCTGCAGGCCGGCCGCGTCGGGGCCGGTGACGATCAGGTGGCGCATGACGTCGGCCAGCGCGGCGATGTGGTCTTCCGATTCGCTGACGCCAGCACGGCGGCCCAGGCCAAGTTCGGCCAGGTCATGGCGCAGTTCGACCAGCGGTTCTTCCATCAGGAAGCCGGCGATGTGGAAGGAGCCGTAGAGCATCACCACCGGCTTGCCGATGGTCAGGAACAGTTGTGTGTATTCGTCTTCCAGCCCTTCTGCATCGATACCCCGGGCAGCGTCAGCCAGCAGCAGCCAGGCCTGGCCGAGCGGGCTGTCGGCGTTGCCCCAGCTGGCCGCCAAGGCAGGCAGGCGCTGCAGGAAATCAGCATCGGGGGCGCTGGCGAAGAGCGCGGAAATCAGCGCGTAATGCTCGGCCCGGGCGCGATCCTCGTCGGCCAGCGGCGGGGCGGCGGCAATGCGTTCGAAAAGGGCGCTCATTCGGTCATCTCCCGGGCCTTCAGGCCGTCCTCATGCTGGATCAGGTCAACGACGCGGCAGTCGCCGCACATCGACAGACGGGCCTTGGCTTCGGGTGAGGCGAACATGCTGTGACCGGCAAGCTTGCTGATCATGTTCAGGATCGTCGGCGCCGCGCCCATCGGCTTGCCACAGGACGTGCAGCAGAAGACCTCGGCTTCGCGCAGCAGGCGCTCGTGGCGCCGATCCTTCAACAACAGGCGCGGCGTCAGCGTGATCGCCTGTTCGGGGCAGGTGTTTTCGCACAGGCCGCACTGCAGGCAGTTGCGTTCGACGAAGGACAGGCGTGGGGCGTCGGCGGCAGCCTTCAGCGCTCCGGCAGGACAGGCGCCGGCACAGGCCATGCATAGCGTGCAGGCATCGCTGACGGCAACGCTGCCGAAGGGGGCACCGGCCGGCAGCTCGATGCTTTCCGGAACGGCGGACGATTGCTTGACCAGATGGTCGATGATGAATTCGAGGCTGGCGCGCTTGTCGCCGAGCAGGCGGAACTCGGCCGGCTTGAGCGCGGCCGGCGCCGGCCAGTCGGCAAGCGCAGCCGGCCAGTCGGCGTCGGCTTCGCTATCGACGATGCGCAGGTAATCGCCGGCAAAACCGAGACCACCGAGAATCGCCTGACCGAGAACGGCCTGGCGGCGCAGCGGGGCCAGATCATGGGAGCCGGCGCCGAGCACGGCAACGCGACAGGCGCCGAAGGCGACGGCGCCGAGCAGCAGTTCGAGGCCGACGGAATCGGCGCTCCAGCATTCGACGGTGATGAAATCGGCCGGCAGGCTGCGCCCTTGGCGCTGCAACGTGGCCAGTGCCTTGCTGCCGCTTTCGGCAGAGTGAAAGAGGATTGCCGGGGCGCCGCCGCCGGCTTCGCGCCAGGCCTGCAACTGACGCTTGAGCGCCAGGCCGGCATCGGCGACGCGCGGGTACTGGAAGCTCAGCGCGCCGGACGGGCATACCGTGGTGCAGGTGCCGCAGCCCTGGCAGAGATAGGGGTCGAGTGCGATCTTCTCGCCGTCGCTGCGGATCGCAGCGCTGGCACAGGAGTCGATGCAGTTGCTGCAGCCGGCCTTCTGGGCCCGGGAATGGGCGCACAGGCGATCATTGACCGTGACGTAGCGCGGCTTTTCGAATTCGCCGTCGAAGGCGAGCAGGTCAATCACCGCCAGCGCCTGGTCGAGCGGGTCGCGGCCAGGTGCCAGGTAGCCCGGCGGCAATTCGACGCGATTGAGCAGCGCCGTCGGGGACAGGTCGAGGACGACGTCGGCGATCTGGCGTACGGCCTGACCTTGCTGCTGCCAGCTCAGTTCGAAGGCGCCGAGATGGCCGCAGAGGGCAATGTGGTCGGCGAAGGCGACAGTGAAGGCAAGATCGGGATCGAGTTCGACGGCCGGACCGCTGGCGAGGACGAAGACGTCGCGCTGGGCAACCAGTCGCTCGGCCCAGCCGAGTGCCGCGTCGAGATCGCCGACGATAGCCAGGCGACCTTCGGCGATCATCGAGACGGCCGGGACGGGTTCCGGTGCCGGCAAATCGAGCAGCGCCTGGCGGGCTGCGGCGAGGGCCGGGTGGTCGTGGTGCGGTGGCGTTGCGGCTGGACTTGTCATGCTGGTCTCGATGTTGGTCGAATATCCCTGCAGGAGTTGTGCCATTAGGCTCCAATCTAGCCGCCTGTCATGGATCTGGCCTGCTGCGGGAGCGGGATTACGTTTAAGCCAATGATTTCATTGAATCGTCGCAGGGGGCGCGCTGAATCCCTTGCTCGGCTTCCTCGCCAGTGTTTCCGGGCGTTGCGGAAGATTCGCCAGTGGCGGCTGGGACATTTTGGCCCGGGCTGGACAAAATGTCGCAATCGGCGGCCGTCGTCCCCGCGTCGCCCGCCGATTCCGGCGTGTCGTAGAGCAGGCCGCGTGCCTGGTTGAGCGAGGCGAGCATGGCCTCGGGAATCGGATCGGCGATCGAGTAGTCGTCGATATAAACGTCGAGTCCGTCCTGGATGTTGTAGCGCGGGTCGGCGAACAGGGTCTTCATCGCCTGGCGACGCACGCTTTCACTGATCTCCTCGCGCAGGAAGACGCCGAAGTCGCTGTCCGGGCCGAGGTTGGCGAGCAGTGTCTCGGCATCGGGAATTTCTGTTGTCGACGCCTTGTCGGCCGCCTTTTTCAGGCGCGACCAGCGTTCGAGAAACCGGCTCACGGCTGGCGCTCCGCGAACGGGTCGTTGCGCTTGATCTTCTTGCGCGGCGCCGGCTTGTAGTGGGCGTTGACGAAGTCGCCCAGCCATTCAGCGATTTCCGGCGGCATCGGAACGCCGTCGCACTGTTCGCCGGAATCCAGCCAGCGGGCCGCCTCGCCGTAGCTGAGCGTGACTTCGCGCGGCTGGGCGAAGTTGTCCTCAAGCCGCCACTGGACGAAGACGCGCGGTTCCGGCGAGGTCAGGTTGAGGTGGTAGTTCTCGACCTCGTCGCGGAACAGTTCGAGATCGTAGCGGCCGACCAGGAAGCGGATTCGCCGCTCGTCGGCAAAAATCTGCCGGGTCGGCACGTCGACAGGGGTTTCGAAGGCCGGAACGACGCCGATGGCCTCCCATTTTTCGCTGACCCAGCGGTTGTCCAGCTGGACCTTCTCGATGATCACGGCGACGGGAAATTGTTTCATGGTGTGCGGGCGGAAGCGGTTTTTCCAGAATAGCCCAAATCCCGCCGCGTGTAGAATCCGGCCGATGAACCGACCTCTCCTGACCCAGGCCAGCCGGCCGCTGACCTTCGAGATCGACGCCGTCAACGAGCACGGCGAGATCGTGCCGACGGCGATCGCCGGCGAACATCCTCTGACCCTGTACGTCGACAAGCGCGAGATCGTCACGCTGATGACGCTCGGCGCCGAACCCGAGGCACTGGCCCTCGGCTACCTGCGCAACCAGCGCCTGATCGGCAGTCTCGACGAGGTCGCCGCCATCCAGGTTGACTGGGAGGTCAACGCGGTGGCCGTGACTACCCGCCACGGCAAGGGCATCGCCGAGAGCCGCACCGAGCGGCGCACGGTGACCAGCGGCTGCGGCCAGGGCACGGTGTTCGGCGACCTGATGGCCGAGATCGACAACATCCGGCTACCGGCCGGGGCCTGCTTGTCGGCGGCGACGCTGGCCGGCCTGCTCGACGCCGTCCGCCTGCATGAATCGATCTACAAGCAGGCTGGCGCCGTCCACGGCTGCGCACTGGCCAGGGGCAGCGAAATCCTGATGTTCGTCGAGGATGTCGGCCGCCACAACGCGGTCGATGCGATTGCCGGCCGCATGTGGCTGGAGGGCCTCGATGGCGGCGACAAGATTTTCTACACCACCGGCCGGCTGACGTCGGAAATGGTCATCAAGACGGCGCAGATGGGCATTCCCTTCCTCGTCTCGCGCTCCGGGCTGACGCAGATGGGCTGGGAAATCGCCCGCCAGCTCGGCATGACCATGATCGGTCGCGCCCAGGGCAAGCACTACCTTCTATTCACCGGCGAAGAGAGATTCACGCGATGAGTGACAAGATTACCGGGGTCATCCTGGCTGGCGGCCTCGGCCGGCGCATGGGCGGTATCGACAAGGGCCTGCAGGAATTGCGCGGCCGGCCGATGGCGCAGTGGGTGGTCGAGCGCCTGGCGCCGCAGGTCGATGAACTGCTGATCAACGCCAACCAGAACGGCGAGCGTTACGCTGCCTTCGGCCATCGCGTCGTTCCCGACCAGATTCCCGATTTCGCCGGGCCGCTGGCTGGCCTGCATGCTGCGCTGTCGGCGGCGATGCATCCGCTGGTGGCAACGGCGCCGTGCGATTCGCCCTTCCTGCCGGCCGACCTGATCGCCCGGCTGCACGATGCGCTGACCGCCAACTCGGCCGACCTCGCGGTCGCCCGCACCTTCGACCAGGCGCACCCGGTGTTCTGCCTGTGCAAACGCGAGGTGCTGCCGCACCTGACCGGGTTTCTGGAAAGCGGCGGACGCAAGATCGACCGCTGGTACGCGACCTTGAAGGTCGTGGTGGTCGCCTTCGACGATGAAGCCGAGGCCTTCGAGAACATCAACACGCGCGAGGAACTGTCGCGCTTCGACGGCGCCGCCTCAGGCCAGTGACAGCGTTTTCAGAATGAAGTCGGCGATCGTCTCCGGCTGGTTCAGATCAAACTGCGGCAAGTTCGATTCCACCGGTATGTCGCGGGCTACAGCAATTACGTAGGGGTCGTCGGGAAATATCTGTGGTTTGCCAATTGCGGCCCGATAAATTTCGATTTTCGGGATCGGTGCTCGCTTGAAGCCTTCGACCAGTACCAGATCGCACGGCGACAACTGGGCCAGCGCCTCATCAAGTCCCAATTCCGGTCGGCCGCGCAATTCGTGCATGACTGCCCACCGCCTGGCCGAGGTGACGAGCACCTCGCGGCAACCGGCCTGTCGATGGCGCCAGGAATCCTTGCCTGGATAGTCGATATCGAATTCGTGATGGGCGTGCTTGATCAGCGAGACGGCCAGGCCGCGCGCTTCTAGCAGGCCGATGACCTGTTCGACCAATGTCGTCTTGCCGCTGCCGGACCAGCCGGCGAAACCGATGACCTTCATGGGGGCCTGTAGGGCGAAAAATGGCCGACATTATCTACGCTTTCCCTCGAATTTCCGGCAATTGACCGATCCCCATCCTGTGGAAAACCCTTATTGCGGTGCAGCATGACCTGACTAGAATTCGCGCGCAGCAGCATCCAAATACATATAAAAGGTCAACAGCAATGAACGTCAAGGTTCACTACCGCATCACGCAGGATCGCGCCGGCATTCCCCAGGAATTTGCCGGCGCCCGCCGCTTTGCCATCAGCGAAGGACAGGCCACCGAAGATCTCGCCCGCCAGCAGCTGGCGGCCGACTGGCAGATTCCTGTCAGCGCCGTCGAGATCTGTCGTATCGAGGACTGATACCGCGTTCACGCGGCAGGCTGTCTGCCTGCCGCGCCTAGCCTCCGCCACGCTGGGTCGCCCGGTCGACCCGTGCCAGCAAGGCTTCGGCTTCGGCCGGGAGGCCTGTCTGAACGGTGATGTCGACCTGCAGGCGTGCCAGCTGCAGGGCACCGATCTGCCTGGGCGGCAGGTCGCGCAGGGCGAAATGCAGACGGACCTCGTCGACGGTCAGCAGCAGGCCGTCATCCGCCTCGCTGACGGCAGCAGCGAAGGCCTGTGCCAGCGCCCGGCGGAACTCCGCCGGGGTGCTGCTCATTTCCCGCCGAAATTCGCTACTCCAGGGATAGGGCCGCTCAGCCACCGGCAATCGGTGGCCAGACGGCGAGCACGTCGCCTTCTTGCAAGACACTCGTCGCGCGCGCTTCCGGCGGAATGAAGACGCCGTTGACCAGCACCAGATGGGTCAGCTTCGGCGGCAGCGAAAACTGCTGCACGACCGCCTGTACGCAGGTGCCGGGCCGGATATCCAGGTCCACCCGGTTGTTGCGGCTGCCAGGCGGCAGGTAGTCGCCGAGTGTTGCATAGAGTTTGACCGTGACCTGCATCGCTCAGCTGTTCGGCCGCTGACAGGCGATGTAGGCCTCGACGAAGCGCGTCGGTGTCGCCAGCAGTCTGGCCTTCCACTCGCCCAGTTTCGTCTTGCCCTGGATCAGGCCGCGCAGGGCGCCGACATGCTCGGTCAGGCCGATGGCCGTCGCCCCGACCAGCACGTCGCCGGCGAACTGCAGGCTGATGTAGCGACCGTTCGCCTCGTCCGCCTGCTCGACGCCCTCGCCACCGGCCACGCCCTGCCATTCGCCGAAGGAGGAGGAAATCATGCCCAGCGAGTCGAGCACGTTGATGGCCAGCACGCCTTTCATCTTCGCCGGCTGGCCGGCCATGTTGAGCGCCGCGACGCGCGCCTGGTCGGCGGCATTGGGCTGGATGGCGGCGACCAGATGGCGCCCGGAGAACAGGTCCGGCGCTTCGGCCACATCGCCCGCAGCGTAGATGCCGGGCACCGAGGTCTGCATCGTGTCGTCGACCAGGATGCCCTTGGCTACATGCACCGCAGTTCCCTCGAGGAAGGCGACGTTGGGCGCGACGCCGGCAGCGACGATGAGCAGGTCGCAATCGACGCGCTCGCCGGTGGACAAGGCGACGGTCAAGGGCGACTGGCTGCCGGTTTCGATGAACTCGACGCCGGCCCTGGTCAGCACGCGAACGCCCTGCTTCTCCACCCAGCGCTTGATCATGCCGCCGGCTTCCGGCGTCATCATCCGCGGCACCAGGCGGTCGCCCATTTCGACGACGGTCAGCTGCACGCCGCGCTTGACCAGGGCTTCCATGATGATGCAGCCGATGAAGCCGGCGCCCAGCTGCAGCACACGCGAACCGGGCTTCGCCAGTTGGGCGATGGCACGGGCATCGGCAAGCGTCCAGCAGGTCTGCACCGGCGGCAGGTCGATGCCGGGAATCGGCGGCCGAACCGGGTGCGAACCGGTGGCGATCAGCAGCCGGTCGTAGGACTCGAAATGGCCGTCGTCGAACAGCACGCTGCATTTGTCGGCATTCACCGCCACTGCCCGGCCGCGTTTCTGGCGGATGCAGAGGCTGTCGAAATGATCGGCCGATTTGCGCAAGTAAGTGCCTGCTTCGTCGATGTTGCCCTCGAGCAGGTAGGGTATCGCCATGCGCGAATACGGGGGTTCCGGCTCGTTGCCGACGAGCAGGATGTCATCGTTGGGCGCTGCCCGACGCAGGGTTTCGGCGGCAACGACTCCGGCCGGGCCGTTGCCGAGGATGATGTGTTTCATGGTGGTTCGCTCCGACAGGGAAAGAAAAGCGGGGTGGCGACTGGCGCGACCCCGCTTCCGATAACGCGCCAGCCGTTACAGGCCGAGACGTTCCAGCGTCGCCTTTTCCGGCACGCCGTCGGCGTTCCAGCCGCGCACCTTGTAGTACTCGGGCTTCATCTTGTCGATGCCGTTGACCAGGCCCTTGGCCGGGCCGGTCTTGGCCGGTTCCGTCTTCAGGCGCGGCGGCAGGTCGTCGTCGGCGGCTGTGAAACCGGCGGCAAGGTTGAACTGGCGCTCCATGTTCCAGATGCGCTCGCCGACTTCGTTCAGCTTTTCCATCGACCAGTCGCCTTCACAGGCTGCCTGGATTTGCGGTTGCACGTCGGCCAGGGTCCAGGCGAAGCTGGTGAAGACGCATATACCTGCTGCATCGAAGACGCCGGTGGCATCCTGGAAGGCCTTGACCAGTTCCGCCTTGCCTTCGGTGACCAGCGGATCGGTCTTGACCGGAATGCCGAGCACTTCCGACGCCACGGTGTAGGAACGCAGATGGCAGGCGCCGCGGTTGGAGGTGGCGTAGGTCAGGCCCATGCCCTGGATGCCGCGCGAGTCGTAGGCCGGGAACTCCTGGCTCTTGACGCTCATCGACAGTTCCGGCCGGCCGTACCTGGCGCACAGGCGGGCGCTGCCCATGCCCAGTTCCTTGCCGAAGCCCTCGCCATGCGCGGTCATCTCGACCAGCTTGCACAGCGCTTCGGCCGAGCCGAATCGGGCGTCGACGCCGATCTGCTCCCGGCTGATGATGCCCAGATCGTAAAGCTCCATCGCCGCGCCGACGGTCGCTCCGAAGGAGATCGGGTCCATGCCGTGCTCGTTGCACAGCAGGTTGGCGTATTGCAAGGCCTCGAGGTCGCCGACGCCGTTCGCCGCGCCGAGCGCCCAAGCGGCCTCGTATTCCAGCCCGCCGTTGGCACCCCAGTATTTCGGACTGTTCTTGACGCTGAAATGGGTTTCGTCGATCTTCGAGATGCGGCCGCAGGCGATGGTGCAACCGAAGCAGGCGGCGTTGGTCACCAGGTGCGGCTTGCCGTCGGTCGGCCGCTTCTCGTGCATGGCCTCGGCGGAAATCTTGCCGGCGTCCTCGAACTGCACGTCGCGGTGGTTGCGCGTCGGCAGGGCGCCCATTTCGTTGATCACGTTCATCAGCACCTGGGTGCCGTACTTGGGCAGCCCCTGGCCGGTGACCGCGTTGTCGGCGAGCACCTTCTTGGCAGCATTGGTCGCCGCCAGGAAGGCGGGAAAGTCCTTGATGCCGGAAACGCCCTGCGTGCCGCGAATGGCGACCGCCTTCAGGTTCTTCGAGCCCATCACGGCGCCGACGCCGGAACGGCCCGCGGCGCGATGCAGGTCATTGACGATGCAGGCGAAGAGCACGGCGTTCTCGCCGGCGGCGCCGATCGAGGAGACGCGGATCAGCGGGTCCTGGTGGCTGGCCTTGATCGTTTCTTCGGTTTCCCAGCAGGTCTTGCCCCACAGGTGACCGGCGTCGCGCAGCTCGGCCTTGTCGTTCTCCAGGTAGAGGTAAACCGGCTTCGGCGACCTGCCTTCGAAAATGATCATGTCCCAGCCGGCGAACTTCATCTCGGCGCCGAAATAGCCGCCCGAATTGGAGCAGGCGATGGCATTGGTCAGCGCCCCCTTGGTGACCACCGTGTAGCGGCCGCCGGTGGAGGCCATGGTGCCGGTCAGCGGGCCGGTCGCCATGATCATCTTGTTGTCGGGCGACAACGGATCGACCTTGGGGTCGATTTCCTCGACCAGGTATTTCGAGGCCAGGCCGCGCGAACCCAGGTAATCGTTGGCCCAGGCCATGTTCAGCGGCTCGGGGTTGCAGGTGCCGGCGGTGAGATTCACGCGCAGGACTTTACGGTTCCATCCCATGATCTCTCCTCCTTACGCCGCAACGGCTGCAGTATTGGTCCTGGCTGCCCAGGCACGCATGCGGTCGAGCCCGGTCCAGTCGGCATCGACATAAGTGATGGCGCCGGTCGGACAGGCGCTGACACACTTCGGATCGCCGGCGCAGAGATCGCACTTCTGCACCTTGCCGACATCGGCCATGTAATTGACCGTACCGAACGGGCAGGCGATGGTGCATACCTTGCAGCCGACGCAGGTTGCCTCCTTGACCACCTTGGCACCGGTGGCGGCGTCGATGACGATGGCCTCGACCGGACAGGCGTTCATGCACCAGGCGTCGGCGCACTGGGTGCAGGTATAGGGTACCTTGCGCCCCTCGTGCTCGAAATTGAAAACCTTGATCCGCGACTTCGACGGGTTGATCACGCCCGTATGCTCGTAGGAGCAGGCCATTTCGCACTGCAGGCAGCCGGTGCACTTGGCCGGATCGATGTGAAGCGACTTCTGCATGGTGTCTCCTCCATGGGGGTTGGGGGTCGCTGTGGCTGGTTCCGTGCGTTGTAAACAGGCACGGTTTTGCATGATGTCGCAAAGCCCGGGGAGTGTCATTCCGCAATGCAACATTCTGTTACAGAAGGCTACGAAAGCAGGACAGACGCATTGCCGGGCGACGCCTACACTGCAAGGCGTGTACTGAACCCCTCCTCTCGAAATCCCCCCTTTCGAGAATTTCAACCCCGCCACCGGCGGGGTTTTTTTTCGCCCGATCATCGGCAAGCCGTTATAATCGCGGACTTTATCTTTTGCGCACCGAGGTATACAGCATGGCCGAGAAGCATTCCTCCAAGGGCATCATGTGGGCAGTGATCATCGTCGCGATCGTCCTGATCGCCATCATCTATCCGCTGACCGTCAAGAAATCCACTTCTGCCGCCGATGCTGCTTTCTCCGGCGGCGACCAGGCCGAACTCCGCATCCAGCCGGTGGCCCGCTTCCAGTTGGCCAAAGCCGAAGCGCCGGCCGCCGGTGGTGCTCCGAAGGACGGTCCGACCGTCTACAACAGCGTCTGTGGCGCTTGCCACAATACTGGTGCTGCCGGTGCGCCGAAGATCGATGCCAAGGGTGACTGGGCTCCCCGCCTTGGCGCCGGCAAGGATGCGCTGTACGCCTCCGTGCTCAACGGCAAGGGTGCGATGCCGGCCAAGGGCGGTGCCGCCAGCCTGTCCGACGACGAAGTCAAGGGCGCTGTCGATTACATCCTGGGCAAGGTCAAGTAAGTATCTGCTTCGCCGGGAGGATGACCGAAGGAAAGTCATCAGAATCTCCGGTATCGACAGAGCGAGAAGCCCGCGGTATCCGCGGGCTTTTTCTTTGCCTTGTGCTTCCCTCTCAGGGGCCTGTATCAGGGATGGCGTGCTGATGCGTTGGCTTGAGGAGGCATCACCGTACTTCCAGGCGGGTTGTTCACCACGAGGAGAGTGGCTGCACCGAGTCGGTATGCGGTTTTCGAGTTGTTCGGGAGCCGCTGCTGCAGGCATCTGATCGGTGGCGGCTACCGCCTGGCCGGTCAACGAAAAAAGGGGGCCGAAGCCCCCTTGAGTCTCCCTGAGCGGTTGTCTTATTTCTTGTCGAACGGCGTCGGACGGGGGGTGCTGTCGGTTGACGGCGGCAGGACCGGCAGCGTGAAGTTCGGTTGATCGCCGGTCAGCGTCTTCAGGAAGGCGACGATCTTGGCGTTCTCGTCCTTGGTGAACTTCTTGCCCAGTTGCAGGCGACCCATGATGTCCACGGCTTCGGTCAGCGTGTTGGCGGCGCCGTCGTGGAAGTACGGATAGGTCATTTCGACGTTGCGCAGGGTTGGCACCTTGAAATTGAAGCGGTCGGCGTCCTTGCCGGTGACGGCGACGCGACCTTCGACCCCCTTGGTGTTGCCCTTGTACGGCTCGACCAGCCCCATCTTCTGGAACGAGTTGCCACCGACGGCTTCACCGTTGTGGCAGGCGATACAACCGCTGTCCTTGAACAGCGTATAGCCTTCCATTTCCGTCTTGGTCAGGGCGTCCTTCTTGCCGAGCAGCCACTGGTCGAAGCGGGAATTCGGCGTGACCAGGGTCTTCTCGAATTCGGCAATGGCCAGCGTCACTTCTTCAATGGTGATCTTGTCCTTGCCGAAGACCTGCTTGAACTCGCGGACATAACCCGGAATGGATTCAAGAACGTTGATGGCCAGGGTGTGGGTGAATGCCATTTCGCCCGGATTGGCGATCGGGCCGCCGGCCTGTGCCTTGAGGTCGGCAGCGCGGCCATCCCAGAACTGGGCTACGTTGAGGCTGGAGTTGAGCACGGTCGGCGCATTGATCGGGCCCTGTTGCCACTTGTCGCCGATCGAGGTCGGAATGTTGTCGGTGCCGCCCATCGACAGGTTGTGGCAGGAGTTGCAGGAGATGAAGCCGGACTTGGAGAGGCGCGGGTCGAAGTAGAGCTTCTTGCCCAGTTCGACCATGCCGAGATTGATGTTGGCGGGCGGCTTGATCGGCTGGATCGGCTCGCTGGCGACGGCGGCCTGCGACACAGCAAAGCCGGAAAGCAGGGCAACGGCGGCGGAGATAATCGTGCGTTTCATCATATGTACTCCCTCGGTGAAAAAATTGTCAGGCCATTGTCCCCTCCGACGGTATGGTAATATTGATCCAAGTCAATGATTTTTATGGACTTTGATTATAGCGACTATAGCCATACCCTATAGTCCGCCAAAAAAACCGGCACGCCGGACAGGCTATTGGAGAGCAGCACATGACATTGACCGAACTCCGTTACATCGTCGCACTATCCCAGGAAGGCAATTTCAGCCGTGCCGCCGAGCGTTGCTCGGTCAGCCAGCCGACGCTGAGCGTTGCCATCGCCCGCCTGGAAGATGAACTCGGTGTGCAATTATTCGAACGTGGCAAGGGCTTCGTCAGTCCGAGCGCTGTCGGCCTGCGCGTCGTCGAGCAGGCGCAACTGGCCTTGCGCGAGGCGGACAAGGTCAAGCAGATCGCCCTCTGCGGTCGCGATCAACTGGAAGGACCGCTGCGCCTTGGCGTCATTCACACCATCGGCCCCTACCTGCTGCCGCAGCTGATCCATGCCCTGAAGGCCGTGGCACCGGCAATGCCTCTGGTCATCGAGGAAAACATGACGGCCAATCTCGACGACATGTTGCGCGAGAACGCCCTCGATGTGGCCATCATCGCCTTGCCGTTCGAGGTGCCCGGTGTGGTGACCCGTCCCCTCTACGACGAGTCCTTCAAGGTCATCGTGCCGCGCGGTCACCCCTGGGAAAGCAAGGAATTCATCAATCCGGAGGAAGTTTCCGGTGACGAGGTTCTGCTGTTGAAGGCGGGCAACTGTTTCCGCGATCAGGTGCTGGGTGCCTGTCCGCAGGTCAGCAGCCCGGAAACCGACATCCGTCTCGGCCACTCGATCGGCACGATCCGTTGCATGGTGGCTTCCGGACTGGGCGTCTCCGTGCTGCCGGAAGGCGCCCTGCGTCATCCCTACAGCAGCGAGATGATCAGCGTCATTCCCTTTCGTTCGCCGCCCCCGTCGCGGCGCATCGCGCTGGCCTGGCGTACCGGCTTTGTCCGCCCGAAGGCCATCGATGCCTTGCTGGCTGCGGTACGCGCCCTCAATAACCCGGCTTACCGCCTGGTCGCGGACTGAGCGTCGATCAGGATTTCCGCCTGTACCTGCTGCAGGTAACCGCCCATTTCTGTGCTGGCGCGCTCCAGTTCATCACACAGGCGCTGCCGTTCGGCTACCGGTAGTTGGCGCCCGTTGGCGATCAGCTCCCGGCCGATGGCATGGACCCGGGCGTGGCTTGCCGCCAGTCGGGCGAAGCCTTCGATGCCGGCATAGCGCTGGCTGCGCGGTCCGTAGTACCAGCGACCGAAGCGGCATTCGTGCGTATCGGTAGCTGGTGCCGGAGATTCGTCGTTGTTGCCAGCCAGCCAGTTGTAGATCGCTGCTTTCCAGCGCCGGTGCTCGACCTCGGCGATCAGCATGGGCAGATCGTCGCGCGACCAGCGGAACGAGGTGGCCGAGCTCCACAGGTCATCCGGGCGGAAGTTGCTGATCCAGCCCGGTAGATCGCCAGCCGCCATCGGCCGCGCGATGCCGAATCCCTGGGCTTCGTCGCAGCCGAGCAGGAGCAGGACCAGCCCGTGCTCGACCGACTCGACCCCTTCGGCAATGACCTTGCGGCGGAAGGCCTGGGTCAGGCCGATGACGCCTTCGACGATGGCCAGGTCCTCCGGGTCGTCGAGCATGTCGCGGACGAAGGACTGGTCGATCTTGAGCACTTCCGCCGGCAGGCGGCGGAAGTAGGTCAGCGAGGAATAGCCGGTACCGAAGTCGTCGAGGGCAAAACGGACGCCCAGCTTGCGGCAGGCATCGAACAGCCCGGCGATGCGGACAATGTCCTCGAGCGCTGCGGTTTCGAGGATTTCCAGTTCGACGAGGGCAGGCGGCACGGTCGGATGGGCTGCCAGTTGCTGACTGAGGCGCTCGACGAAGTCGGGCTGCTGCAGATGCTCGCCGGCAATATTGATGCTGACCGGCAGATGCAGGTCGCTGGCGACCCAGGCGGCCATCTGGTCGAGGGCGGTATGCAACACCCAGTCACCGAGTTCGCCGGCCAGGTCGCTGCCTTCGATCGCCGGCAGGAAATCGCCGGGCAGCAGCAGGCCGAGTTCCGGGTGCTGCCAGCGGATCAGCGCCTCGGCGCCGATCACGCCGCCTTTGCGCATGTTGACCTTCGGCTGGTAGTGCAGGATGAATTCGCCCCGTTCAAGTCCTTCGCGAATCCGGGCGATCTCGTTGTGGCGGGCACGGGCGCGCCGGTCGTTTTCCGGGTCGAAGAGATGGAAGCGATTGCGTCCGGACTGCTTGGCGGTATACATCGCCTGGTCGGCGTGGCGGAGCAGGGTGTCGGGGTCGGCCCCGTCCTGGGGATAGAGGGTGACGCCGATGCTGGCCGAGATCTGGATGGTATGGCCGGCGATGTGGAAAGGATGGGTCAGGGTCGAGATGACGCGGGCGACGGCATGGTCGGACTCGCGGACATCGTCGAGATCGGCAAAGAGCAGGACGAACTCGTCGCCGCCCAGGCGGGAAACGGTATCGCCGGCCCGCACGCAGGTCTTCAGGCGTTGGGCGACCTCGATCAGCAGGCGGTCGCCGACGGCATGACCATAGAGGTCGTTGACCGGCTTGAAGCCGTCGAGATCGAGATAGCAGACGGCCAGCACGCAGTTGTTGCGTTCGCTCTGCGCCATCGCCAGCTGCATGCGGTCGGCCAGCAGCATACGGTTGGGCAGCTGGGTCAGGGCGTCGAAATGGGCCAGATGCTCAAGGCGTTGCTGGTGCTCCTTGATCAGCGTGATGTCGGAGAAGATGCCGACGAAGTGGGAAATCGCCCCGCGCCGGTTGCGGACGGTCGAGATCGTCAGCAGTTCGACGAAAATCTCGCCGGACTTCTTGCGGTTCCAGACCTCGCCACGCCAGTAGCCCTCTTCGCGGATGGTTCGCCACATCCTGTCGTAGAAGGCCGCATCGTGGTGCCCCGACTTGAGCAAGGTGGCGCTCTGGCCGACGGCCTCGTCGCGGGAATAGCCGGTCAGTTCGCTGAAGGTGGCGTTGACCTCGACGATGCGGCCGTCGGGGTCGGTGATCATGATGCCTTCGTGGGCATGTTCGAAAACGCTGGCCGCCAGTTTCTGGCGCTCCTCGGCAACCAGTCGTTCGGCAATGTCCTGGGCGATGCCGATCAGCACCGGCTGGTTGTCCCAGCGCCCGCTGACCAGGCGGGCGTCCATCGTCAGGCAGCGCCCGTCGGCATGTACCAGCGGCAGCACGCCGCTGAGACCGCCCCGCATTTCCTGCACGAAGCGCGCAGCAATCGGGTGATAGGACGGTTTGAGGATGCGGGTGACCGGCTGGCCGACCAATGGCTGCGACGTGTAGCCGAGCGTTTCGCCGCCGGCCCGGTTGTGATGAATGATGCGACCGTCGCGGTCAACGATGAAGATGAGGTCGTTCAGGCTGTCGAACAGGCCGGCCAGGTTGCGTTGCTGGCGTTGGCTGTCTTCCTGGACCTGCAAGCGCTGCAGGCTTTCGCCGAAAATCCGGCGCAGGGCGTCGAGCGTCTCCCGCGTTGCCGCCGAGACCTGAGTGGACTGCCGGCCGCCAAGCGACAGACAGGCCTCCATCCGGCCGTCGACGAAGATCGGCAGGACCGCCAGGCAGCTCAAACCTTCGGCACGGGCTGCCGCCGCATCGAGCAGGCCGCTTTCCCGGTAATCAGCAGAGGCAGCAAGGCCGCTGCAAAGTATCTGGCCCTCGGCGACCAGTTGCACCTCGTCGCTGTCGGCGGCGTAGGTGGCAGCATGCTCGGCAAAACCCGCCGACAGTCCGGCGTGGGCCAGCCGCCGATAGCTGCCGTCGGCCTGCCGCCCATAGAAAGCGCCGGCATCGAACTCGTGGAAGCGCAGGCCGGCATGCAGGATGGCATCGACCAGTGCCGCGCGCTCGCCCCCCCGCGCCAGCGTGCTCGCCAGCTCGTGCTCGATCTCCAGGCGCAGGCGGGCATTCTTGCGTTCGGTAATGTCGGTGACCGCGGCAATGGCGATCGTCCGCCCGAAGTAGCGACCGGCCTGCAGACGGACCTCGACCGGGAAGATGCGTCCGGCGGCGCTGCGCGCCCAGTACTCGAAAACTTGCGACTGACCGGCAAAGGCATCGGCGATGTGGCGCTCGATGCGGGCCGTGTCGTTGAGCCCGGGCATGCCGAACTCGTCGTAGCGACGTCCGAGCAGCTCCTGTCTGGCGTGGCCGGACATCCTCTCGGCACCGCGATTGGCATCGAGGAAGCGGCGATCCTCGCCAAGCACCAGCAGCGCCTCGTCGACGCTGTCGAAAATGCCGCGGAAGGTATCGTGGCTGTCCTGCAGGCGCTCCGCCGACCGCTGGTGGCCGATGACCAGCGCTGTCAGCTGGCACAGCTGGGAGAGCAGGGCGAGTTCTTCGAGCGTCGGTTCGCCGGCCGTCTGGCGATAGGCGACGAAGCTGCCGTACAGCGTGGCATCGGCGCCCAGCATCGGTTCGGCGACACAGGCGGCCAGGCCGGCATTGCTGGCCTGCTCCAGCATTGCCGGGGGTAGCGCACGGGCCTGGATGTCGTCCACGACAATCCGCTGGCGCAGGGCAGCCGCCTGGCAGCAGGGGGTGTTGCCATCGGCGATGAGCAGCGGGCCATGTCGCGAACAGAAATCCTCCGGCAGGTTGGGCGCCGCCACGCAGTGCAATTCCTTGCGCTCTGCATCGGCCAGCAGGATCGCGCAGCGCCAGCCGCCCAGTTCCGCTTCCAGCGACAGGGCGATCAGTTCCAGCACGCCGCCCAGTGGTTCGCCCCGGGCCAGGCCGGCCAGTGCCGCATTGCGCAGCAGCATCCCTTCTTCGCTTCGTTTGTCGCGCGAAACGTCGCGGGCGAAACCGACGGTGCCGAGCAGCTGTCCCTCGTCGTCGAGAACCGGCGCCTTGTAGGTCTCGTGCCAGACGTTCCGCCGGTTCAGATACACCGGTTCGATGACCATCTGCGCCTGCCGGCTGGTCATCACTTCGGCATCGATCCGGCGATAGTGCTCGGCCAGCTCCGGCGGCGAAAAGTCGAAATCGCTCTTGCCGATCAAGGCTTCGGATGAACCGGCGCCGAGGGCTTCGGCAAGCATCCGGTTGACGGCCAGGAAGCGCGACTCGGTATCCTTCAGCCATACCGGAAAGGGGAAATTGTCGAGCAGGGCCCGCTGATAGCGCTCGTTGCGTGCCGTCCGCTGCAGGCTGGCATCGCGCCAGCGGCTGAGCGCCAGCCGCTGGTCGATCAGTTCGTCGACCAGGTCGAGCTCCAGCGGGCGCAGCAGCGTATGTTCGGAGAGCAGGCCGCTGGCGTTGCCGGCAGCATCGACCACGACCAGGTGGCGGATCTGGCGCTCAGCCATGCGCTCCGCCGCGTCGGCCAGTGACGCCTCTTCGCCGATGGTGATCACCGGCTGCTGCATCACGCTGGTCAACAAGGGGTTGTCGCTCGATGCGAGGCACAGGCGGACGACATCGCGGGCCGTCAGGATGCCGATCGGCCGGCGGCCGTCGACAACGACCGTGCACGTGGCGCGCGACGCCTCCATGGCACCCAGCGCGTCATCCAGGCGGGCAGTGGCCGGCAGGCGCGGAAACAGATGATCCATCAGCGAAGCGACGTCGCTCAGATGGCGGAAGAAGTCCGGGCCCAGTTCCTCGCGGATGCTCGATTCGCTGGCCACGCCGAGCGGCTGCCCGGCAGCGCCGGTGACCACGATATGACGCAGGCCCTGCCGGGCGACCGTCCGGTAGGCCTGGCGGAAATCGGTATCGGCCGGCACGCTGAGGACCGGCGCCGTCATGATGGCCGTCAGGCACTGCTGCATGTCCTGGCGCAGGCGCAAGGCATGCAGCAGGTCGCCTTCGGTGACGATGCCGACAGCCAGCCCCTGCGCGTCGACGACGATCACGGAGGAGCCGTGCCTGTCGAGCATCAGTGCCGCGGCCTCGGCGAGTGTTGCCGTCTCGGGCAACTGGCAGTCATGACGGCCGATCAGTGCGGCGATCTTTGGTGTCTCCATCCTTTGATTGTAGAGCCTGTGTGCCTTTCTGGCATTCGCCGGGCGAGATTCCCGGACAGGAAGTGGCATTTGTTGCGACTGGAAGCATTCCTTCCAGTCTGTATGCGGCTTAACCACCCAGCTTTCCTGACGAATTCCTGCGCCATTCCGGCCGCGAGTGCAATCTCCTTGATTCAAGACAAAAATTTGTCACTTTCGAGGCAATGGCATGGCGCTTGCGTCAAGCCGATAAAACATTGCAACACCACAAGCCACACCACAACAGGGGATCGAACGTGACCGAGACATTCTATGAAGTGCTGCGTCGCCAGGGCATCACCCGGCGCAGCTTCCTGAAATTCTGCAGCCTGACCGCCACCTCGCTCGGCCTGGGCTCCGCCGCCGCACCGCGCATTGCCCATGCGCTGGAAAACAAGCCGCGCACGCCGGTAATCTGGCTGCACGGCCTGGAATGCACCTGCTGTTCCGAGTCCTTCATCCGCTCGGCGCACCCGCTGACCAAGGACGTCGTGCTCTCGATGCTCTCCCTCGACTACGACGACACGCTGATGGCGGCGGCCGGCCACCAGGCCGAGGCGATCATCGAAGAGGTCAAGAAGAAGTACAAGGGCAACTACATCGTCGCCGTCGAAGGCAATCCGCCCTTGAACGAGGACGGCATGTTCTGCATCCACGGCGGCCGGCCCTTCGTCGAAGTGCTCAAGGAAACCTGCGCCGACGCCAAGGCGATCATCTCCTGGGGCGCCTGCGCCTCCTACGGCTGCGTGCAGGCCGCCAAGCCGAACCCGACGCGCGCCACGCCGGTGCACAAGGTGATTTCCGGCAAGCCGATCATCAACGTGCCGGGCTGCCCGCCGATCGCCGAAGTGATGACCGGCGTCGTCACCTACATGCTGACCTTCGACCGCATTCCCGAGCTCGACCGTCAGGGCCGCCCGAAGATGTTCTATGGCCAGCGCATCCACGACAAGTGCTACCGACGCGGCCACTTCGACGCCGGCCAGTTCGCCGAAGCCTGGGACGACGAGGGGTCGCGCAAGGGCTACTGCCTGTACAAGATGGGCTGCAAGGGCCCGACGACCTACAACGCCTGTTCGTCGATGCGCTGGAACGGCGGCGTCAGCTGGCCGGTACAGTCAGGCCACGGCTGTATCGGCTGCTCGGAAGAGGGGTTCTGGGACAAGGGCTCGTTCTACGACCGTGTCACCTCGATCACGCCGTTCGGTGCCGAATCGAACGCCGACACCATCGGCAAGGCTGCTGCCGGCACCGTCGGCGCGGCGATCGCCGCCCATGCCGCGGTGACTGCACTGGCCCGCGCCCGCCAGAAGGCCGGTGAATCGGCCGGCGCCAACGAACAAGTACAAGGGGAAAAATAAGATGGCCGCCTACGAAACCCAGGGCTTCAAGCTCGACAACTCCGGCAAGCGCGTCGTCGTCGATCCGGTCTGCCGCATCGAAGGCCACCTGCGGGTGGAAGTGAACCTCGATGCCAACAACGTCATCCGCAACGCCGTGTCCACCGGCACCATGTGGCGCGGCCTCGAAGTCATCCTCAAGGGCCGCGACCCGCGCGACGCCTGGGCCTTCACCGAGCGCATCTGCGGCGTCTGCACCGGCACCCATGCGCTGACCTCGGTGCGCGCCGTCGAGGACGCGCTGGCCATCCAGATTCCGGAGAACGCCAACACCATCCGCAACCTGATGCAGCTGAATCTCTACATTCACGATCATCTGGTGCACTTCTACCATCTGCACGCGCTCGACTGGGTGGACGTGGTGTCGGCGCTGAAGGCCGATCCGAAAGCAACGTCGACGCTGGCGCAGAGCATCTCGTCCTGGCCGCTGTCCTCGCCCGGCTATTTCCGCGACATCCAGAACCGCCTGAAGAAGTTCGTCGAATCCGGCCAGCTCGGCCCCTTCATGAACGGCTACTGGGGCAGCCCGGCCTACAAGCTGCCGCCGGAAGCCAACCTGATGGCCGTCGCCCATTACCTGGAAGCCCTCGATTTCCAGAAGGAAATCGTCAAGGTGCACACCATTTTCGGCGGCAAGAACCCGCACCCGAACTGGCTGGTCGGCGGCGTGCCCTGCGCCATCAACCTGGAGGGCACGGGGGCGGTCGGCGCCATCAACATGGAGCGCCTGAATCTGGTCAAGAGCATCATCGACCGCTGCACCGAGTTCGTCGAACAGGTCTATATCCCCGACCTGCTGGCCATCGGCTCCTTCTACAAGGGCTGGCTGTACGGCGGCGGCCTGTCGTCGAAGAACCTGCTGTCCTACGGCGACATTCCGCAGATCGCCAATGACTACTCGGCCGGCAACCTGCTGTTGCCGCGCGGTGCGATCATCAACGGCAAGCTGGACGAGATCCACCCGGTCGACCTCAAGGACCCGGAGCAGATCCAGGAGTTCGTCGCCCACTCCTGGTACAAGTACCCGGACGAAACGAAGGGTCTGCACCCCTTCGACGGCGTTACCGAACCGAGTTTCGTGCTCGGCCCGAACACCAAGGGCACCAAGACCAACATCAAGGAGCTCGACGAAGGCGCCAAGTATTCGTGGATCAAGGCCCCGCGCTGGCGCGGCCACGCCATGGAAGTCGGCTGCCTGCCGCGCATGGTGCTCGGCTACCTGCAGCCGAAGCAGTACCCGGAAATCCACGCCCTGGTCGACGGTGCGCTGAAGAAGCTCGACGTGCCGGTCACCGCCTTGTTCTCCACCCTCGGCCGCACGGCGGCGCGCGGCCTGGAGACGGCCTACTGCGTCAAGCTGCAGAGCCAGCAGTTCGACAAGCTGATGACCAACCTGAAGGCCGGCGACCTGAACACCGCCAACATCGCCAAGTGGGAACCTGCCACCTGGCCGAAGGAGGCGATGGGCGCCGGCTTCACCGAGGCCCCGCGCGGCGCGCTCGGTCACTGGATCAAGATCAAGGACACCAAGATCGACAACTACCAGTGTGTCGTGCCGACCACCTGGAACGGCGGTCCGCGCGACCACAAGGGGCAGATCGGTGCCTTCGAGGCCTCGCTGATGGACACCCCGGTGGCCAAGGCCGACGAGCCGCTGGAGATCCTGCGCACGCTGCATTCCTTCGACCCCTGCCTGGCCTGCTCGACGCACGTGATGAGCCCGGACGGACAGGAAATGACGTCGGTGAAAGTCCGCTAAGGAGACTGCCATGCTCTCGCAACAGGACATGCTGGAAGCCGAACGGCACGGCAAACAGGTTCGTTCGATCTACGTCTATGAAGCGCCGGTCCGCCTGTGGCACTGGGTCAACGCCCTGTGCATGGTGATTCTGGCGGTGACCGGCTACTTCATCGGCAAGCCCTTGCCGACCGTGCCGGGTGAAGCGGCGGAAAATTTCCTGATGGGCTACATCCGCTTCGCCCATTTCGCCGCTGCCTACATCTTCGCCGTCGGCCTGCTCGGGCGCGTCTATTGGGCCATCGTCGGCAATCACCACGCCAAGCAGATCTTCAAGCTGCCGATCACCAACGGCCAGTGGTGGAGCGAAGTCTTTTTCGAGCTGCGCTGGTATCTGTTCCTCGAAAAAACGCCGAAGAAGTACGTCGGCCACAACCCGATGGCGCAACTGATGATGTTCTTCTTCTTCACGGTGCTGGCGGTCGGCATGGTGTTCACCGGCTTCGCGCTGTACAGCGAAGGTGCCGGCCTGGGCACCTGGAGCGACAGCCTGTTCGGCTGGGTGATTCCGGTGCTGGGCGGCTCGTTGCAGGTGCACAACCTGCACCGGCTGGGCATGTGGATCATGATGACCTTCGTTCTGGTGCATGTGTATGCGGCAATCCGCGAGGACATCATGAGCCGGCAGAGCCTCATTTCGACGATGATTTCCGGCTGGCGCATGTTCAAGGACTGATGGCGGCGCCCGGCGGAGCGGCGCCGTCGCCGACTGCCGCAATGCGGCTCCGGCAGCCTTCCTCCGCCACGCTCCGGCGACATCCGGCCGGCAAGCAGGATGATTGGTTTACCTTGCGTTACCCCCGGCGCACTTCGGTGCCCGGGGTCTTTTTCCCCAGAGGAAACCCATGAGCAAACGGATTCTGGTACTCGGCATCGGCAACATCCTGTGGGCCGATGAAGGTTTTGGCGTGCGCTGCGTCGAAGCCCTGCATGCCGGCTGGTCCTTTCCCGACAACGTGACGCTGATGGACGGCGGCACCCAGGGCCTCTATCTGTTGCCCTACGTGCAGGAGGCCGACTGCCTGCTGGTCTTCGATGCGGTCGATTACGGCGACGCGCCGGGCGCCCTGCGCCAGGTGACCGGCGATCAGGTGCCGCGTTTCATGGGGGCCAAAAAGATGAGCCTGCACCAGACCGGCTTCCAGGAAGTGCTGATGGCTGCCGAACTGACCGGCAAGCTGCCGGCCGAACTGGTGCTGCTCGGCGTCCAGGCCGAGGAGCTGGAAGACTACGGCGGCAGCCTGCGCGCTTCGGTCAAGGCCCAGATGGTGCCGGCCCTGAACCTGGCCCTCGACTGGCTGGAACGCTGGGGTGTCGAAGGCCGGGTGCGCAGCGACGAGGCCGAGGCGATCACCGACCGGGCACTGGCCATCGATGTCTACGAAGGCCAGCGGCCGTCGGCGGACGAAGCCTGCCGCCTGGGCGATGCCCGCTTTCTGACGATGGCTGCGGCCTGACATGCCGGCGCCCGCCTGCCCGTCGTCGCTCCCACGACAAGCCGGTGCCTGCTGACATGTGCCTCGGCATTCCTGTCCAGGTGCTCGAAAGTGGCCGCCATTTCGCCCGCTGCATCGGGCACGACGGCGAAGTCCGCATCGACCTCAGTCTGGTCGGCGAACAGCCGCCGGGTACCTGGCTGCTGACTTTTCTCGGTGCCGCCCGCGAAGTCATTCCGGCCGAGCGGGCAGCGGCCATTACCGCGGCTCTCGCCGCACTGACCGCCGCTCATGGCGGCGCCACCGATTTTTCGGCGTTCTTCGCCGATCTCGACCGCGAACCCCAACTACCCGATTTCCTGAGGATGGAACAAGCATGAGCCTGCATCTCGCCCCCGGACCGACCTCCCTCGACCGCCTGGAAACAGCCATCAGCCGCCTGCAGCAGAAGCACGGTTTCATCCGCCTGCAGGATGGCGAGCGCGATTTTCCCGCCGGCCTCTGCGCCCTGCTGCTGACCGAAGACCCGCAACGCAATCCGGAAGTGCTCGATGCCTGCGTGATCCTGCCGGAGGCCCTGAAGCCGTTCGGCGACGAAATTGCCCGCCGGGTCGCCGGCCCGGATGCAGCGCCCGCCCTGCAGCAGCAATTCGGTGTCGGCCGCCCGCCGGCTGTCGTCTTCCTGCGCGACGGCAACTACCTCGGCAGCCTGAACGGCCTGCGCGACTGGCAGGACTACCAGTACGAGATCGCCCAACTGCTCAGCGGCCCGGCCCGGCCGAAGCCGATCGGCATTGCCGTGCGGGCCGTCGCGACACCGGGAGCCTGCGCATGAAC
>WBUO01000351.1 GCA_008933675.1 Dechloromonas sp.
GAGTACGAAGGAGATGCGGTCGTTCCAGGTCAGCGCCAGCTTGGTCGGCAGCTTGCCGGCGGCCAGGTGCGCCTTGATCTCGCCGCTGACTTCGTCGCCGAGCGGGTGGCGCTTGTAGGCGACGGCTGCCTTTTCCTCGCCGACCGCCTTCAGCTCGCAATCACGGTCGATGGTGAAGCCGGCCGGTGCTTCGCCGCCGGCCAGCCAGTCGGCCATCGCCGACTGCGGCGAAAGCTGGGTATGCACCGGCTTCAAGGGGAATTCGTCGAGACAGTGGCGCAGGTGCTCGATGACCTCCTCGGCCTTGGCCGGGCTGCCGGCATCGACGCAGCACCAGCCGTTCTGCGGATCGAGCCAGACGAAGGTGCTGCGCCGGCGGGTGAAGGCACGCGGCATCAGTTCCTCGGTGACACGTTCGCGCAGCTCCTTCAACTGCTTGCGCCCCGGGGCGTAGCCCTGCTGTTCCTCGATCTGCACGGCGCGTTCCTTGACCTCCTCATTGACCACCGACGACGGCAGCAGGCGCTGCTCGACGGCCAGCGCGATCAGCCACTGGCGCTCGAGCGAGAAGACCAGCGCGCCGTCCTGGCGCGGCGCCACCCAGCCGCGCGACATCGGCTGGTTGGACGGGCATTTGCTGAACGGACCGCGCGCCAGCTGTTCCTCGAATTTGGCGAGGTCGATGTTCCAGGGCGTCGGCAGACGATAGATTTGCAGATTCTTGAACCACATGATCGATATTCCTGAGTAAAGAGTTTCCGGGCGGCAACGCCAGGCCGGATCGGCAGGGGGCAGAGTTTAGCAGCCATCGCCGAGGGCAGTGCCGGTCCCCCCGCCACTGCCTGAGTTGCCTGCTGGCGTGAGCAAATTCACAGGCGAAATCGCCACCCGCGGCTATTCTCGAAAACAACAAAACCAATCAAGCCTCAGGGAATCATCATGAATAGCAAACTCAAGCACTGCCTGATTGCCGCCGCCCTCGCCCTGGCGACAGGCTCAGCCAGCGCCGCGCCGGTACTGATCAAGGAAACCGGCCTCGCCAATGGCCTGGCCACCGGCGGCCTGATCCTGCCCGTTTCGAGCACCGCCCAGAATTACTGGGCCGGCCTGCAGACCCTGCTCATCGACGAAACGCGCAGCGTCCTCGCTTTCTGCGTCGACCCCTGGGAATGGTCCTCGAACCTCAACCAGAGCTACGTCACCAATACGCTGGACAGTGTCTTCGGTAGCGAGAAGGCCAGCTTCATCCGCGAGTTGTATTCCGAATCCTATTCTTCAACCCTGCTCCCGGGCAGCACCGGCAACCTGAATGCCGCCGGCTTCCAGGTCGCCCTGTGGGAAATCATTGCTGACGACAACCTCCATGCCCCCGGGCTGCAGACCAGCCTGGCCAATGGTCTGGTCCGCAAGGTCAATGGCACCAGCAACGACATCCTGCAAACCGCCCAGGCAATGCTCACCCGTATTGACGGCATCTTCGGTCAGGAAAGCTACAGTTTCGAATTGTTCACCAGCGGCCGCTCGCTTGGCCAGGGCAGCAGCGCCGGCTACCAGGACTTTCTGGTCGCCAGCCGCGTCCCCGAACCGGGCATGCTCGGCCTGATGGCCGGTGCCCTGGGCAGCCTCGCCCTGGTCGGCTGGCGCCGGCGGCGGACTTGCCGAAGCGAATAGGCGAATTGCACAGCCCCTTCCTTTCCTGCCCGCAGCTTGATGCCTTAACGCATCGCTGGCGACGATCCCGCTGGCTGGCTGCCCGTGCAGCGCTTTCCGGGGATTGACCGACACCGACATTCCCGTTTATATCAAACGCATTTCAACAAAAAGGGGTGGAAACAATGAAGGTGAAGGCTTTTCTGGTCCTGGGGGGGGCCATTGTCCTGGCTGCCTGCGGCAAGCAATCGGCGCTGGAAGGCAGGATCACCGATGCGCGCGGTCAGCCGCTGGCTGATTTCACGGTGGTGGCGGAGCAGACGCAGCCTGTCTCCGGATATGAGCGCTTCGAGACGAAAACCGGCGCCGACGGGATTTTCCGCTTCGAGAAACTGCATCCGCAGGCCGAGTACACGCTGGTGCCGAGTTCGGATCGCTGGGTGACCGATGGCCAGCGCATCAAGGTGGAAAGTGCCGCCGACGGCCAGAAGAAGAGTCTTCCGGAAACCATCAGTTTCCGTTTCAAGAAGGGTGCCGAAGGCACCATCACCGACAGCCGGGGCATGCTGGAATGGTATGTGGGCAGCGCCGAAGCCCGCACCTGGGATGAAGCCAGCGGCTGGGTTGGCGAGCTGACGGTGGCCGGTGGCGGATGGCGGATGCCGGCCAGCGAGGAGTTGAAGACCATCCAGAATGGCGACAAGAAGAAACCCGCCTATGAACCCGTCTTCAACATCGACAACTGCGTCTGGCCGGTCGAGCAGAAAACGACCAAGGTCTGGGTCGACCACAGCTATTACGGTCCGCGTTACTACGGGCCCCGCTACTACGGCCCGGGTTACTACGGCCCCCGTTATTACGGGCCGACCGGCGGCCACTGGGAAACCCGGGGCAAGGGCGGCAAGTGCCGGGCGATTGCCGTGCGGGCCGCCAAGGTCTAGGAATCCGGCGGCGGCCTGGCGCACGGAAGCCGCCATTCCGGATGGCGCCGCAGTCCGGAATGGCGGCGCCTGAGTTCCGCCGCGCTGCCAGGCGCCGGCAAACCGGAAGCCTCGTCGAACAGTCACCGAATGCTCAACGCGCCTCGCAGATGGCCCGCAGGCGCTGCAGCGCTTTCGGCCACGCTTCGCACAGGTAGGGCGCAAAGTCCTCCGGCACTTCCTGATCGATGCACAGCCGGGTGCCGCCCGGCGCAGCGAGCAGCGTGTAGTTTTCATAGGCCGGCGCCCACGCGCGGATCGCCGCGCTTCCGGTATCCTCCACACCATTGGCGATCAGGCCGAGATGCCGGATGGAAATGAACTCGTGCGGCCGGTTCTCGGCAATCTCGGCGACCATCCCATGCCCGCCCGGGCCCAGAAAACGGATGCGCGACCCGGTTTGCCATGAACCTTCGTAGCACGAGCCCTCGGCAAATGCCGACGTCCAGTCCCGGTAACTGTCCGCCTCGATCATCAGGTCGTAAACCCGCGCCGGCGGGGCGCCAATTTCGACGACGAAGCGGATTTTCCTCATGGCTGACATCGCCACCTCCTCGATGTAAATCGATGATTCCCCGGCTGTGAGTGGAAAGACGCCCTGCCACCGGGAAACAATCATCCGACCCGGCCCAGCCATCCGGAGTTCCCGCACCGGCTGGCAACACGGCCAGCCATCCGGGATGCGTTCTCGGCAACCGTCGGGACAGTCGCTTACCGTGAATACGCCGGGGCGGCAGCCCCCTGATCGGCACGACGCACCAGCCAGCGGATGAAGGCCATGGCCGCCGGCCGCTCCTGGATGGCCGGCGGGGCGACGACGTAAAAGCTGCGGTCGGGACAATCCTCGGCGAAGGGCCGGACGAGGCGGCCGTCGGCCAGGTACGGAGCAGCCAGGCTGCCGGCCATCAGCGCCACGCCGTGACCGGCGACAGCGCCTTCGAGCATCAGCCGGGCATCTTCATAAAGCGGACCGCGCGCCGGCTCTTCCCGCTGCAAGCCGGCAGCGGCGAACCAGCGCTGCCAGGAGAGCAGCGGGTGACGCAGCAAGCGACAGCGGTCGAGATCGACCGGCGTCTGCAATTGAGCGGCCAGCAGCGGACTGCACACCGGGAAGACGCGTTCCTCGAATAGCTTCCAGGCGAGCAGGCCGGGCCATTCTTCCTCGCCGTAGCGCAGGCCGATGTCGGCTTCGCCGGCGAGCAGGGGGCCGAGGCCGGTGGCGCTGCCGATGACGAATTCGAGATCGGGGTGCAGTTCCTGATAGGCGGCGATACGGCCGACCAGCCACTGGCTGCCCAGCGCCGGCGCCGCCGACA
>WBUO01000352.1 GCA_008933675.1 Dechloromonas sp.
GCGTTGTAGATCCGTCGCTCGATGGTGAGCGGGCGGCCAGCAAGCGGTCGCCGCTTGTGCCCGGGATCACGCGGTGCGCGCGTTGGCACTGCCTTTCATCGCCGAAAGGAGAATTTGAGCATCCGGCGGTCGTCCGAATGTGCTAGATTGCGGGCCTGCCCAAAAAAGCGTCCCGCGGAGAATGACGATGCGAGAACTGGACGAGGAAGAACGTCATCTGTTGCGCGCGCTCGATGGACCGCTCGCCACCGGCGATCTGATCGCTTCGGTCAGGGATCTTGGCGAAATCCTGCGCAATCGCGGCCATGTAATCCAGGCCAATGTCGCGGAGCTTGCCGCCGATCGGCTGGAAACACTCGATGTGCGGGCGCATGCCTGAAGATAACTAGGTTTCGTGGACAAAGGGGAGCCACAGCAATGCTGAGGCGAGGCTGACGAAGCCGAGGTAGGAGCTTTTGCTCTTGTCGTACCGGGTAGCGACGCGGCGCCAGTTCTTGAGCTTGTTGAACAGACGCTCGATCTGGTTGCGCAGGCGATATTTCCGGCGATCATAGAGGGCTGGTGCGCGCCGGCCCTTCTTCGCCGGGATCACGGCCTGAGTGCCCGCGATGGCGATCTCGGCGCGGATGGCGTCGGCGTCGTAACCGCGATCAGCGAGCAGGGCATGGACCCGGTCAGCGATCATGCGGAACAGCGGGCCGAAGCCCTGCACATCATGCGCCTGTCCCGGTGTCAGAACGAAGCCGAGCGGACGGCCTTTCGCATCGCATCGGGCATGGAGCTTGGTGGTGAAGCCGCCGCGCGATCGGCCAAGCGCCTCGGTTTGCTGAGTCCCCTTTTTATGCCGACCGCACAATGGTGTGCCCGGACGACTGTGCTGTCGATCATGTCGGCGGTGCGATCCCGACCGGCCATCTCGGCCAAGGTCTCCAGCATCGCATCGAACACCCCGGTCTCCACCCAGCGCCGGTAGCGCCGGAAGACGCTGTTCCACTTCCCATATTCATCGGGCAGGTGACGCCATTGCGATCCGGTCCGCGCGATCCACATCATCCCTTCAAAATAGGGTCGATTATCGCCCGCAGGTCGGCAGCCGCGTCCTCGCTCCGATGGCAAAAGCGGTCCGATCAGTGCCCATTCCTCATCCGAAACACCGATCCGTTCGCCCAAGTCTGCCTCCCAAAAAGCAGCCTTGAATCAATCCGGAATCACCCAGTCAAGCTTTGTCCACGAAACCTAGCGCGGGATACCAAAGACTGGCTTCACCAGTCATGCTTCGGCAATGCCTCGACGCTGTCGGCATCGCAGTCGAACTGGATATGGTCGAAGCCATGCGCGCGAGCAAAATTGATCGCGGCAAGAAGGTCCGCCGGTAGCTTGGCCTGCGTCGGCTCATCCACCTCGCGCGCCGGAACGAACCATCCGTAAACGGTGCTCGCAACATTGAGGGGCCGGGCCGAGGTTTCGGCCGAGCACCACTCGTCCAACAAGCTTGCGGTCGCAGTCGACAGATGCGCCGTGGTGAGTACGCAATAGTACCCCGTTTCAAGGTTGGATGGCTGCATATCGGCGAGTGGCGGATCGATACGGACGCGGTCGATCCTGAGATACTCGCTCGAATGATCTCCGAAATAGATGTCCGCGATCGTATCATCGTCGAGTGTAGCCGGATCGCGCCCATCATCGATATCGGACCACCACTCTCGGCAATATTCCGCGACCTCAGCCATCAACGCTTCCTGAGTCAGCGCGGCATAATGGTTGGTGCCATGCTTATGATCGATTGAGCCGATGTGGATGTCGAAGCCCCACGGAATCGCTCCCCGCGCAAGGCAATCCTCGAACGCGGAGATGTCCTCGATTATCGCGGTGCGGGCCGCGTCATCCAGATCGGCCGGCGTTTCGATCGCCGCGCGGGCACGGGCGAGCAGTTGCGCGAACGCGCGGATGCTATTGTCGGGCATGAATTATCCTGCTTAACTATGGCATGATTCAGTTTCGGCAGTCGGCGACATACGGCGCCCGGACAGCCTGGATCGATCAAATGACAATTATTTGATCGAACGCGTCGATAACGCGGTGAATATCAGTCGCGGCCATTTCCAGACGGCGCAGCGCTTCTTCGCGGCAATCACAGCCCTCACTTGATGCGAGCTCGGCCATAAGAAAGGCAAAGAGCGTATCGCCCACTTCATGGGCCTCCTCAACGCCTTCGATGTGAGCAAAGTGACCTTCACCATAGGCGGCGGTGCAAATTTGCTGGAATGGATTCAACATCGTCGGAACCTTTTCGGCAATGGTCATGCTGCCAAGGCAAGAAGGGACATGCCGGGCGGCCGGGACGATCTCGCAAAGTGATGACCTTCACGAAGGATGATGCCTGTCGACGCGTGTCGAAAGCGTCCACGAAAAGGAGCTCGGGTCGATTCCGTCGCATTCGGAATCCAGCGGCGGCACCGTTCTGGCCATCACCGGGTCCGATAGACAAATCATCTCGGCTCGTCCGGATCGTCCATCGGCCTCGCGGTCGCAGCGCGCGACAGGTCCGGAATGCGTGGGTCGTTGTAGATGCTGTCGAGCGACATCGACAGCGCGTGGTGCTCTGCCCCTTCAGGTGTTGAAGCGTCGATCGTATAGGCAGCGGTAGCAAAGCAATCGTCACCGCTGAAGAACTCGACTTCGACCAGGTGGGTAGCGATGACGGCGGTTGAGACCGCACCCCGGCAATGCTTGTCGATCAAGTCCGCGACGCTCGAACGTAGCCCGTCGATGTCAGGGTCGAAATCTTCCCACGTCACATTGTCAGGGCATTCGTCGAGGAGATAATTGGACATAAGGTCCTGCATCGCATCGAGCAGGCGATAGCGGGCATCGGTCATGGCGGGTCTCCATGGAAAGGGAAGCCGCCGGATCGGAGGAACCGGGGGCTTCGCGCGTCAGTGGGCGGTTTCGAGAAGCTTGCGGGCCTTGCCCTCGACCTCGAGCCGGCTGTCCTGGTTGGTCCTGGTTCGCGCGAAGGCCGTGATGCCCTGCACGAAATCATAGATCGTCTCGGGCGGGCGGCCCTCTTCATTGAGCACAGTCGCGACGATCTTCGCGGTTTCGGCCTTCGAGAAACCGCGTTTGCGCAGGAACGTCTCGCGGTCCTCGTCCTTGCGGGCGACGATGCGCTCTCGCGCGGTCTTGATGCCCCTCAGGAATGGCATCGGCGAGGAGTCTGCGAAGTGCTCGAGCGCGGGCGCTGCTTCATGGGCGAAGCGGTTCGCGGCGAATTTCGAGTGGCGGATCTTCACCTCCTCGAAATTCTCGACGCCCCAGAGATTCCGGTTCATGCAAACGGCGCGGAGATAGAAGGTCGCCATGCCGAGCGTCTTCGCGCCGACCTCGGAGTTCCAGCAATAGAAGCCGCGGAAGTAGAGGTCGGGGTCGCCATTGGGGAGCTTGCCCGCCTCGATCGGATGTGTGTCGTCGACAAGGAAGATGAAGACGTCGCGATCGGACGCATAAAGCGTCGTCGTGTCGCGTGTGACGTCGACATAGGGGTTATAGTGCATATTCGACCAGTCGAGCACGCCGGGGACCTTCCACCGCGTCTGCCCGACGCCGTCGCCGGCGATCTTCATCACCGCTTCCACGAGCTCGTAATCCCAGATTCGGCCATATTCGGGTCCGGTCGCGGCGCGAAGCTCGGTTCGCCCGTCGTCGGTCTGCAGCAACTTCACCTGCTCGCCACGGTGCGCGACCAGGCCATGCTGAAGATTGATGCCGGCGAGCGCGGCCGGAAGCTCGCGAAGATAGGATGCGGGTGCGCCGACGAGGCTGCAAAGCTGTCCGTAGCTCCAGTGCGTCGGCGCGAGCGCCTGTCGCTCACCTGGCACGATGAGGGCGAGGCGCTCGGCATTGTCGCGGGTTGCCTCGACGCGGATGGCC
>WBUO01000353.1 GCA_008933675.1 Dechloromonas sp.
ACCCGCTCCCAGTTCATGGCGTTGCGGGGATCGCAGAAAATTGATCTATGACCCAGCGCCCGCGGACCAACCTCGCTACGCCCTTCGTACCAGGCGATGACGCGGTCGGCCATCAAATCCGCCGCCGCGCTGCCGACAAGATCGCGCGGCCTTTCTGAAACGACGCGGTCGGCAACGGCGGCGAGGGCCTCGTCGGTGTCGGACTTTGGATGCATCACCCCCAGGAACGGCAAATCGGCGCTTCGGACCGCCGGACATGGCCGATCCAACACATTATGCTCAAGAAAAAACGCTGCGCCGATTGCCAACCCACTATCATCGCAACCCGGCTCGACAAAGACTCGAGTGAAAGCGCTCTCATTAAAAACACGTGTATTGGAGGGACAATTCAAGGCAGTCCCACCCGAAAGGCAAATATTTCTAGTATAAAGGCCGGTGTTTTCAAGCACACTCCGAAGCGTATCTACGCTATGAAGATACGACTCCTCAAATAATTTTTGTGTCGACGCCGCAATATCTGCATTGATCGGAGCAGTTATTTTATCAATTACCGCCAATTCCGTCATATCGTAAGCGTCGCGTCGCGCTTCAGCGACGCAATGTTGCCACCACGCTGGGGCGGGGGCCTGATCACCGAAGATAGCTCGGTTGTCGAACCAATTGCCAACAAAGCGACGGCGAAAGAAACGCGGTTTGCCATACGGAGCAAGCCCCATCAACTTGCCCGCACCGCCCGTAGCGCCCAATCCAAGTTTCCAGGCAACGTAATCGTAGATGCCGCCGATCGCCAGATGGTGGGGCCACAGTGGCCATAACTTTCCGTCTTCGCCGTACCAAAAGAGTCCGCTGCCGTAACCGGTCCCCTGAGCATAGCCGTCATGGGTAAGCACGGCGGCATTCTCGAAACCCGACCAATAGAAGCATGAGGCGGCATGGGCTGCATGGTGATGAACGAAGGCGCCCGGGACAGTTCTGCCCCGCCAGTTGACTTCAATTGGATAGTGGAAGCCACGCCGCAAATCTTCATTGCGCAATGCACTACGCCGACCAATTGTTGCCAACCCCTCACCATTTGCCCATTCGGCAAGGATGACGAACTGCTCCATGCTCCGCTGAAATTTAAGCGACGCCCAGTCCAGGGCCGGGCCCTCACTCAAAAGACTCCGATAGACCTGACCGGAAAAATCCCCCGCTTCGTGCTGCCGAAACGCTTCGTAAACTGAAGTAGTTCCCAGCAACGCTTCGTGAGAAATATTGTCTCGGCGAAGCAAGCGCGCCATTGTAGCCGCCAGTGGCCCGGATTCGTCATGAACATACTGCAATGAAAATCCGTCAATCAGCCCCAGAAGCATTTCCACGTTCTGAGTCGACGTGACGGCGACGAAATCCACCTCATCCCAACCAAGGCCCGCATCACCAAGGCTCTTGTCCAATTCTCGCGATGTTAGGCCGATCGCATGCTTGCCTCGATTATGCCGTTCGCGCATCACATATGATCGAACTGCTCCATCGACGACTACGGCAGCCGCAGCATCATGGCCGAAGTGTAAGCCAAGAATACGCACAGATTCCTCTCAGTGCACGCTAGGTTCAATTGGCAAAACGTTCAGTCCATCAAAAAGTCAGGCCGCACCAATCCGACTGTAGTTCGACACCCTAGCGATTATGGCTTCGAATAGTACCTAGGGAGCAGCGGCATGTTGATATCATTATCGCGACTAAACTGCTGCAGATGCTCTGTGTAGGCATTAGTGATCGCCTTGATGTCATCAGGTCCGGTAATGATATAAGGCGTAATCAACACGATCAATTCTGTACGAGTTCGGTTGTCCTTGTTGGAACGAAACGCCTGGCCGATGATAGGGATATCCTTTAATACTGGAATACCCTCGTCGCCTATCGTCCGGTTCTCCTTTATCATGCCGCCAAGGATGACGGTCGCTCCGTCTAACAAGGCCAATTGTGTAGTGACTTTGCGACTGGAAATGGTCGGGCTGGAGATACCTGCTACCTGGGCGGTGGTATTAACGTCGGAGACCTCCTGGCTGACTTCCAGATCAACACGCTGCCCAGCATGGATGATGGGTTTGACAGTGAGGACGACACCGGTCTGGCGATATTGCACAGACTGCAGAACTGTTGACGAACCGACAGTCGACTGGCCCTGGCTGGTAACTGTTGGAACGTCATCACCGATAAGGATCTTCGCCTCAGCTCCCGACCGAGCCAGAAGACGGGGATTGGAGACAACATTTACACGATTATTGGTCGCAAGTGCGGTCAACGCACCGCGCAGAACCCCGGCAGAATTGAAGACCCGGATGTTTAGACCATTGGCTGACTGACCTGGGTCGGTGACCGCGCCGTTTGCCCCAGTTACCAAGCTGCCTATGGTGAACGGATGACCGTCTACCGATCCCGAGAATAGTCCCTGGATGCCGAGTGAGGTGTTGTCAGTCAATGCGACCTCAAGCACCGTCACTTCGATCAAGGCTTCGCGTGTGGGCACGTCCAACTGCTCGATCAACGGCCGGTACCGCGCCCATTCGGCTGCAGACCCGGAGAACACCAGCGCGTTTCGCACTTCGTCTACGACGAGCCTACCTGCGGAACGGGCACCAGGGGTCGAACTTCCGGTGCCAGAAGTAGAGGTGGTAGCCGACTGTCCCAGCCCTGAACTGCCAGGCGTCGCCGCAGATCCGCCAGCAAGACTGGGGCTCGAAGAGGATTGCTGCGCCTGCGAGTTTGCAGAACCCTGCCGACTTCCGCTTTGCGAGCCTTCAATCGCTGCTGATACGACATCAGCTATACCGCCAGCTTTAGTATTTCTGACGAAATAAAGAAAGACGCGCTGATTGTCCTCGGATCCACTCGGCTGATCGAGCTGCTGTGCCCAGGCGCTGATGAAATCCAGCACTTGCTGAGTCGGCGCGAAAACCAGAACTGAGTTGACTTGCGCTACAGGGATAATTGAAATCGGCGTATCGCTCTGCTGGCCACCGATTGAGGCGTTGTAGCCCTGCGCGCGCATGATTTCGAGCAGGCGCTGCGCGAGCGGCTGTGCGTTCCAGTAAACAGGATCAATGCGGATCGACAAGTTGTTGCCAAATGACGCTCTGTCGAGTGTTGCGATCATGCGGCTGACAGTCTGCATGTCCTGCGGCAGGCCGAAGATGATCACTGCGTTGGTCTGCGGTATGGGCTGCAGCTTCACCTTCGAACCAACGATGTTTGCTATGGCCGACACGACGTCCGCAACCTTTGCTTCCTGCAATTGGAAGTACTGGAAGATTGGGCGCAGATCGACCGGAACATCGGGTAGCGCCCGCGACCGGATCACATCGGGAATCTGTTGCATCATCACGTCGCTGGGCACGATGCGATAAATATTGTCGGTACGCATGACCTGTAGGCCGTAGGACGACAGAACCTCGGTCGCTACGGCCAGCAACTCCTGAGGCGTGCGCGCGCCACCGGTGCGTAAGGTGACCACATCTTGCCGGCTAGCGACCGAGGGGTCCATCTGGTAGTTGACCTTCAACAATTCGCCGAAGACGGTGTTGATGAAGGCTGGAAGTGGCATCTGATCGAATGATGCTGCAATGGGAGCCCCACTTGGCCCGCCCGGAATCGCGGCTTGCGCCGGCGCACGCGGCATTGGCGCCACTCGACCGCCGGGGCCTGGAGTGATCCGGGTGGTACGGACCGGATCGGGCGTGCTCTCGGTGAAATCAGGCGCCGGCGGCGGCCGCTCGAAAGCTACGCGGGGTGTCTCCACCGGTGGGATCGGATTGGGCTGGCAACCCACCAAGCCGAAAGCTGCCACGGTGGCAAAGAACAGCGAAAGCAACCGGTTTACGGCGGCGCGGCCGGTAGGGGTCTGGGTCAGCGTCATCGTCACACGGTTACGTCTTGGGCCAATAA
>WBUO01000354.1 GCA_008933675.1 Dechloromonas sp.
CGGCACGGATGGCAACGACACGCTTACGGGCACCGCTGTCACTGACCGCATGCAAGGTGGTGCGGGTGACGACCTCCTGTTCGGCATGGCTGGCAATGATGTGCTGGCGGGTGGAACGGGGAAGGACACCCTGGAGGGTGGCGACGGCGCAGACCGGCTCTACGGCGACGAGGGCGAAGATATCCTGCGCGGTGAGGCCGGTGACGATGTGCTGGAAGGCGGCACGGGCAACGACACGCTGGCCGGCGGCGACGGGGCCGATACCTACGTCTTCAAACTCGGCGACGGGCAAGACGTGATCGTCGAAGCGAGTGGCGGCAACGTCTTGCGCTTTGGCGAAGGCATTACGGCGCAAAGCCTGCAGATCATCAGCACCCGCTATTGGGGCGGCTACAGCGTCGGTTATGTGAACGCCACCCGCATCGGCTTCGGTGACCAGGGCGACGGGGTGACACTGAACCATGCCGTGCTCGGGCTTATCGAGCGCTTCGAATTCGCCGACGGCAGCACCCTGAGCTGGGCGGAAGCGATTGCCAGCCATCCGGCACTCAATGTCGAGGGTTCCAGTGCCGCCGATCACATTACCGGTACCGGCCAGGGCGATACGCTCGATGGCGGAGGGGGCAATGACCGGCTTGACGGAATGGGCGGCGCCGACAAGCTGCTTGGCGGCGAGGGAAACGACACGCTGGCCGGCGGTGCGGGCATCGACCGACTCGATGGCGGCCTTGGCAACGATACCTATCTGTTCAACCCCGGCGATGGTACGGATATCGTCAGCGATGCCGCTGGGCACGACACTGTCGCCTTCGGCGAAGGCTTCCTGCTGGCCGATCTGACGGCGCGCGTCGTTCGCCATATCGATGGGCGGCAGAGCCTCGACCTGGCCTTCGGCAGCGATATGCTGAGCATCACCGACGGCCATCTGGGAACGATCGAAGACTTCCGCTTTGCCGATGGCACGGTGCTGACGTTGGCCGATGTCATGCAGCGGGTGGACGGTTATGTCGGCGAGGGGACGGCCGGCAACGATGTGCTGGCCGGGAGCGGCGGCGGCGATGCGCTGCGCGGGGGAGACGGCGACGATACCTTGCGCGGCCAGGGCGGCAACGACGTGCTCGAAGGCGGCGCCGGCAACGATGTACTGGATGGCGGAGCGGGCGATGACGATCTGTTCGGTGGCACGGGTGACGATAGTCTGATCGGCGGCGATGGGCGCGATACCTATCACCTCGGCCTGGGCATGGGGGGCGATCGGGCTATCGAGGTCAGCGGGCAGAGCAGCCTTGTTCGGCTCGACCCGGGGCTGCTGGCCAGCGATCTTGTCGCAACTCGGTTAGGGGATGACTTGCGCCTCTCGATCAAGGGTACGTCGGATGGCCTGACATTGGTCGGCTACTACGCCGACGCGGGGACGTGGTCGGTCGATGCCGGCAACGGCGAGGTGGCGCTGGACGAATTTCTGGGCTCGCTTGCTGCGCAGGCCTCCGGCGAAACGGCGTATGCGCAGGCCTTGGCGCAATACCGGCGAACGGTCGAACTGGCACATCTGGCCGATTTGTCGGCGCAGGGCTACGTGCAGGAGGCCGATGGGGCCTGGCACCGATACGATTCGTTTGTTGGCGCGACGAGCAGATCGACGACGCATTGGGTCGATCTGGGAGTGGTCTTCAACACGCTCCTGCTGGGCGATGCGCCGGTGAGCGCGGGGGGTGCCGAGATGGTGCAGGTTGGCAGCCAGACCAGCACCTCCAGTCAGACTCTGCCCCGTATCCGGCTGGCTGCCGATGGCGGCGGCGAAATGCCGCAAGGTGGCGTTGCGCCTTATTTCATGCCGGCTTCCGGCTACAGCAGTTACTCGGTCAATACGGGCGATACGTGGGTGGCGGTGCTCGATAGCGCGGGCAATTATCTGGGCAACTGGATTTATCCCGCGGCCATGTTCGCGGATGCCCAGGCACTTCAGCAAAATTCGACGGCAGCCGGGCAAGTCGCTTATACGACGACAACGACAACGTATCGCTGGAAACTCCAGAGCTATCTGTTAACGGCAGGTGCGGCCGACAATCTCATCGTCGCGGCCGGCGGGACGGCGGTCGATGGCGGGACAGGCAATGATCGTATTTCCGGCGATGGTTACAGCTACGGCAACGCAAACACCTTGCCCGTATTCCTCTATGGCAACGCTGGCGATGACACGCTCGAGGGGGGTGCCGGAGACGATTTCCTGCTTGGCGGTGCGGGACGGAATGTCCTTGACGGCAGAGACGGTGCCGATCGGTATTTTCTGGAGAACGAGGCGGCAGGGGATTTGATCGTGGATTCAGGTGAGACCGTGATCAAGGACGGTTCTTGGTCGAGGAATGGGAGCCCGGCCGTTTATCCCACGGTGGCAGGGGATAACGATGTTGTGGTTTTCCCCGAGGGGGTCCAGGTTGACGATTTGCGCTTCGCTTGGGGGGATGAACTTATCCGCTTGCCCAATCAGTTTTATAAACGCCTGGGGACAGAATCGATCCTGAATGACACGCAATCGATGGCTGCAGTGCTGACCATCTCGTGGGGAGTCGACAACTGCGTCCGGGTCTATATGCCCAACGACGAAATGGCTCCGGCCGGCATCGAGGCTTTTCACTTCTCGGACGGAAGTCAACTGACCCGTGCTCAGTTGCTGGCACTGGCTCCCGGGTATGATCTTGACCCACGCGAGCGCTCCAACAGCGTTGTCGGATCCGGGGAGCTTTCTGGCTTCGGCGGGGACGATACGATAAGTGGCGGGGCAGAGAGCGACATCATCGATGGTGGTGACGGCAACGATGTGTTGATGGGCGGTGATGGTGATGACCGGATTACCGGCGGTCGGGGCGCCGATACATTGATCGGTGGTGACGGCAACGACACGCTCGGTTTCGGTGGCCTGGAGTTCTGGGGGGAAGGCAATCTCTATCGCGGCGGCAGGGGCGATGATGCCTTGGCGGGAACGATCAGCAGCGATGTCTATGAATTCGAGCTAGGCGATGGCCACGACGTCATCAGCGATTTCTTCCACGCAGACGACTACTACGGCAGTTTGTTCGGCGACTATCTTGACCTCTATTACGGAGGCTCGCTGTTTTTCCAGGCAGCGGGCGCGCCGGAGGACTTTTCGTTCAGCGGGGAGGAGGATTGGCGTGACTTGGCGGCGACGTGGTCCTATCGCGGCAAGGACACGATCCGTTTCGGTAGTGGAGTGCGCCCGGAGGACATCCAGGTCAGTCTGGAGAATGGCGCCCTGATCTTGCGCCACGTCAATGGCCTGGATTCGATCCATGTCGAGGCGGGAACGATCGGCAAGGAAAGCGCCATTGGCCGCATAGAGTTTGCCAACGGTACGGTCTGGCGCAAATCGGCTCTGGGCGACTTTACGACCGAGACGGTGGTCGGCTCGACGGCAAGCGAGGAGTTGCGGGGCACCGAAGGAGCAGATGAATTCTGGAGCGGTACGGGCGACGACGTGATGATTGGCCAGGAGGGCTATGACACGTATCACTTCGCTCCCGGCGATGGTGCGGACGTCATCATCGAGAATTTGCGCAAGGCGGTTTCACCGATTGACCAAGGCGCTGCATCCGGCGGTGAAGTGCGTTTTGCCGGTGGTCTCTCTGCGAGCCAGCTTAGCGTATCTCGAAATGGTGACGACCTCGTTTTCGGGATCGTCGGGCAGAACGACAGCTTGACGATTCAGGGGTGGTTTGCCGAGCCCGGTCGTATCGATCGTTTCGTATTCGCGGACGGTACGAGTTGGGATGCGGCCGCCATCGAGCAACGCCTGGTTGCCAATCGTGCCCCGGAAGTGGGCGAATCGCTCCAGTGGGCGGCGGTTCGGTCAGGGGTACCGTTGGTGATCCAGATTCCCGCATCAGCCTTTGTAG
>WBUO01000355.1 GCA_008933675.1 Dechloromonas sp.
GGCCCGGCACCAGCCATTCCATGCGCGCCGCCGGAATCTGGTTGAGCTGCGCCAGCGGCAGCGTCAGCGTGACGCCGTCCCTCGGCGAGCCCGGCTCGAAGTGATAAGTGAGCGCATACTCCACACCACCGGCCTTGAGTTTGTGCGGGAAGGCCTCGGTGGTGACGCCGGCCGCCGAGTGGCGCATCAGGTCGTCCTTGGCCAGGAACAGCAGCTTCGGGTTGTCCTGCTCGGCAGTCTTGCGCCAGTGGTCGAAGGTGGCGCCGTTGTGGATGTCTTCCGGAATCAGGTGGTCGTAGAAGGCGAAAATCAGTTCGTCATCGACCAGTACGTCCTGGCGGCGCTGCTTGTGCTCGATCTTCTCGATCTCGCGGATCTGCTTCTGGTTGTGCTGGAAGAAGGGCCAGCGCTTGGCAAACGACTCCTCGATCTCCTCGGCAACCAGCCCCTGACGGATGAAGATCTCGCGCGCCTCGGCCGGTGCCAGCGGGCCATAGTGGATGCGCCGCTTGGGATTGATGACGATCCCGTACAGCGTCGTCCGTTCCCAGCCGGCCACCTGCATCGCCTTCTTTTCCCAGTGCGGATCGAAGTACTGGCGCTTGATCAGGTGAGCGCCCACTTTCTCGATCCAGGTGTCCTCGATGCGAGCGACGCAACGCCCGAACAGGCGGGTCGTCTCGGTGATCTCGGCGGCCATGATCCACTTGCCGGCCTTCTTCTGCAGCGGCGACGACGGGTGGATCAGGAAACGGATGCCGCGCGCGCCGAGGTAGTAGCCGGATTCGTCCGACTTGCAGCCAATATTGCCCAACAGCCCGGACAGCAGCGCCATGTGGATGGCGTCGTAGGTGCCGGGAATCTCGTTCTCCTTCCAGCCGAGTTCGGTCACCATCGCGTGCAACTGCCCATGCACCTCGCGCCATTCGCGCAGGCGCAGATAGGAAAGGAAATGCGCGTGACAGGTATCGACCAGCGACTTGTTCGATTTCTTGTGCTCGACGGCCTGCTTGAACCAGCCCCACAATTTGACCCAACTGAGGAATTCCGATTTCTCGTCGGCGAACAATTTGTGCTTTTCGTCCGCCGCCTGCTGGCGCTCCTGCGGCCGCTCGCGCGGGTCCTGCGTGGACAGCCCGGCGGCGATGACCAGCACTTCCTTCAGGCAGCCGAGGTCGCGCGCGGCGACCAGCATGCGGCCGATGCGCGGGTCGAGCGGCAGTTTCGCCAGCGCTTCGCCGACCTTGGTCAACCGGTTGTCGTCGTCGAGCGCGCCGAGTTCCTGCAACAGCGCGTAACCGTCGCTGATCGCCTTGGCCGGCGGCGGCTCGATGAAGGGGAAGCTCTCGACGTCGGTCAGGCGCAGCGACTTCATGCGCAGGATGACGCCGGCCAGCGACGACCGCAGGATTTCCGGATCGGTGAACGGCGGCCGGGCGTTGAAATCGGCCTCGTCGTAGAGGCGGATGCACACGCCGGCGGCAACGCGGCCGCAGCGGCCGGCGCGCTGACGTGCCGCCGCCTGCGAAATCTTCTCGACCTGCAACTGCTCGATCTTGTTGCGGTAGGAGTAGCGCTTGACCCGTGCCAGCCCGGTGTCGATGACGTAGCGGATGCCCGGCACGGTGAGCGAGGTTTCGGCGACGTTGGTGGCCAGCACGATACGCCGCTGGCCGCCCGAGGGCTTGAAGATGCGGTCCTGCTCGCCGGCCGACAGGCGCGAAAACAGCGGCAGGATTTCCGGCGCATGCGCGGTACTCAAGCCTGGTCTAGCCAACGCATGCTTGCGCAGTGCCTCCGCCGCCTCGCGGATTTCCCGCTCGCCGGGCAGGAAGACGAGGATGTCGCCGGAACCGAGGCGCGACAGCTCGTCAGCCGCATCGACGATGGCGTCGTAGAGGTCGCGCTCGTCGTCCTTCTTGTCGATGTCCTCGACCGGGCGATGGCGCACTTCGACCGGGTACAGGCGCCCGGACACCTCGATCACCGGCGCGCCATTGAAATGCTGCGAGAAGCGCTCGGCATCGATGGTCGCCGAGGTGATGATCAGCTTCAGGTCCGGCCGGCGCGGCAGCAACTGCTTCAGGTAGCCGAGCAGGAAGTCGATGTTCAGGCTGCGCTCGTGCGCCTCGTCGATGATGATCGCCTCGTAGGCATTCAGGTAGGGGTCGCTTTGTGATTCGGCGAGCAGGATGCCGTCGGTCATCAGCTTGACCCAGCTGTCCACGGTCGACTTGTCGTGGAAGCGGATCTTGACGCCGACGCCGGCGCCGACCTGGGTCTTCAACTCCTGCGCCAGGCGCGTCGCCACCGACCGCGCGGCCAGCCGGCGCGGCTGCGTGTGGCCGATCAGGCCACGGGCGCCGATACCGAGATCGAGGCAGATCTTCGGCAACTGCGTCGTCTTGCCCGAACCGGTTTCGCCGCAGACGATGACCACCTGATGCCTGGCGACCAGTCTGGCAATCTCGTCGCGCCGCTCGTTGACCGGCAGGTCGGGCTGGAATTCCGGCTTCGGCAGCTTGCCGCGCCGTTCGCCGACGGCGGCCTGCGAGGCGGCGAGCAGCCTTTCCAGGTCGGCCTGGAGTTTCTGCTTCTTCTCGCCCGCCGAGCGCAGCAACTCCCGCTGCAAACCACGGAGCCGTTTCATGTCCGCCGTCAGGCAACGCCCCTCCGGCGTAGTCGCGCGCGGATTCTGGATATGGGATTCAGGTGGATTCATCAATCAGACATCTTGCGGAGCGGCCACTCCCCGGCCGCCGCGGTTCAAAACATGCATATGGATCATTGTCGTCCGGACATCCTCGTCGCCAAACACTGCCTGCACGGTACGGATATCCAGCCCCTTGCGCAGCGAAGAGAGGCGCAGTGTATGCGCGCATGCCGGCTTGACCAAGCCCGCCGAACACCGACCTGCTTCATGGCCCGCCGGATGGTCCATGCGTTGCGGCGGTTTGCCATGAAAAAGGATGGCGCGGCATGTCCTCAGTTCAAGCAACGGAGACGCAGGATGCGCAGAACTGCCCGGCAACAACAGCTTCTCCCCATCCGCTGCCAGAACCGCGGGCTGCTGTCGATTGCTGCTTTGCAGCGAACCATGGCGCCCCTGGTTTCAGCTCCAGCCCGGAAGCTTGTTATTCCATATGACTCACGGCACGATGCGGACATGAAGGCTATTTTCTAAAGGTCGCCAGGCACAATGATCCGGATATTCCTGGCCATATCCCTTCTTCTTGCATCCTGTGCCATGGCACTTCATGGTGCTTTCCTTCAGTTCGTGACTCTTGCAACGAATGATCCACACGACTATCAGCCATTGCTTGAGGCCGGGCTTTTTTGGTCGGCAGTATCTGTCTCCACTACAGTTGTATTTCTCGGTATCGCGCGAAACCACTGGCGTTGGGCGGGCCTGTTGCCATTGCTCATTTGCAGCGTCGCGTGGTGGGGCGTCGCAAGAATGTGGCCCTATGCGTTCGCGTAGTTTCAATCTTGAAGTGCGAAAAGCATTGGTGCGCACCACCCATCAATCCGTCAAGGCAGCGCCTTCAGTCGCTGGACAACGCGCGATGAACCGCCACGCAAAGCGGGCTAGCGCGGCTATAGATGCCTGAACTTTCCAGTTCCTTGCTCATTCTCGGCGCGATGATCGAGAACCCGCGCTGGCTGGCCTGCAGCATTATTCTGGCCTCACCATTTCTTTGGCATTTCGGCCGGCTCATGTTTCGAGGTATGGCGTCCGACCCAAACGATCCATGGATATTTGATTGGCCACTATTTCTCGTCCCGCCGTTGTGGATAGTTCGGTTTGTCTGGTTTCTTGTCGCTTCCCTGGCAGCAATAACCGGCATATATAAGTTCGGCATATTCATTCATGCCCATTTCATGTAACCATCACCCCCACCTACGAC
>WBUO01000028.1 GCA_008933675.1 Dechloromonas sp.
AAACACCTTGAGCGCGGCGCTCATCAATTCACCCGGGCGGGCGTCCTTGCGGCGCCTGCGGGCGATGGGACAAAGAGGAAAGATCATGGCATCGACCGATTTAGTTACTGACCGGTCGGTAAGTTATCGGCTGGGCCGCGTTCCGTCAATGCTGTCCGCCAGTCCTGGCGGAATCAGCCGGGTGTTTGACGGTGGTCGGTGATGCCGCGGTGCCGTGGATTCAGCCAGGCAACTTCGTCGGTTGCCGATCATGCCGGGTAGGTCCGGCGGGGGGCTGAGCGCCGGAATGTCCCGGGCCACTGGCGGTCCGGGCTCTGGCAGCGCGGGGCTGCGCCCGCCGGCGCGCAGCGGATTTACGCGCCGACCAGGCAAGGGTGCCAGGCCTTGGCGAGCCGGCAGGAGCACAGGCCGGCCGATTGCTGGCCGGCGCCGTTACGTTGCCTTACTTGCCACCCCAGGGCTGGATCGGCACCGTCGAGATGGCGTTGGCCGGGGCGCCTTCGATGACGCGTCGGCTGATCGCGAGATAGACGAGCACGTTGCGCTTGCGGTCGAAGATGCGGTGGATCTTTGTCTCCTTGAACAGCAGCGAGGTGTCCTCGCTGAAGATCACTTCGTCGTCGGCCAGCTTGGCCGGCAGGACGATCGGGCCGACCTGGCGGCAGGCCAGCGAGAACTGCGACGGATCTTCGGCAACGCCGAGGCTGCCCTTGATGCCGCCGGTGCGGGCCTGGCTGACGTGGCAGGTGACGCCGGGAACCTTCGGATCGTCGTAGGCGGAAACACAGATCCGGTGATTGGCACCGACCAGCTTCCAGGTCGTGGTGACGCAGTCGATCTCCTCCGCTGCCACGGGCAGGGCCAGGGCGGCGAGGAGCAGGGTGGGCAGGTATTTCTTCATGGCTTGGCCTCGGGCGTGGCGGGAAGGCGGGCGAGAAAACGGTCCAGCTGGTTGGCGAAGGCCTGCCGGTCGGCCTGGCTGAAGGCGGCCGGGCCACCGGTTTCAACCCCGGCGCTGCGCAGTTCTTCCATGAAGTTGCGCATGCTCAGGCGCTCGCGGATGGTGGCGGTGGTGTACAGCTCGCCGCGCGGGTTCAGGGCATGGGCGCCGCGTTCGATGACCAGTGAGGCGAGGGGGATGTCGGCGGTGATGACGAGGTCGCCGGCAGTCACCTGGTCGACGATATGCGCGTCGGCGACGTCGAAGCCGTGCGCCACCTGGATGGCGCGGATGAACTTCGACGGCGGCGTGCGCAGCATCTGGTTGGCAACCAGTGTCGTGCGAATCTGCCGGCGTTCGGCGGCGCGGAAGATGATTTCCTTGATGACGCCGGGGCAGGCGTCGGCATCGACCCAGATGTGCATGCGACTAGCGGCCGGACGGGTTGCCGGGGCAATGGCAGGGTGAAGGTCCGGAACATGCCGGGCGGGACGGGGCAGTCATCGTTGGCTTCCTGCGGGGGCGGACGGGATGGCGATTGTGCCACGCCGGGCGGTCTTGACAACTGGCTGGTGGCTGCCGTCTGATGGAAGGCCCCTTCCCCGGCGAGCGATTGTCATGGCCATCGTCAATTTCCTGTCTGCCCTGTTTCTGCTGCTTGTCCCGGTCATCCCGTCCCTGGCTGCCCAGCCGGCTGACGGCCTGCCGCCGCCGCCGGACTATCGCGGAGAGATCCGCCGCGGCCCGGATGGCCGTCTCGGTGCCGTGCCGGAAAGCGCGGTCAGGCCCGGGCAGGCACCGCGGGCAACGATGATCGTCGGTCCCGGCGAGCGCATCACGACCATCGGCGAGGCGGCTCGGCTGGCTCGCGACGGCGAGATCATCGATATCCGGCCGGGCACCTATCGCGGGCAGCCCGCGGTGTGGACGCAGGATCGGCTGCTCATCCGCGGCAGTGGCGAACGACCGGTGATGCTGGGGGGCAGCGCCGAAGGCAAGGGCATCTGGGTCGTTCGCGGCGGCAAGGTGCGGATCGAGAACATCGAGTTCCGCGGGGCACGCGTCGCGCATTTCAACGGCGCCGGCATCCGTTTCGAGAAGGGTAGCCTGAGCGTTCATGCTTGCCGTTTCGCCGACAACGAAATGGGCATCCTGACGGCCAATTTTCCCGAGCAGACGCTCGAGGTCAGCGACAGCGAGTTCGCCGATGCGCCGCATCATCCCGGTGACCTGCACCATCTGCTCTACGTCGGTGCCATCGGCAAGTTCGTGTTGCGCGGCAGTCGCTTCTCCGGTGGCCACCTTGGCCACCTCGTCAAGTCGCGGGCGCGCGAAAGCCATGTGCTGTACAACATGCTGGTCGATGGCACGGAAGGCAAGGCTTCCTATGAACTGGAGTTTCCCAACGGCGGGCTGGTCTATGTGCTCGGCAACGCCATCGCCCAGAGCGCCGGCACCGACAATCCAGCCATCGTCGCTTACGGCGCCGAGGGGCAGCGCTGGCCGGACAATGCGCTCTACCTGGCGCACAACACGCTGGTCAATGAACATTTCGGCGGCGATTTCCTGCGTGTCTGGGCCGAGAAGTTTCCTGCCGGCCTCGAAATCTGGCAGATCAACAACCTGCTGGTCGGCGACGGCAATTTCTTCCGCCCGGCGCAGGGGCGGGTCGAGGGCAATCAGTCGGCACGCCGGGCCGATCTGATCGAAGTCGGCGGCACACCGCTGCGCCTGACCGGGCAGTCGCCGCTACGCGGCAGCGTGCGGCCGCCGGGCAGCGTGCGCGGCGTCGAACTGCTGCCCACCGAGGAGTTTGCATATCCCGTCGGCAGCCGGCCTTTGCGCGGCGGTAGCGTGCTGGCGCCGGGCGCCTTCCAGTAGCGCCCCTGTCCTGCTCGCTTGCCGGCGGCGTCCGGCCACGGGCAGGCGACAGGCATTTCCCGCGACGGCTGCCGCGGCACGACAAGCGCCAGCAAGCTGTCTGCTGCGCTTCCACCCTAGGGCTTGAGCGGCGCGAACTCGGCCGGCACCCAGGCGTACCCCTTCTTTTCCTTGCGCACATGGCCGATGCCGGGGAAGGGCAGGTGCATGCCGGCGATCATCAGTCTTTCCCTGGCTGCCCTGGCGAAGACGCGCTTGCGGCTGGCCACCGCCTGCTGCGCGTCGTGATCGAACTCGAAGGCAACCTCGGGCCGGGCGAACTGCACCGCATGGTTGTGCACCACATCGCCGATGATCAGCAGGCGCTGCCCGCCGCTGCTGACCAGGTAGCCGGCATGGCCCGGCGTGTGGCCGCGGGTGTCGACGCTGGCAATGCCGGGCAGCAGTTCGCGATCCTCGTCGAAGGTCTGCCACTTGCCGGCCGCCAGGTAAGGGGCGGCGGCATCGCGCGACATCTTGAAGAAGGCCTGGAAATCGGCCGGCGCCTGGGCAGCGATGGTCTCGCTCAGCCAGAAGTCGTTGTCGGCCTTGGCCGACCAGACTTCGGCGTTGGCGAAGACGCGCCGGCCGTCGGCGGTGACCAGGCCGTTGACGTGGTCGCCATGGAGGTGGGTGATCAGTACCGTGTCCACCTGCTCCGGCTGGTAGCCGGCGGCCTTCAGGTTGTCGACGATGTGGCCGAGAGCCGGTCCGAACAGCTTGGCGGCGCCGGCATCGACAAGGATCAGCTTGCTGCCGGTATTGATCAGGTAGGCGTTGACCGCCGTCTGCACCTTCGGCCCCTGCAGGAACTGGCGGGCGAGCAGGCGCTGCATGTCGCGCTGGCGGATGTTCTTCAGCCACTTCTCGTCGAGATCGACGGGGCCGTCGTAGAGCGCGGTGATTTCGAAATCGCCGAGCTGCAGCCTGTAGTAGCCGGGAACCTGGGTTTTCTGCTGCGGCGCCTCGGCGGCGGCAAAGCCGGACAGGAGCAGGAAGAGCGCGGCGAGCAGCAGGCGGAACAGGGCGGGCTGGCTGCCGGGAACGAGAGATAGTGCGTTCATGGGAGACTCCGGATGGGGGGGCTGCCAGTATCGGGGTCTTCCCGTTGGCATGTCCAGCCGGCCGCACGGGAGTCGGCCAAAAAGGCCCGGAACTTACGGTTGCCGACTGTCGCCTAAAGTTTGCCGGATTGCTTGCGCGCCTGGGCGTCCGCCCGTGCCTGCCACAACTTGCGCGGGGATTCCCGGGCGCTCTGGGTGCCGGCCGGCGGTGGCAGGAGTGTGCTTTGTTGCGGTTGTTGCTGAAGCTGCTGACGTCGTTGCTGACGTCTTTCGACCGTTGAATTTTCCATGGTGCCTCCGGTCAGTCCGATCCAATGTCATTTGACCGCAACCCGGCGGCCGGGGTTCATTCGGCAATGCCTGCCGGAATTTCGTGAAAGGAGTTGGCGATGAGCGACGACAGTCTGTTGAGCCTGGGTGAGGCGGCACGCCTGCTGGCGACGCCGGGCAGCGATCCGCACGATGTCGAAGTCCGGCTGGCCGAAGCCATCGAAAGCGGCAGCCTGCACGCCAGTGTCAAGCGCTGGGCCACTGAGCAGTGGGAAGGGCGCATGTTGCCGGGCAATATCAACCGGCGCGAGACCTTCATCGAACGCTCCGCGTTGCAGCACTGGCAGGCCGGCGGCGGCCGCTGAAGCGCTTCAGGCGCTGATGCCGCCGGCTGGTGGCGTGCGCGGCAGGATCACCCGGAAGGTCGATCCCTGGCCGGGCTGACTGTGCACCTCGATTTGCCCGCCATGCTTGTTGACGATGCTGTAGGACAGCGAGAGGCCGAGCCCCGTCCCCTTGCCGACCGGTTTGGTGGTGAAGAAGGGTTCGAAGATGCGGCCGAGGTGTTCCGGGGCGATGCCCTTGCCGGTGTCGGCCACTTCGATCCACACCCGCTCGGCGTCGTGTCCGCTGCGGATCGAGATCACGCCATGGTCCTCGATCGCATGCGCGGCGTTGACCAGCAGGTTCATGAACACCTGGTTGAGCTGCGACGGCACGCATTCGATCTGCGGGATGTGGCCATAGTCCTTGACCACCTTGGCCTTGTACTTGAGTTCGTTCCAGACCACGTTCAGCGTGCTTTCCATGCCGGCTTCCAGGTCGGCCAGTTCGACCTCGGCGCGATCCACATGCGAGAAATCCTTCAGGTCCTGGACGATGCGCTTGACGCGCTGCAGGCCTTCGAGCGATTCGCCGAGCAGGCCGACGACATCCTCCCGCAGGTAGGCGACATCGACTTCCTTCTTCAGCCGGAGTATCTCGCTGCGCGCCGATTCGGCCATCGCATCCTCATCCTGCTCGTAGGCGGCGAGCAGGCGCAGCATGTCGTTGATGTAGCGCTGCAGGGTGCCCAGGTTGGAGCTGACAAAGCCGACCGGGTTGTTGATCTCGTGGGCGACGCCGGCGGCCAGCTGGCCGATCGAAGCCATCTTTTCCGACTGCAGCAGCTGGTTCTGCGCTTCCTCCAGCTTGCGGATCAGTTCTTCCTGACGCTGCTTCTCGGACTGCAGGCGGCTATTCGCCGCCTCCAGGTCGGCCGTGCGTTCGCGTACCCGCTCTTCCAGCCGGTCGCGTGAATCGCGCAGCGCTTCCTCGACCTGCGTGCGCTCGGTGATGTCGGTAAAACCGAAAACCCGGCCCACGACATGTTCGCCGAGATATTGCGGGCGCGACTTGCACTCGAAGACCCGGCCGTCGTGCAGGCGGAACACATCCTCGGTCTCGATGCGGTCGACAATCGCCTGCAGCCGCTTGCGGCAGAGCTCCGGTTCGCTAACCTGGGCGCTGAGCAGGGCGAGGATTTCCGCGTCCCGGCGAGCCAGCAGCATCTCCTCGGGAATCTGCCACATCGTGCTGAACAGGCGGTTCATGCTGGCGATCCGCCCCTGCCAGTCGATCACCAGAATGCCGTTGCCGGTCGATTCCAGCGTCGCCCGCAGTTGCGACAGCGTCTGCTCCAGCGTCTCCTCGACGCGGCGCTGGTTGCGCATGTCCTTGGCCTGGATCAGCAAGAGCGGCCGGCCGTCGTGCTCGACGACGCGCACCGACTTGCTCACCGTCAGCAGCGAGCTGTCGGCACACTGATAGAGTCCCTCCTGGGACTCGATGTTCAGGTACTGGCCGTTGCGCACGTCTTCCCAGTAGAAGACGTCCTGCAGCGAGCTTTCGATGTCGGTGACCGCCATCGCCAGCAGCTGTTCCTCGCCGTAGCCGAGCATCTGGGTGGCCGCCCGGTTGGCCATGATGATTCCCAGGTTTTGCGGTTCGACCAGCAGCAGGATGTCCGGGCTGTGGTCGAGCATCAGTTTTTCCAGGCTGCTCATGCGGTCGTCTTGTCCTGTCCGGGCTGGCTGGCGTCGAAATAGTAGCTGACCCGCTTGCGCGGACTCAGGTAATTGTAGATTTCCGTCGGCACCTGGGCGGGCCGGATGGCCTTGGCGATGTTGAGGTCGGTCTCGCGTTCCAGGTCGACCATGATTGCTTCGTCCTTGGGAACGCCTTCATCGTAGATGACGATCATCGGTTTCATCGGCTTCTGCGTATTGACCGTGGCGATCATGCCGATCACCCCGTTCGACAGCTGAACGATGGTTCCCGGCGGATAGACGCCAAGGCAGCGGATGAACACCTGCAGCAGCTTCGGATCGAACTTGCCGCGCAACTTGGCGAACATCAGCGACAGGGCTTCGTGCGGTGTCAGGGCGTTGGCGATATTCACCGGATTGCACAGCTCGTCGTAATGGTTGGCGAGGACGACGATGCGCGACAGCAGGCCGATGGCGTCGCCCTTCAGCTTCTGCGGATAGCCACTGCCGTCGTAGAGCTCATGGTGCTCGCGGATGATGGCCAGGATCGGCGGTGCAAATCCGAGGCGCTGGCCCATCTCGACCCCGTACTGGCAGTGCATCTCGTAAAGATGGCGTTCTGCCTGGGTCAGCGGCTCCAGCTTCAGCAGGATGCGATTGGGAATTTCCTTGCGCCCGATGTCGTGGAACAAGGCACCCATGCCCAGCGGACCGATCACCTCGGGCGGCAGGCGCAGGTCGCGGGCGACCATCAGCGACAGCATGGTGACGTTCAGCGAGTGGAAGTAGAGCTCCTCGCCGCCCATACGGTCGCCCATCACGTGGATGGCCAGTTCCGGCGCACAGAGGATGGAATCGGCAATCTGCTTCACCAGTTGCGTGGCCTGATGCACGGTTTCCTGCGGCTGGGCGAACAGGTTCTTCTCGACTTCGCGCACGGTCTTGGCGGTATTGACGAAGGCACTTTCGATGCGTGCCGCCGCCTCGCGCTGAATCCGGATGCGCTCCATCATCGCGCGCTTGGCTTCCAGTGCCTGCAGCACGAAGGGGCTGGGCTCGTTGCTTGCGGCGCCGTCCCCGCCGGCCGACGATGCCGGCGAATCGCTGTCGCTGAGCGCCGGGTCATAACGCACGCTCTTCAGGCCCAGGCCACGGATGGTCCTGATCTGGTCTTCCGACTTGATCTTGAAGTGGCTGAAGGCGAACGGATGCTGGAACCAGTTCAGGTCCAGGAAGACGTAGAGCCCGATGCGGAGTTGATCGATGCGGATTCGCGGCGTGTCGGACATCGCTATCGTTGAGCAGGGCGGCGGTTGGGCTGAAACGGATCGTTCAGCCGGTACTTGATTTTGATACTTTTGCTACTTGTTGTGGCAAAAAAACTTCGCCATTCCTGTTGGAGTGCGTTTCACCGCGCTTGTTTCCGGGAATTCGCGGTCGGGACGACGGCCGGCGTTGCCGGATTTCATCCGGCGGGCGCTGCCGGTCGCCCGCAAGGCGCGGCATGGTCGTCTGGCGGAATGTTGTCATCGGCATGTTTGCAGCCTTTGCCGCCGGAAGCAAGGCTGCCGGAGCGCTGTCGGCTGCCGGTGGCGCCGCCTCAGGTTTCGTAGAGCGCCGTCAGCGGCTTGCCGGCGACCACCGACGGATAGCGACTGCGCAGGAAGCGCAGCGGCGGGAAGCCGAGCATCGCCGGCAGGAAGCGCCAGTAGGGCGGGGCGACGCGGAGCAGGCGAAGTACCCGGTAGAGCGCGTGCTGGGTTGCCGAGGTGCCGCCCTCGGCTGCCTGGACGATCGACGGGTTGCGGGTCACCGCCTCATGGATGCGGGCCAGCACGGTGGCCTCGTCGATCTCCGGCGAGAGATAGAAATGTCCGTGCGCGAGGTCGGTGCCGGCCGCCAGGTAGCCGCGCTCGACCGCCAGGCGGGCCAGCGTCGTGCCGGGCAGGATGCGGATGCCGGTGAAGAATACCGAGGTGAACTGCCAGCCGGTCAGCCGGGTTTCGGCGAAGCGGATGCTTTCCTCGCAGGTCGCCATGGTCTCGCCGGGACCGCCGAGCATGAAAAACCACATGCTTTTCAGGCCGGAGTTGCGGGCCCGTTCGCAGCAACGCTCGACGTGCTGCATCGTGAACCCTTTGCCGAGGTTGTCGAGCATCGCCTCGCAGGCAGCTTCCGGGGTGATCATCATCGAATTGAAACCGGCCCGTTTCATCAACGGGAACAGTTCGGCCGGCACATCGAGCGGATTGATGCCCATTGCCGTGAAGTTGGCCTTCAGGCCGCGGCGCAGGATTTCCTCACAGATCGCGATGGCGTGCCGGGCCGGCAGGTTGAAGGTGGAATCGACGAATTCGAAGGTGCGCGGGCCGACATCACGCAGCACGCGGGCGATCTCGTCGACGACCTCGCCGGCATCGCGCTGGCGGAAACGCCGCCCTTCGACCAGCGGGTAGGCGCAATAGACGCAACTCAAGGGGCAGCCGCGCTTGGTCTGGATCGGCCAGGTTCCGCCGGCATGCTCGTAGTGCCGCCAGTCGATCCAGTCCGCCATGCCGGACTGGGCAAAGCCGGCGATCAGCTGCGCGGGATTGCGCACCGGCAAGCCGTCGCGCCAGTAGCAGACGCCGGGAATGTGCGCTGGCGGCCGCTCCCGGGCAATTGCCGCAAGCAGGGCGGGAAAGGTCTCCTCGCCTTCGCCGACGACGGCATGGTCGGCGCCAAACAACGGGAGCGCCGCCTCGGCGAGAATCGAAATGGCCGGGCCGCCGAGCACCAGCGGCACCGGCCGGCCGTCTGCCGTGCGCGCCTTCCGGCGGATCAGTGCAACCTGCTCCTGCAGGGCCTGTAGCGGCGAATCGAAGCGCTGCTGGATGACATTGTCGATATTGCGGATCGACAGGCCGACCACTTCCGGCACGAAGCTGTCGATGGCGCGCCCCAGCTCGCCCGGCAGATCGTCGGCAAAAGCCAGGTCAAGCAGGCGGACTTCGTGCCCGGCCGCCCGGGTGGCGGTGGCGACATAACTGAGACCGATCGGTGGTGCCGGTACCAGTTCGCGGCTCTGGTTCGAATAAAGGAGAAGGACGCGCATGGCAGACGGAGGGCGGTGAACACGGACGGGACGGCCACCACCGGCGGCGGCGGCCCGGCGCGCATGATGTCGCAAGCGCCCGACGAAACCGCGAAATCTGCGGAGGATTAGTGCGGAATCGGCAAGCCGCCGGCAGCTGCTTCGGCTGGAATGGCTATCCGGCCCGTCCGTTCGGCCAGGGGCCGGGGCCTTCGTTCGGCGGGGGCGAAGTGCTGGCCGCCTGCGCGATCAGCTGCCGGCCGGCCGCTCGCCCATCGCCTGGCCCATGCGGATGGCGGCGGCCGGTTGCCAGGCCGGATTGAAGCCCAGCGTGTTCTTCGGAAAGAGCATGACGACGGTCGAACCGAGCAGGAAGCGGCCCATCTCGTCGCCCTTCTTCAGCACGATGTTCTGCTCGTCGTAGCGCCATTCGCGGACGACGCCGGGACGCGGCGGATTGACCACGCCGTGCCAGACGGTGGCCATGCTGCCGACGATGGTGGCGCCGACCAGGGTCAGCACGAAGGGGCCGGCTGCCGTCTCGAAGACGCAGACGACGCGCTCGTTGCGGGCGAACAGGCCGGGCACGCCGCGGGCCGTCGTCGGATTGACCGAGAACAGCGCACCGGGCACGTAGATCATGCGCAGCAGCTTGCCGTCGCAGGGCATGTGGATGCGGTGGTAGTCGCGCGGGCTCAGATACAGCGTGGCGAAGCTGCCGTTCTCGAATTGTTCGGCCAGCTTGCGGTCGCCGCCGACCAGTGCCGTGGTCGAATAGCTGTGACCCTTGGCCTGGAAGATCTGGTCGCGGGCAATGGCGCCGAACTGGCTGATCGCCCCATCCACCGGACACAGGTAGTCGCTGTCGGCGAAGGGCCGGGCGCCTTCCTTCAGGGGTCGCGTGAAGAACTCGTTGAAGCTCGCGTAGCTGGCGATGTCCGGATTGGCCGCCTCGGCCATGTTCACGCCATAACGGCCGACGAACCAGCGGATGACACGGGTCGTCAGGCTGCCGGCACGGGCGCCGGCAAGCTTGCCGGCGAGGACGGTGAGCGCCTGTTTGGGCAGCAGGTATTGGGGCAGGACGGCGAGGCGATCGGACACGGGCGGCATGCTCAAAAAAAGGGCAGCCATTATAGCGGCTATCCCGTCGGACTTTCCTTGGCGCGTCGGGTCATCGCCGGACGCCGCCGGCAGTTCCTAGGCTGCTGCATCCGCCCAGCGCTCGGAGCGCAGGGCGGCGGCCACCGCCAGCGCGCGTGCTTCGTGCAGTGCCGTTGCCGCCGCCGGGTCGGCTTCGCGGCCATCCGTCACGTCCTCGACGGCGACGCTCAGGCAGGCCGTGCGCGCCTGTTCGAGCAGCAGCGCCTTGCCGTAGGCGCGTCCGGCGTTGCCCGGGTAAGCCTGGAAGTCGCTGGCGCAGATCAGCAGCAACTGGCGATAGCGCGCCGTTTGCCCGAAGGCATCGACGCGTTCGAGCAGGGCGGTGATCGACGCGGCGCGCATTGGTGCTGCGCGATGCACGCGCTCCAGCTCCCGTGCCGTCAGCAGCGCCAGTTCGCGCACTTCCGCAGCCAGGCCGAAGCGGTCGACAATTGCTTCGATGCGCGGCAGGCAGCGTTCCACGTGCTTGTAATGCACCGGCAGGTGCTGGGGGGGCGAATCGGCCTTGCCCAGGTTGTAGAGCAGGCCGGCGACGCGCACCGGCAAGGGGGCATCCTGCGCCGCCAGCAGATCGACGACACGCCCTTGATGCGCGCCAATATCGATCATCCCGCCATCCGGCGTGATCTGTCCCTGGCCGGACAGGGCATCCAGTTCCGGCAGCAGCCTGGCCAGCGCCCCGCAGTCGCGCAGCACGGCCAGCATGCGGGAGGGATGTTCGCCCATCAGCCCAGTGCGCAGCAACGGCCAGCCGTCGGCGGCGGCAAGATCGTCCAGCACGCCGGCCGCCACTTGCTGGCGCATCAGGGTCCGCGTTTCTTCATCCAGTTCGCCCCCGATGCGCGCGGTGCCGGCCGCCAGCGTCAGCAGGGTCAAGGGCGGACTGGCCATCAATGGTGCCAGGGTGCTGCGGGATAGGTCGAAACTCATGATCGGACGTATTTCCTGATGGCGTGCTCTGTCGGGTCTGCGACATCGGCCAAAACCGTGGCGCCGTGGGCAACGGCCCTGCCGGACAGGTTTTCGTCACCGTGTGCAGCGCGTTTCCAGCAAAAAGCAGGCCGGCCGGCCGATTTTTCGCCTCCGCGTCTCACCAGATCGGCAGCTACGGCGGGTGTTTTCCGCAAACAGGGCTTCGTCGCGGGCCGGCGTGCGCTGCGCCGTCCGATTCGCGGGTAGCATCCTGCCGATGAGTCCGGGATGACGATCGGAGGAGCACCATGTGTCCGTTGGAACTGAGCAAGGCCTTCACCCTGATGGAGCCGGGGCCGGTGGTCCTGGTAAGCACCCATGACGGCCGGGGCAGCAACATCATGACCATCTCGTGGACCATGGTGCTCGACTTCAGCCCGCAATTCGCCATCACCACCGGTGCGTGGAACCACTCCTTCGCCGCGCTGCAAAAGACCCGGCAGTGCGTCATCGCCATTCCCACCGTCGACCTGCTGGACACCGTGGTCGGTATCGGCACCTGTTCCGGTGCCGATACCGACAAGTTCGCCCGCTTCGGCCTGACGCCATTGCCGGCCCGGTTCGTTGGCGCCCCGCTGATCGGGGAATGCCTGGCCAATATCGAATGCCAGGTCATCGACATCGTCGACCGGTACAGCATCGTCGTGCTCGAAGCCCTGGCCGCCCACATCGACCCGGCCCGCCGGGAGCGCCGCATGCTTCACGCAGTCGGCGACGGCAGCTTCATCGTCGATGGCGACCGGATCGACCGGCGGGCAATGATGGCGGCGAAGTTGCCGCCTGGGGTGTAGGGGGCAGCGGCAAGCGTCGGGCGCGGGAGCGCGGGTTTTGTCACGACAGGCGTTTGGTATAGCCTATGGCGACCAGGCCTCGCTCGCGCGTCGAGGGGCAATAACTTGTTGTGATCTAGGTTGAATATATATTGAAGACGCTGGTCATTCGATTGATGGGGCTCGGGGATGTCGCTTCGATACTCGTGCCGTCCGTAAAACTGATTTCCCGATCCTTTGCCGACGCGCATATCGATGTCCTGACGTACGGTGCCGGGGTCGAGTTGATGCAGCTGGTTCCTGAAGTCGAGAATGTGCTGGCCGTTCAGCGGGAACAGTGGCCGTCGGATTTAAGCCAGGCCATGGAAAGCTTCTTCGTGATCGCCGCACAGATCGAGCACAAGAAATACGATCTGATCATCAACCTGGACACCTGGTTCATGCCATGCTTTCTGGCACGGGTGCTGAAGGATTCGGGTCAATGCGTCATCGGGAACTACCTGAACAGGCCGGTTTCCGACTTCTATTCGGGACTTCTGGCCAAACGCTACGATCAGGAGTTCTTCCAGACGCAGAAACGCTTCATCGAAAGCACCTTTCCCCTGATCGGGGACTGGTGGGAATATGGCTGGTGGACCCGGCCCGAGGCGGCGAACGGCTATCCGGCTTACTATCTGAACCACTGCTGCGGCCTCGACGGCGATCTGGATTTCCGTCTCGACATCTCGCCGGACGAGGATTTCCTGCGCGCAGCCCGCGGAAAACCCATTGTTGCGCTGTCGGCATCGGGTAGCGGCAATCAAAAGCAGTACCGGCACCGGGAATCCCTCGCAAAGATGCTGGCTGAGTCCGGTTACGTGGTGTGGAGCGACTTCGATGGCTCCCTGCCCATCAAGGACTTGCTCTCCCGCCTGAAGGTCAGCGATCTGCTGATTTCGGTGCCGACCTCGAGCCGGTGGTTCGCCCGCCTGGTCGACTGTCCCGTCCTGCTCATCCCGGGGGCGGAGCCTCCTTCCATGACCGCTCCCGACCTGTTTGTCGAGCCGGTGCAGGATTGCCAGTACTGTGTGGCGCACACGTGCCGGGAAGGGCGGAATTTCGCCTGCATGGATGTTCCCCCGGCGACGATTTCACAACGGGTTGACGGGTTCCTCGCTGAAAACGCCGGGCGCCGGATGCTTCAGTCACCCGCTCAGGAGCGCAATCCGTCCGGCTGAATCCGCTTCGCCGGGTCAGAGAAGCCGGCCATGGCAGGGCAGTGGCGTGCCGGCTACGCCTGGTTTTCTGCCGTTGTTTCCGCAATGCCCGGCACATCACCTGTTGCCGTCCATTTTTCCCGCCGCCATTTTTCCCGCTCACCGTTGCCGGTGAAGGTCCAGACGACGAGGCGGCTCTGTTTCTGGCCCTGAGCCATCGGAATGATGCGTGACTCGGCGACCTTCGCCTTCTTCAGTGCCGCCTCGATGTGCGGCAGGTTGGTGGCCTGCGAGACCAGGCTGGTGAACCACATGACACGTTTCGGGATGGCGGTGCTCTGTTCGATCATGTTCTTGACGAAGGCGCGCTCGCCGCCGTTGCACCACAGCTCGGTACCGCCGCCGCCGAAATTGAGGCGGGGGCCGGCGCCTTTGCTGGCGCCCGGCTTGTTCAGGTTGTTCCACTTGCGCTGGCTGACGGCGATGACGTCGTCCGGTGAGTTGTGGAAGGGCGGGTTGCAGATGCTCAGCTCGAAGTTCTCGCCGGAGCGCAGCAGGCCGGTGAAGATGTTGTCCCACACCGGCTGGTGGCGCAGTTCGATGGCGGCCTCCGCTGCCGGGTTCTTGCCGAGGATCATCCGGGCGTTGGCCAGCGCCGCCTCGTCGATATCGACACCGAGGAAGTGCCAGCCATATTCGGCGAAGCCGATCAGCGGATAGACGCAGTTGGCGCCGACACCGATGTCGAGTACGCGCACATTGGCACCGGTCGGGATGAGCTTCTTGTTGCACGAGGCGAGCAGGTCGGCGACATGGTGGATGTAGTCGGCGCGTCCGGGAATCGGCGGGCACAGGTAGCCGGCCGGAATCTCCCAGCCGCGCACGCCGTAGTGCAGGGCGAGCAGCGCGCGGTTGAAGGCCTTGACCGAGGCGGGGTTGGCGAAATCGATCGTCGGCGTGCCGGCCTTGCTGGTGATCACATGCTTGACCAGGCCCGGTGCAACGGCAGTCAGGGCGGCAAAGTCATAGCCGCCGACGTTCTTGTTGCGCGGGTGCAGTCCGGGTTTCTGGGCAGGGGCGGTCATCGGGTTTCCGATCTTGAGCGAGGGGGCGGAGTATCCCATGGATTCAGCGGTGGTTTCGTTTGCCGGAGCGGACGCGCGTTAAACTGGCGCCGGCCGTGCGGCGGGTGCTGTGTGCCGGCCGCCGTTGGGGGGTGAAATGTTTGCAAAACTGAAAACATGGTTGGCCGGCAGCGCGACTGCGGCTGAGGAAAAGTTCGGCGCCCTGCGCGAGCAAGGCGATCGCAGCCTGGCGCAGGGGCGCTTCGCCGAAGCGGAGCAATGCTATTGCCAGGCGCTGGCAGCGGGGGCTCCGGATAGCGCCGAACTGCGTGTGGCGCTGGGTTTTACGCTATTAGAACAGAACCGTGGCGAGGCCGCAGAGCCGGAACTGCGCCGCGCGCTGGCGCTGGATTCGGCCAATGCCGATGCTCACTACCTGTTGGGGCGGCGGTGGCGGCAGAAAGGCCAGCCGGCGCAGGCGGTTGACTGCTTTGCGCGGGCGCTGACCAGCAATCCGGCCTTCGAGTTCGCCCACCGCGAAATGTTCGAAACGCTGCGCCAGGATGGGCAGACGGTAGCTGCCAGGGAGGCGGTACAGCGCACGCTCGGCGTCTTTCCAGAATCGGCGGAGTTCCATTTTCATCTCGCCGACCTGCTGGCCGACGCAGGCGAGCTTGAGCAGGCAGTCGCCGCCTATCAGCACTCGCTGGCACTTAGCCCGGATTCCGTCGCCCCGTACATCAACCAGGCCGCTGTCCTGCTAAAGCTGAACCGCGACGATGAGGCCGCGGCCGCTTACCGGCATGCGTTGCAGCGCGATGGCGATTCCTTCGATGCCCATATGGGGCTGGGCAGCATCGGGCAGCGAAGCGGTAATGTCGAGCTGGCGCTGTCATGCTACGAACAGGCGCAGAGAATCAGGCCGCAGTCGGCGGCAGTTCAGCTCAGTCTCGGCGTAGTGCTGGAAAAGGCGCAGCGTAGCGCGCAGGCGATCACCTTCTTTAGCCGGGCGGTTGCGCTCGATCCGGTGTGTGCTCCGGCACATCAAGGCCTGGGCAATGCCTATCTGAACCAGAAGCGTATACCGGAAGCGCTCGCCTGTTTCCGTGAGGTGCTGCGGCTGCAACCGGACAATCCGGTCAAGCACCTGGTCGCCGCCTTGACCGGGGAGTCTACCGCCTGTGCGCCCGGTGCCTATGTCAAACAATTGTTCGACGAGTATGCCGACAGTTTCGACGCGCATCTGGTGAAGGCGCTCGCCTACAACGTTCCGGAGAATCTCGTGCAGCAGCTGTGTTCCTGCCTCGGGCCGGCGCGCGGCGAAACGGATGTGCTCGACCTCGGCTGCGGCACCGGACTGTTCGCCGTGGCCCTTGCGTCGTTGGCCGAGCAGATGGCGATCCGGCGGCTGGTCGGCGTTGATCTGTCCGCACGCATGCTGGAGAAGGCCGCAGCGCGCAAAATCTACAGCCGCCTCGAACAGCGCGACCTGCATGCGATGATGCGCGACGAGCCTGCCGACAGCTACGATCTGGTGGCAGCCACCGATGTCCTCGTCTATATCGGCGAACTCGATGGCCTAGTCGCCGAGACCCGACGCCTGTTGCGGCCGGGCGGCTTGTTCGCGTTTTCGGTGGAGTCGCTGGAGGCGCTCGAGGCACCGGCCGATGGGCCGGCGGCTCAGGATTACCGGCTGAACCCGACCGGGCGTTACGCGCATTCCGCCCGCTATCTCGAGCGCCTGGCGGCGACGCACGCTATGCAGGTACTGGCCTGCAGCGAGGCGACCAGCCGACAGGACAACGGACAGCCAATCGCGGGCTGCCTGATGATCTGGTCGCGACCGGCCTAAGGTCGGGCCGTTGCCAGCGCCGCTGGCAAGGAATGGGAACTGGGTGCCAGGGGATTGATTGTCGCAAGCGCGACAAGCCCTTGTTGGCGACAACTCATTGTATCGACGTGGCTTTGCTTGATTTTTTGCTCGGCATGGAATTCGCTGGTTGTCCAGCAGGCAAATCATCCGGGGGCAACATGAAGCTGCAGATCGAACGGGCACACATCGAGGCCATGCTGGCCGTCTTTCCGCGCCTCGACTTCGTGCGCGAGCAACTGCGTTTCGGCAACCGGGTCGAGTTGTCTTTCGAGCAGCTGCTCGATGCCGAGCTGGATTTCCTGCACGACCGCTACCAGGCCGGTGACGCCGAACTGCGCGCCCGGGCGGCCCAACTGGCTACACTGCGCCAGGCGCTGCGTGCCGGCGGCAAACGCTTCGAGCCGGAAGAGCTGGAAATGGCCGTGCCGGCCATTGCCCGCTATCTGGCCGAGGATGCGTCGCGTGGCTGGGTGTTCTCTGCCGCCATCACCGGCAAGCCGCTGGCCTGGGTGGTGACGCGGCTCGATTTCACGCCGCCGTCGGAAGAGGAAAGCGGCAAGATATTCATCGAATTGAAGGCCAATTCACGCGCCCGCCTGGCGACGCACACGCTGCGCATCGCCGGCCCCGACATCGCCGGCCGGACGATTGCGGAAGTTTTCGCCGCCAAGGGCTTCGTCAAGGAAACGCCGGCACTGCTGGCCAGCTACGACGAGACGGCTGCCTGCTATTTCGACTGGCGGGCGCAGTACGGCGCGCAGTTTTCCGGCAGCGGTACCGGCTGGTTTGCCGAGAACCCGACAGCGACGCACCGCGATACCGACTATTCGCGCAAGGATCAGATCATCCTGTCGTCCACCGGCAGTCCGGCGCGCCTGGTCAACGACGAGAGCATCCTCGGCGAGCGTGTGCTGGCGCTCGATGCCACCGGCGACATCCTGGCCAAGTTCGTCCGCCGCGTGGCGCGCAATTCGCGGCTGTCCGGCAAGGAGGAAATGGAAGTCGAGGAAACCCGCGACGGCATCGCCAAGGGGCTGTTCACCGAATTGCCGGTGCATTTCTTCATCCTGATGTTCCACCTCGACCTGCACCACTACGTCTGGGTGCATGTGGACGACATCGCGCCCTATGCCTACCAGCCGGAACTGAAGGACAAGCTGGTGCTGCCGCCGGAGCAGACCGACCTGATCGACATCCTGACAGCCGAGATGGATGTGCTGATGGACGACATCGTTGCCGGCAAGTCGGGCGGCACGACAGTGCTCTGCGCCGGCCCGCCGGGGGTGGGCAAGACGCTGACCGCCGAGGTGTATGCGGAGATCATCCGCCGGCCGCTCTATCGGGTGCACTCCGGCCAGCTCGGCCTGAACGTGGCGGCGATGGAAACTGCCCTGAAGGAAGTGCTGACCCGGGCCCAGCGCTGGGGGGCGGTGATGCTGATCGACGAGGCCGATGTCTATATCAAGCGGCGCGACGACAACATCACGATGAACGCCGTCGTCGGCGTCTTCCTGCGCGTGCTGGAGTACTTCAACGGCCTGCTGTTCCTGACCACCAACCGGGTGGACGACATCGATGAAGCCATCGTCTCGCGCTGCATCGCGCTGATCCGCTTCCATCCGCCGGAGCGTGAGGATCGCTGCCGGATCTGGCAGGTCATGGCCGAGCAGTTCGGCCTCGATCTCTCGCCGGCGTTGCAGGCGCGTCTGTCCGACATCTTTCCGCAGGCTTCCGGGCGCGACATCAAAGGGCTGGCCAAGCTGGTCGCCAAGTACTGCAACCAGAAGCGACTGCCGCCGACCGAGGAGGTCTTCCGCCGTTGTTCCATGTTCCGGGCGCTGGAGCAGGCGCTGTAGCAGGCGACGCTGTTCGCCGGGCGGCCCGGCTTCAGGATGCCGGCCGGCTCAGCCAGTGCAGCAGGGTTTCGTACAGGCGGTCGGGATCGACCGGCTTGGCGAGGTGGTCGTCCATGCCGGCGGCGAGGCAGGCCTGGCGGTCCTCGGCAAAGGCGTTGGCGGTCATCGCCAGAATCGGGGTCCGGGCATGCCCGGGCAGGGCGCGGATGGCGCGCGTCGCGTCGATGCCGTTCAGATGTGGCATCTGCATGTCCATGAGGATCAGCGCATAGCTGTTTTGCCGGGCAAGTGCGAGGGCCTGCATGCCATCGACGGCGATATCGACGCAGAGACCGACGTCTTCCAGAAGACCGCACGACACCTCGCAGTTGATCGGTTCGTCTTCCGCCAGCAGGACGCGCCGGCCGGCAAATTCCGCCTTCAGGCGGGCTTCGGCCTGCGCCGGCAGCAAGCCGGGGGGCGGCGGGATGGCCGCCGTGTCGTGCTGGAGGCGGACGGTGAACCAGAAGGTGCTGCCACTGCCAGGCTGGCTGGCGACGCCGATTTCCCCGCCCATCATCTGCACCAGCCGCTTGCTGATGGCCAGCCCGAGGCCCGTGCCGCCGTACTTGCGCGTCATCGAGCCGTCGGCCTGCTCGAAGGCCATGAACAGGCGCTTTTGATCTTCCGGCGCGATGCCGATGCCGGTATCGGCGACTTCGATGCGCAGCAGTAGGCCATCGGAGGCTTCGTCGACGTGCCGTACGCGCAGCTCGATACCGCCCTGCTCGGTGAATTTGACGGCGTTGCCGAGCAGGTTGATCAGTATCTGCCCGAGGCGCAGCGGATCGCCGATCAGCACCAGGTCTGCTACCTCCGCGGGCAGCCCGACCTTCAGGGAGAGCTGCTTTTCACCCGCCCGCTGTTCAAGCAGGGCGATGGCGTTGGCCAGTACGTCGCCCAGGCGGAAATTCACGTGTTCCAGCGTGAAGCGTTCGGCCTCGATCTTCGAGAGGTCGAGGATGTCGTTGATCACTGCCAGCAGATGCTGCGAGGCCTGCTCGATCTTGCCCAGCTGGTCGCCAAGCCGGGGATCATCGGTACGCCGCCGGGCCTGGGCCGTCATGCCCATGATGGCGTTCATCGGCGTGCGCAGTTCGTGGCTCATGTTGGCGAGGAAGGTACTCTTGGCGCGACTCGCCGCCTCGGCGGCTTCCTTGGCCAGGTTGAGGTCGTGCGTCCGCGATTCGACCATTCCTTCAAGATGCTCCTGGTGCTCGCGCAGGGCTTCCTCGGCCTTGCGCCGCCGCGTGATCATGCGGTTGGCGCCTTCCGCCAGTTCGCGGAATTCCGCGATGTCGAGGGCGGCGACCGGCATCTCGGCCTGCTCGTCGGCGCTGCGATTGAAGAAGCCGGAAAACTCCTCGATCATCGCCCGCGTCCGCACGTTCAGGCGGGCCGCAAGCCAATAGGCGCCCAGCCAGAGCAGGAACAGGATGGTGCAGATATTGGCGATGTTCCAGAGCAGATCGTTCCGGGCCTGCTGGCGGGCATCCGCGATCAGCTTTTCGATATCGTCGACGTAAACGCCGGTGCCGATGTACCACTCCCACTTCGGCAGGCCGCGGGCGTAGCTGATCTTCGGTGCCGGGCGCTGGCCATCGATCTTCGGCATCTGGTACTTGACGAAACCGCTGCCCTGGCGGGCCAGACGGATCAGTTCCTGGACGATCATGACGCCGTTCGGGTCGCTTACCGTCAGCATGTTCCTGCCGGTGCCCGGGCCGGACAGGGCGGTACCGTTCCATTGGCCGGCGAACAGGTAGGCATCACCGTCGTAGCGGATGCGGCGGATCCAGTCGAGTGCCTCCTGTTGCAGGTCGCGTTCGGTATCTTCGAGGTATTCGCCGGTGCCGATGAACCAGTCGAAAGGCGCGAAGTATTTGACGTAGGCGAGCTTGTCGTGCTCGTTGCCCGGGGTCTCGGGTTTGCTCCAGGTGTAGCGGTAGAAACCTTCGCCATCCTTCCTGACCAGATCGGCCATGTCACGGATGACCGGGGCGCCTTTCGTGTCGCGCAGGTCGATCAGGTTCTTCTGCTCGAGATGCGGGCAGGCGGCACACAGCATCTCCAGGCCGTCGAGCCGGGTGGCGAAGAAGTAGCCGCGTCCGTCGAGAAAGCGGATGGGGCGCAAGGCTTCGCGCACCATGTCCTGCAGTTCGCCCGGCGGCAGTTTGTCCTTGTAGCGTTCGTGCAGGTGGGTGGCGATGCGATGGGCTTCGAGCGTCCGCTCGCGAATGACGCGCCGCGTCCGTTCCTCGGTCTGGCCGCGCATGAACTCGAGGTAGGCCGCCGCCGCATCGACCTCCTGCTGCATGCGCGCCTTGCGGTCGGTGATCAGGCGCTCGCCCAGTGTTGCGACATCGGCATTGAAGGCAAGGATTTCCTGGGTGATCCACAGGCTGCCGATCAGCACGCAGGCCAGCGTCGACACCAGCAGCATGTTGGCGAGCAGGATCCGGCTCAGGGTCTTGCGGGATGTCATCGTTGAGGGGGCTGTTGCGGCTTGGGACTGAGTGCCGGCAGTTTACGCACTAAAGACCATGCTGGCCATGTTGTTTTTTTCTGCAGCAGCGGATGCGGCGGCAAGCAGTGACAGGAAGGTCCGCTTCGGCGTTGCCGCGAGCGGGGTGCATGGTTGCGAGCGACCGGGGCAGCCGTTGCCCATGCCGTAGTTGTCAGCGCACCGGTGCTGGCGATGGAGCGCTTCGAGCATTCCCGGCCGCGCGGAATGGCTGCGTGTCTGAACGGCATGGCCAGGGCGTGGCTGCCGGGGTGGCAGGCCAGCCTTTCACTCCGGGCTCGCGGAAGTATCCGCCGGAATGCTCCGCAACGTCAGATGGCCAGTCGGGTTTCTTCGAGCAGTGCTGCGACGACCGAGCCGCCGACGGCGTCTTCCGGGTCCATGGCGATGACTCGTTCGATCATCGCCTCCGCCTTGGCCGGCTGGCCGCTGCGCAGATGTACGAAGGCCAGTGCCTTGAGGGCGGCGAGGGCACTGCCCGGAGCCGTCTTCCACAGTAGCCAGTTGTCCGGCAGTCCGGCCTGGCGGGCCGCCGTGGCAACCCAGTTGCCGGCGGCCGGCAGTGCCTTGTCGAATTGCCGACAGCGGTTGTAGTGTTTCACCAGGCAGCGATGGGCCTGCAGCGCATCCGGCGCCAGCGACAGGGCAGCGAGGAAGTTGCGTTCGGCCAGCGCGCGATCGCTGAAATGTGCCGCAACCCCTTGTTGCAGAAGCGTATCGACCTCCGGTGGCAGCTTGCCGAAGTCGAGTTTGTCATCATCGTCGATCGGAATCATGTCTGAGCTTTCGTCCGCGGTTTGGGTGGCACGGAATAAGCAACAAACGTGCGCAGGACCTTCATGCCTTTTTCAGTCGTTTGAACCAGGAGCTTCCATGTTTCTCGCCATGAATCGATTCCGCATCGCCCTCGGCAAGGAGGACGAGTTCGTCGCCCACTGGCGCAAGCGCAACAGTTACCTGCATGCGGTGCCGGGCTTTGTCTCCTTCAACTTGCTGCGCGGTGACACGAACGGGGAGCGCACCCTGTTCGCCTCGCATACCGTCTGGGAGTCGGAGCAAGCTTTTGCCGACTGGACGCAGTCCGACGCTTTCCGTCAGGCGCACATGCAGGCCGGCCAGTCGCCGCGCGACTTCTACCTCGGGCCGCCGCAGCTGGAGCTGTTTACCGCCGTGCTCTGATCAGTGTTCGCGGCCATCGAGACGCGGCCGCATCAGGATCGGGATGTAGCGCCAGCCGACGATGGCGAAGGCGCTCGCCCAGAGCGCGGCCGACAGGTCGATCCAGACCAGGTAGGCGGCTGGGACGATTTGCGGCAGGATGACCCGGACGAGCAGCGTGATCAGCATCAGGTAGAGCACCGCGCGGTCGAGGCCGTCGAAGACGACCTTGCGCCCGGTGTGGCCCTTGGCGATGCGGATGATCATTGCCGGGATGACGCAGCCCATGGCGCCGACGGTGAACAGGTGTACCGATACCGAGCCAATCCACACGAAATCGACCACATGGCCAAGCGCCTCGACCAGCAGCTGGCCGACGATGGCCAGATAGCCGACGTACATGATGCCGATGTCGATGCGGCGGAAGGCGAGATGCGGTTTCCAGAAAAAGAAGCGGAAACCGAGCAGGATGGCCAGCGCCAGCGCCAGTGCGGCGCCCAGCTGACGCGGCAAGAGGAACTCAACGACGAGCAGCAGGCCGAGCAGCTTGATCGCCATGTCCAGTTTCGGATGGCGCAGGATCTCGGCCTGGAAGGCAGCCTTCATGAAGCCGGTCAGCGTCCGTTCGAGCATGACCAGGAAAGCCAGGCGGAACAGGCCGATGGCCATGGTGTAGCCGGCGCTGAAGTCGTTGCCGGCCAGCATCAGGTACTTGGCGACGATGAAACCGGGCAGCATGACGAGAAAGAAGGCATTGTCGCGGTAACTGTCGGTTTCCCGGTGGCGGATCAGCGTCCATAGCAGCATGGCGACGATGCAGCCGAGAAACAGGTTGTTGGCCAGCCAGAACAGCAGGGCCGGCCACTGGCCGCCGAAGCTCATGGCGAGGCGCTCGATGAGCCAGGCGGCGGCGAGCAGCATCAGCGCCGGTCCGTGATAGCCACGGATGTTTACCCAGTTCTTGGTCGAGGTCAGCAGGAAACCGCCGAGCACTGCCCAGCCGAAGCCGAAGAACATCTCGTGGGCATGCCACTGCAGCGAGGAGAAGGGCGTTGCCGGTGCCGGCAGGTGGCCGCCGAAGATCAGAGCCCAGGCGGGGGGCAAAATCAACCCCGAAAGGCAAGCAAGTGTGAAGAAGGGGCGGAAGCCGACCAGCCAGAGAGGGTGCGACGCCGGGATCATGGTGAACCTTTTGCGTGAATCGTCGATCGAAGTTTGGAGTTTAGCCACACCTGGCCGGCGAAAACTTGATTTATCCCGGGGCCGTCAAGCATCGCGACCTACATTCGCGTAAAATCGCATCCTTGGCTCGTTCGCGGGGGTGAGGGCGAGCGGGCCGGTTTCCTTAAGGATAGAAATGAAGCGTGTGGATGATTTCCGCTTGCGCCTTGGCAAGCACGAACTCGTGCCGATCATGATCGGCGGCATGGGGGTCGATATCTCGACGGCCGATCTGGCACTGGAAGCGGCCCGCCTCGGCGGTGTCGGGCACATCTCGGACGCGATGATCAACACCGTATCCGATCGCCGCTACGAAACCAAGCACGTCAAGGAAAAGCTGGCCCTTTACAAGTACAACGTGCTGAACGAGGACAAGTCCTCGGTCAAGTTCGATCTCGGCCGCCTGGAAGAGGCGACCCGCCTGCACGTCGAGGCCACGATGGCGCGCAAGCGCGGCGACGGCCTGGTGTTCATCAACTGCATGGAAAAGCTGACCATGAACGCGCCGCGCGAGACCCTCAAGGTCCGCATGTCGGCGGCGCTCGATGCCGGCATCGACGGCATCACGCTGGCCGCCGGCCTGCACCTTGGCTCCTTCGGCCTGATCGAGGACCATCCGCGTTTCCGCGATGCCAAGCTGGGCATCATCGTCTCGTCGGTGCGCGCGCTGCAGCTGTTCCTGAAGAAGAGCGCCCGCACCAACCGCCTGCCCGACTACGTAGTGGTCGAAGGCCCGCTCGCCGGTGGTCACCTCGGTTTCGGCATGGACTGGGCGCAGTACGACCTGGCGACGATCGTCGCCGAAGTCCTGCAGTACCTGAAGGACGAGCATCTCGACATTCCGGTGATTCCTGCCGGTGGCATCTTCACCGGGACCGATGCTGCGCAGTTCCTCGAAGGTGGTGCTGCCGCCGTGCAGGTGGCAACCCGTTTCACGGTCGCCGACGAATGCGGCCTGCCGGCCGAGGCCAAGCAGGAGTATTTCAAGGCCACCGAGGACGACATCGAGGTCAACCAGATTTCGCCGACCGGCTATCCGATGCGCATGATCAAGTCCAGCCCCGGTATCGGCGACGGCATCCGCCCGAACTGCGAAGCCTACGGCTACCTGCTCGATGCTGCCGGCAAGTGTGCCTACATCACCTCCTATAACCGCGAAGTGGCTGCGCATCCCGAGGCACGCAAGGTCAAGGTGTGGGACAAGACCTGTCTGTGCACGCACATGCGCAACTTCGAGATATGGACTTGCGGCCAGCTGACCTGGCGCCTGAAAGACACGACGCATCGTCTGCCCGACGGCAGCTACCAGATGCTGTCCGCCGAACATATCTTCAAGGATTACCAGTTCAGCACCGACAATCAGGTAGCCCTGCCTGAAAAATTGAACGTCTGAGTCAATAACCAGAACATGAAACCCGACGCAGGTCGGGTTTTTTCTTAGCGTGCCATGACTTTTTTTTCCCTTCCGCATGTCGCCGGAAACTGTCTGCGCCGTGTGCGCGAACTGTGTCTGCCGTTTGTCTTGGCTGGCGCACTGGTTTCTTCGCCGGCCCTTGCCTGGGATGCCGAGGCGTTTTCGGTACATGGTTTCGGCACGCTGGGGGTTACGCGTACCAGTAGCGATGATGTCGAGTTCGTTCGCGACATTTCGCAGCCACGCGGTGCGCGCTCCCATTGGAGTGGCCGCACCGACAGTGTTTTCGGCCTGCAGGCGAGCTGGCGCATCCGGCCGGAACTGGAGGCGGTGGTGCAGGGTGTTACCCGCTATCGTTATGACCGGACTTTCAAGCCGGAAATTGCCTGGGCCTACCTCAAGTACGACCCGACACCGGCTCTGAGCATGCGCCTGGGACGGCTCGGCACCGAGTTCTTCATGCTTGCCGATTCGCGTCTGGTCGGCTACTCCTATCTGACTGTCCGGCCACCGGGTGATTATTTCTGGTATTTGCCCTTCTATAGCGTCAATGGCGCCGATGCGACGCTGACCGTGCCGTTGGGTGAGGATGTGCTGCGCGGCAAGCTGTACTACGGCATCTCGGACGGCAAGATTCCGCTGGCTGACCGACAATGGGATATCGATGGCTCGCCGTTGATGGGTACCTATCTTGAGTATCAGTCGGGCCCCTGGCTTGTGCGTGGCAGCTACGCCAACATCCGTTTCAACAGCAATCTGCCGATTGCCCGGGATTTTTACGGCCTGGCGCCGGGCGTCATGACGACGACCGAGGCACGGGCGGCTCTCGATTACCTGAGGACCGACGATACGCGCAGCCATTACTATTCGTTCGGTCTCGTCTATGACAGCGGTCCGTGGCAATTCCAGCTGATGCTCAACTCGATCGATCAGGGGAGCCGGGCGTTTGAAAGCTCGCGTGCCGGCTACGTCCTGGCCGGTTACCGCATCGACTCGGTGACGCCGTATGTCGGCTACTCGCATGTCGATTCAACACGCCGCACCTCGCCCGTACATCCTGCCGTGGCGCGAGTCCAGGCCGATTCGCGTGCGCAACAGGAAACCGTGATCCTTGGTGCGCGCTGGGACGTCATGCGTAATCTGGCCATCAAGGCGCAATGGGACGCCATTCGCGGCGATACCTCGTCAATCTTTCCCTACCGGCGCGAGCGGGACGACTGGAACGGTCGTCTGGATGTCTTCTCGCTGACCATGGATTTCATCTTCTGAGATCATGAGCCGGCGATTCCTCCGCCTTCTCCCGCTTCTGCTCTCGCTCGGCGCTGCGCCGTCGGTGCAGGCGACGGGCAGTCTCGCGGTCGTCGTCAACGCCCGCTGTGGCGTTGCAGTCATGAGCCGTAACGAAGTCATCAACATCTTTTTTGGCCGCTATCGCCAGTTCTTCAATGGTCGCGAAGCGCAGCCTGTCGATCTGGTGGACGGCCATCCCGTTCGCGGCCAGTTCTATCGCCGACTGGTCGGCAAGGACCTTGCAGACATCAACGCCTACTGGTCCCGCCAGGTGTTCTCCGGCCGCATGCAGGCGCTGAACAAGGTCGCCTCGCCGGACGAAGTGATGAAGTGGGTGGCTGCCAATCCCTGCGGCATCGGTTTCATCGAGCTGACGAAGGCCGATGCTCGTTTCAATATCGTGTACGAACTGGCTCCCTGATCACTCCGGCGCATGTTCATCAACGTCGAACTGATCGGCCTGATACTGATCTTCATCGCGATTGCGGTGATCGTCATCAAGTCTAAATAATCGCCGGGCAGGCTGTGTTTTTGTGACAACTTGGTCACAATGGGAACACCCTAAACACAGAAGGAGACAACCATGCCAAGAAGAATGATCAATGACGTTCTGGCTGGCCGCAAACTGGTCACGGCGACAAAGGAGATGACTGTCCGAGCCGCATCGCGCCTGATGGCCGAGCAACGGATCGGTGCCCTGGTGGTGGTCGAGGGCGGGCGGATTGCCGGCATCTTCACCGAGCGCGATGCCTTGAACAAGGTGATTGCTGCGGCACTTGACCCCGATTCGACCGCGCTTTCCAGCGTGATGGTCAGCGATCCGCAAACGATCGGTGTCGACAAGCCGCTGGCCTATGCCCTGTACATGATGGCCGAGGGCGGTTTCCGCCATGTGCCGGTGGTTGATGCCGGTGGGGTGCCGATCGGCATGGTCTCGGCTCGCGATGCGCTTGGTCAGGATCTGGTCGACTTCGAGCGCGAACTGAAGCATCTCGAAGAGCTTGAGGGCTCGATCGGCTACTGATCTGCAGGCCACCCGAAGCGCGCCAGTAGTGCGGCGAATTCGCCGGATACTGGCGCTTTTATTTCCCGACGTTCGCCACTGAGTGGGTGCTCGAAGCTCAGCTGCGTGCAGGCCAGCAGCAAGCGCCGGCAGTCGAGATGCTCGGCGAAATAGCGGTTGTGCCGGCCCTTGCCGTAGGTGGCGTCGCCGATGATCGGGTGGGCGATGTGCTTCAGGTGGCGGCGTAGCTGATGGCGCCGGCCGGTCACCGGTTCCAGTTCGAGCAGGGCGTAGCGGCTGCTGGGATAGCGGTCGACGGCGACCGGTAGTTCGATGTCACCCAGGCGACGGTAGTGCGTCAGCGCTGGCTGGGCTTCGTCACTGCTGCGCTCGCCACGGAATTCATAATCGTCACGCTGGCGTGAGAGGGCGTGATTGATGCTGCCGCTCAGTGGTGGATGTCCACGGACGACGGCCAGATAGCGCTTGGTCACCGTGCCCGCGGCGAACTGCTTGCCGAGTGTGCTGGCAATTTCGGCGCTGAGTCCGAACAGCAGCACGCCGGAAGTGCCGCGGTCTAAGCGGTGTGCCGGCCACACCCGCTGGCCGATCTGGTCACGCAGCAACTGGATCGCGAAGCGCGTCTCGTGGCGGTCGATTTCCGAGCGATGGACAAGCAGGTTCGGCGGCTTGTCGATGACGACGATGTGTTCGTCGCGATGGAGGATGGCTAGTTCTTCAGCCAAAGAAGCGGCTCTTGGCCTCGGCCGGGACGTCCATGCCGGTGACGTGGGCACGCTCGAGCAACTCCCAGTAGTAGCGGTAGGAGGCCCGGTCGTGCAGCTTGCCGGCATGCTGGGTCGGGCCCCAGTCCTTGTCCTGGGCGGCGATCAGAATCTCGCTCGCAGCCTCGACTTCGGAAAAGTCCGGGCGCATGGCTTCGACAATCGGCACGATCTGGTTCGGGTGGATGCTCCACATGCGCAGGTAGCCGAACTCGCGGCGGGCGCGCAAGGCGTCATTGCGGATGTAATCCATGTCTTTCAACTCGGTGGTGACGTTGTGCGACGGAACGACACCGCAGGCCAGCGCCGCGGCACTGATCTCGCACTTGGCGCGGGCGACCAGCGGATGCTCGAACTGCCCGGGGCTCTTCATCGCACTGCCGGGAATGGCGCCGTGGTGACCGGAAACGAAGTCCATCAGGCCGAAGTCGAGCGATTCGACGCCGGGCAGCGCGGCGATCTGCCATACCTCGCGCAGCGCGCCATGGGTTTCGATCAGTACATGTACCGGAATCGGTCGCGCGATGCCGCAGGCGCGCTCGATCTCGCGCAGCGTGTCGATCTGGATCTCGACATCGGCGGCGCTGCACGGCTTGGGCAGCGTGATGAAAGGCAGGCGGCTGCCAGCGATGCGGACCAGGATCTCCAGATCCTGCCGCCAGTGGGCATGGGTCACGTCATGAATGCGGGCGCCGACGCGATTGAAGCGGTTGTCGTCCGACATGATCAGCGCCGCGGCCATCTCGGCATGCTCGCGTTCGGCCCCGGCATGGGCGCCGTCCTCGCAGTCGCAGGTGATGTCGAAAATCGGTCCGAGCTCCTGCTGCAGTTGCAGCGCCTTCCTCATCAGCTTTTCCGAGCCGGCGTAATGGTCGACCGCGGGGAGTATCGGGAAGGGCTTTTCGCCGGCGAAGAGAACGGTTTGGGGATGGCGCATGATCGCTGTGCAGAATGAAAAAGGCCACGGCATTCTACCGTGGCCTTTCGATGAAGCTAAGGGACTGGCCGGATTACAGCATGTCCTTGACGGCTTCGGCCTCGTCGGTCAGTTCCTTGAGCGTCAGGTTGATCTTCTCGCGGCTGTACTCGTCGATTTCCAGGCCCTGGATGATCTTGAACGAGCCACCCTTGCACTCGCACGGGAAGCCGAAGACGATGCCGGCCGGGATGCCGTAGGAACCGTCGGACGGCACGCCCATGGTGACCCACTCGTCGGAACCGAGAACCCAGTCACGGACGTGGTCGATGGCGGCGTTGGCAGCGGAGGCGGCCGAGGACAGGCCACGGGCTTCGATGATGGCGGCACCGCGCTTGCCGACGGTCGGCAGGAAGACGTCGTTGTTCCAGGCGTGGTCGTTGATCAGGGCCTTGACGCTGTCGCCGTTGGAGGTGGTGAAGCGGTAGTCGGCGTACATCGTCGGCGAGTGATTGCCCCAGACGACCAGCTTCTTCAGGGAAGAAACTTCGCGGCCGGTCTTGGCAGCCAGTTGCGACAGGGCGCGGTTGTGGTC
>WBUO01000356.1 GCA_008933675.1 Dechloromonas sp.
CCAGCGGCACCGCCCGACTACTCCTCCGAACCCTGGTATTCGGCTCCGCTCCCCAAACTGGAGCCAAAGAGCCTCGCGCAAGCCAAGCGGAAATTCCGCCCGAGACTTGGCCTAGTCGTCGCCACGTCGGTCGAACTAACGGCCGCCCTACGCTTATTCAAGCCCGCGGCCGATCTCCGCCAAGTCTGGCAGGTGGCTCATGGGAACGAAACCTACTACCTTGGCCGGTTCGGCGCCTTCCAGACCGTACTCACCCTATGTACGATGGGGTCGCAGGGCGCCAGCGGCTCGACCTTGGCATCCGAAGCCTTAATTCAAACTTGGAACCCTGCCGCCATCGTGCTGGCCGGAATCGCCTTTGGCATCGACCCCAAAAAGCACCTGGCGGGCGACGTGCTCGTTGCCCAGGGCCTCATCCCCTACGAAAGCCAACGCCACGGCAAAAAGATCCTATTTCGGAGCCCGAGTCCCCCAAGCAGCGACGCTCTCCTCAATCGATTCCGGAACGCGCCGCAGTGGGATTTCAAGCGCCCGGACGGCACGAAGTGCAATGTGCACATAGGGCACATGCTTTCGGGTGAAAAGCTGATCGATAACCGCCAGGCGAAACAACGGCTCGTCGAATGCTTTCCCGTCGCGATCGGCGGCGAGATGGAGGGTGCGGGTCTCTGGGCGGCCGCCACGCGTCATCGCAAGGATTGGCTGGTGGTTAAAGCCGTGTGCGATTGGGCGGAACGCAAAGACGATCATTACCAACCCTTGGCAGCAGCGGCCGCGTTTTCCCTCTGTGAGCACGTCTTCCGGAATTGCCATGCCCTTGATGGCATTCCGTAACTCGCAGCGCAAGATCCAAGCAAGCTACGGGATCGCTTGCGACAGGAATGATCGCCGCAGGACCGGCTTGTCCGGTACCGTCCGCGTCTTCACTCACACCAGCCCCGCGCTCCCGAAGCTGTAGAACCCGCTCCCTTTGGGAGGATGCCTGCTCTATCAATCTACTGTAAACACCCTGATAATGCGCTGGCGGTCGGTGATAGGGATAACTTCATACCCGTATTCCGTATCCCTGAGGATCGCCCATGCGGTCCCATGCCGATACCCACAGTTTGGGCAACGTAATCCGGGTACGTGAGCCTCGTCGTGACAATGGGGGCAAACAGTCGGCAACTTCGCATTGAAGTCGCGGATGAATACAAGGGCCTGATGCCGAGCACGCTCGAAGGCGTGTTCCAGTTGGGCGTACTCGGAATCAAGGTCCACGTCGCAGTGGAGGCTGAAATTCCCGGCTAGGCGGCCAAGACGTCGCGCACAATGCCGCGCAGGCGGCTGGAGCCTCTGTGAAAGAAGATCCGCACCTTGCGCTTCCGGAAGGAGACATACGCCACCGCGACCCAGATCCGGTGTTCGGTGAAGGCGCACTCCGCGAGCACGGCATAGCCCGCAATCTGAAAGAGGTGGTCTTCCTTGGGTTCGCCAGGCAAGTCATCGACGACCTTGACCTCGACGGTGCCCAGCGCCGCCAACCCACCGTGGACGATGGTATCGCAACGGCCGTTGGTCAGGCGTCCGGAGCCGGGAAGGTTGATCTCCGGGTCGAGACGCTGGGCGCCAACCTCACGGAGCGCCACCCGCATGGTGGCAAGCCACGGGAGCATCTTCTTTTCATCCGCACTCAACGGATTGCGGTCACGAAGGCGCTTGAGCAGCTCGTGAAACGCTTGGCCGAGCTTGGTCATATTACCTTGAGGGACGTTGTGCTCGGCCACTGAGACTTCGCGGGTCACCACGAAATCGTGGCGCACATTTTCCAGGATCCGCGCCTGCGAAAACAGGCGGACATTCTTTTGGGTGATAACTTCTTTCATACTTACGGTGGGCGTCGGAATGACATCCCCTTTCGCCGCGGAACATCGTCCGCCGCGAACTCATGTCAACGGAAAAGTATTGAAGAATCTTCAATACCCGATTTTAGTCACTCCGTGACTACATTGCTGAACAAACTTCATGCCGCGGTCGCCGCACCCCCTTTCAATGGCAGCCAACGCAAGCTCTGCCTCGCGGCCAAGGTCGACACGGGGCAGTTTCACCACGTACTCAACGGCAAGCTGGCCCCCACCCCTCGGCTCATCGGTCGCGTGGCCCTGGTCCTGTCGAAGCGAAACGGTCAGGAACTCATCAAAGATTATCTCCAGCAAATCGCGGCCGAGATCGCGCAGGCACAGGAAGAAGTCCTCGCCGAGGCCAAATGAGGGTCGTCTGCATTTCAGACACCCATGCCCACCACGCCGGCCTCACTGTGCCCGACGGGGAACTCCTGATCCACGCCGGCGATCTCAGCGAACAGGGCCACCCGGCGGAGGTCGTCGACTTCCTCCGGTGGTTCTCCCGGCAGCCGCACCCGTACAAGGTTTTCATCGCGGGCAACCACGACTGGCTCTTCGAGCGCGAACCGGGGTTCGCCGCCGGCTTGATTCCCGATGGTGTCACCTACCTTCAGGACAGCGGCTGCGAAATCAAAGGCCTGCGGATATGGGGTTCGCCGGTGACGCCGACCTTCTTCGAGTGGGCTTTCAACCGCGACCGCGGCGAGGCCATCCGGGCGCACTGGCAGCGGATCCCCCTCGATACGGATATCGTGGTTACCCATGGTCCGGTCTGGGGCATCCTGGATCTGAACCATCAACGAAAGCATCAGGGCTGCGTCGATCTCCTGGACCGGCTTCAAGCGGTCAAACCGCGCCTGCACGTGTGCGGACACATCCACTCCGGGTACGGCCAGGCTACCCTCGGCACCATCGCCCTGGTGAATGCCTCCATTTGCGACGAAGCCTACCAGCCCTGCAACGCCCCCATCGTCGTGGACCTCGGGAGCACGCGTAAATCCAGGGGTCTCGCATCGAATTCACCCTCATGAACGACCTCAGTGGCCTTCCCAAGGAACGTCAGCGCCTCCTCAACCGTTCCACTGGCGGGGAATTCACGCCCCTGGCGTACCTGAATATCATCCAGCGGGGTACCCTCGACGAATGGGCCTACCTCTGGCGGGCCTGCAATCAAGACCCGGAAACGCGGCAGGCGGTGATCGATCTTCTGGAGACGGGTGATCCGTACCTCAAAGACTTCGTTCACATGTGGGCCGACATGCTAGGGGTCCCGCGGCCCGATCTCGGAGAATCCGTCCCATGAAGATCCTGCACGTCGCCGATCTCCATGCGGATCATGAATGGTTCGACTGGGTCGCCAACGAGGCCCGGAAGTTCGACCTGCTCGTCATCGCCGGCGACCTGCAAAACGCGTTCTCGAACACGGGCATGCACGATCAAGCCAAGGCCATCGGCAACTGGCTGATCACGATCGCCTGTACGACCATCATATGCTCCGGCAACCATGACTTCTGGGTCGGCGACAAAAGGGTATCGGTCGACGTGTATGCCGAAGGGGCGTGGCTCAAGCGCCTCAGGCATAAGGGCAACATCATCGGCGTCGATGGCGACACGTTCAGTTACCAGGTGCACCCCTCCCATGAATGGGTGAAGTTCGCGGTTAACGGCTGGCTCGATGTCCCGAACCTCAACGAACGGGTCGATATTTTGGTCACCCACGCGCCGCCTATGGGTTGCGCCGGCGCCGCCAGTGCGGAAGGGCGGGATAACGGCGATCCTGAGTTGTGGCCGGCGCTTCAAGATCATCCACCAAGGCTCATCCTGAGCGGGCATGTTCACCAACCCGCCCAGCATGCGTGCTCATGGCCGCCAATCGAACCCTCAACCGTCGTACTCGTCCCGGGCTGCGATGAGCAAAGCCCTATCCCAAATCACTGGGTTATCGACATGACGATCGGCCAGGCGGTCCACAGCAATGGCGACACCGTCACGTTTCAGCGGCCATGA
>WBUO01000357.1 GCA_008933675.1 Dechloromonas sp.
GAATCTGTTCGTCTTCGGTGACGAGCAGCACATCAACTACTTCAACCGCCACTTCGGTCTCGTCCTGCGCCCCGCCCGCAACGCTTCGCCGCACGATTCCTATGCGCCCGGACTGCACCACCTGTGTTTGCGCGTGGCTACCGAAGACGATGTCCGTCGCGCCTGCTCAGCCCTGCGAACACGCGGCATCGATGCGTCACCGGTGCAGCGCTACCCGCAATACGCCGAGGATTACTATGCGACTTTTCTCAATGATCTGGACGGTATTCGGCTGGAGTTGTCGAATTTCCGGAAGGATCGGAGGGAGCGGTTTGAGGGATGGGAGTGCTGATCGGCCGAAGTAGCCCCAGCATGGGTGGACTGCTTCGGCCTGCTATTTCTCAGCTAGCAGTCGTTACAAGCTTGTGATGCATCAGGTAGGTTTGTTCGATGTCTGACCCGCACGAGATGAGGGCCTGTCTTTCAAACTATTCATCTAATGCTCAACCAGTTCAAGAGCGTCGCGTAAAACTGCTCCGGTGCTACTGGTTTGGCAATGAAATCGTTCATTCCGGCATTCTGGCAGCGCTGCCTATCTTCGGCGAAGGCATTGGCGGTAAGCGCGATCACGGGCGTTCTAGCATGTCGGGTGAGTTTTCGTATTTCCCGTGTTGCATCTAGGCCGTTGAGATTGGGCATCTGCATATCCATGAGGATCAACGCGTAATCGTTTTCGGATGCCTGTCGCAAGGCGTCGGCACCATCGACGGCAAGGTCTGTGTAAAGCGAAACATCTTCCAGCATTGCCTGTACGATTTCCCGGTTGATCGGTTCATCGTCTGCCAACAGCACGCGAGCGCCCCGAAATTTCGACCGCAATGTTTCGTCCGCGGCTTCCTGAGGGCATGCTATGTCGAGAGGAGGGGCTCCAGTTTCCTTCTTGAGGCGGGCCGTGAACCAGAAAGTACTGCCCTGCCCGGTAATGCTGACTGCACCTGCCTCGCCACCCATGATTTGAGCCAACTTCCGTGTAACGGCCAGGCCCAACCCCGTGCCGCCGTACTTGCGCGTCGTGGAGTTGTCGGCCTGCTCGAATGCGGCGAATAGTCGGTTCAGGGCTTCTGCGGCAATGCCAATACCGGTATCTTCGACTTCAAAGCGCACGAGCACACTCTCGGCGTCTTCGAGTTCCGGTCTGACTCGCACCACGACTTGGCCACCTTCCGTGAATTTCACGGCGTTGGTGACGTAATTCAACAAGGCCTGTTGCAGACGGGTGGAATCACCGCAGAGCTTGAAGGGCATGCTGGCGATATGGCTGGTCAAAGCGATTCGCTTGTCGTTTGCGCGTTCCCTGATGATCGACAGCACGTTGCCGACGATGCTTTCGATTCGAACTTCCGCATCTTCGAGCACAAATTTGCCAGCCTCGATTTTGGAGATTTCCAGAATCGCATTCAGAACATCCAACAGGTGATTGCTGGCGGTTTCCAGTTTGTCCATCTGATCGGCTTGCCTGGGGTTCAGACCTGCCCGGCGAATCAGGTGGGCCATGCCGGCAATGGCGTTAAGTGGCGTCCGGATTTCGTGACTCATGTTTGCCAGGAAGGCGCTCTTCGCGAGATTGGCCGCCTCGGCAGCCTGAACAGCCAGGGTGAGTTCCCGGGTGCGTTCCGTGACCAAGGTTTCAAGTTGGTGACGGTGGGCCGAAAGCTCAGCTTCGGTCGCCTTGCGCTGCGTGATATCGGCAATGGAGATCACGGTATAGTGAGTCTCGCCCAAAGCCATCGGCGCCAGCGCCACTTCCACCGGAATTTCACGCCCATCCGCGTGCAGGCCGTAGAGTTCACGCCCCATACCCATCAGGCGCATTTCCGGATTGGCCATGTAGGTCTGGCGCATTTGGACATGCGATGAGCGATAGCCTGGAGGAATCAATATTTCCACCGCCTGCCCCACTAGCGTCGTGGGTTTGTGGCCAAAGATGCGCTCCGTTTGTCGGTTCGCATGGTGAATCCGGCCTTCGCCGTCGATCAGGAGAACCCCTTCGGGGATCACGTCGATCACACCAGTGATACGCGCTTCGCTATCGCGCAGCACCTGCTCGGAACGCTTTTGTTCGGTAATGTCTCGGGTGATCTTGGCGTAGCCGATCAAACTGCCAGAGGCATCCTTGAGCGACATCAGCACAACATTGGCAAAAAACGTCGAACCATCCTTTCTCACACGCCAGCCGTCGTTTTCGACACGCCCCTCGGCGTCGGCGCGTCGAAGCAAGGCTTCCGGTATGCCGGCTGAAATATCTTCAGGACGGTAGAAAATGGACATCGGCTGGCCGAGGATTTCCTCTTGGCGATACCCCTTGATTCGTTCCGCACCTTCGTTCCATGAAACAACCCGACCCTCAAGATCCAGCATGATGATGGAGTAGTCCTTGGCATGCGTGACCATGAGCTGAAAGCGCTGTTCACTCTGGGTTAACGCATCCGCCTGTTCGCGTATCTTTGCCGTTTGTTCATCCACGCGGCGCTGTATCAAGGCGGCACGGCCCGTTACAGCGAGCAGGAGGATTTGCAGCAGAGCAACGACAAGCAGGCCGATGACGCCTACGGCCCAGGCGATCCAGGGTCGATGCTGCTCAATGTAGGCCGCTGTCGGTAGTACACGTAATGACCACTGCCGGTCTGCAACCTGCAAGGACGTGGTCCAGGACACCGCACTGGGTGGAGAGTCCTGGCCACCGGGTGTCCGGTAAAGAAGACGCTGATCGCCGGGTATATTTGGATCTTCGAGTTCAATGAGCAGGCTATCCGGCAGATGGCCGGCGAGGGCAATCTTGAGCATTTGATCGATCCGGATGACTGCAACGGCAAAGCCGATCAACTCCCGGGCGTTGCTGTCGCCACTCCCGACTCTATACGCTGGCGAGAGCATCAGGATACCGGGGTGATTTTCGCTGTCCTGAACCAGACGAATCGGTGCAGTGGCTGCTGTCGTGCCGAGCATCCGTGCACTCAGGAACGCAGCCTGACGTGTCGGTTCGGACTGGATATCAAACCCGATGGCTTTCTGATTGGCAGCGAGAGGCTGGATGAAACCGACGGGCACGTAATCGGGGCGTACCTTCGCAGGTACAAGTTGCCCTTGCTCGCTACGTTCGGTGATCGTATAGCGCCCGCCGGGCGTGACCCGGGCCATGCGTCGTTCGAAATCTGCCCGCTGGGCCTGTGTCACGTAAGGATTGAAGCTCAGGGCAAAGATGTCTGACTGTTCTTGTAGCGTTGGTGCCGTGAAATGTTTGAATTGTTCATGATCAAGCGTTGGCGTGACTTCGATGAGGTTTGCCAGGGAGTCCAGGGACGTATGATGGGCGATGAGGCGCTGTTCCAGATCGCGTGCCAGTACCTGTCCCAGGTCTGCCAATTGCCGACTCTGGCTATTGAATTCCCATCGTGCGGTGGCAAGAAATGCAACAACGACCAGTGGGAGTACCGCCACCAGGGGCAGCGCCATGCCTTGCAAGCGTTCTTGCCAACTCGTTTCTTGCCGTTGCAGCAAGCCAAGCGACAACGGTGCGGCAAGCAAAACGCCCAGCGTATCGCCGACGAACCAGTTCCACCATGCGTAGCCTCGCGTTTCAGGCGACACCAGACCGGCTGCGGTCAGACAGGACAAGCCTACCGTGGCTGAGATCAGGCACGCCACGGGGCCGCCGAGTGTCAGGAAGGCAAGGACATCTCCCTCTTGCTCGAGGTGCTGCCATTTGTCCTTGGACCAGCGCCGTACGATAACGGCGCCAGCCCATGCCTGCAGCAAGGCACCCGTTGCGATGCCCGCGGCGACCAACAGCGAAATTGGGGATAGGTTGCCATGAATCGATGCGACGCCTACATTCAGCGCT
>WBUO01000358.1 GCA_008933675.1 Dechloromonas sp.
GCTGGGCATAGCTGGCGCACTGATACTGCCCTGCGATGCCACCGACCTCGCCAGCCTGGCAGCGGCCCGGGCGCAACTGCTGGCCGGGTGGGGCGGCCTCGATCTGGTCATCTACCTGGCCGGCGACTATGTGCCGATGTCCGTCGACAACTTCGACCTGGCGGTCGCCGAGCAGGTGCTGACGATCAATCTCAACGCTGCGCTGCGCCTTTCGTCGCTGGTCCTGGCCGACCTCCCGGCCGGCGGCGGTATCGCCTTCGTCGCCAGCGTCGCCGGCTATCGCGGCCTGCCCAAGGCGCTGTGCTACGGGCCCGGCAAGGCGGCGCTGATCCATTTTGCCGAGTGCCTGCATTTCGACCTGGCACCGCGCGGCATCGGCGTGTGGACGATCAATCCCGGCTTCGTCGCGACGCCGCTGACGGCGAAGAACGATTTCACCATGCCGGCGTTGCTGACGCCGGAACAGGCGGCGCGGGAGCTGGTCGACGGATTCGCTGACGGCAGTTTCGAGATCCATTTCCCCAAGCGCTTCACGCGTGTGCTCAAGCTGCTCGCCCACCTGCCATACGCCTGGTCCTTCCCGCTGATCCGCCGCTTCACCGGAGGTTAGGGCGTGATCACAGTAAGCGACAGGCAGAGCAAGGGTCTGGCGGGGATGCAGTGCAAGGCGCCGGTCGCGCCGTGCAGTGATCTGCACAAGCGAGCGGCAACGCGGCAATGCGCCCCGCCAGATCCTTGCCCTTCGGGTTTGCCATGGCGGGCGGTCGCCGGCGTTGCTCGGCTTGGGAATGGAACAGCCATTCCCCGTGCCTCGCGCCTAGGCGCCCATCCCGCCATGGCAAACTCTGTCCCGCCGGTTACTGTGAGCACGCCCTAAATGAACATCGACGACCTGATCCGTTTCTATCACGAGCTGACGCCGGAGAGCGTCGGCCGCTTCGGCGAGTTCTACAGCGACGACGCTTACTTCAAGGACCCGTTCAACGAGGTGCGCGGCGTCGCCGCCATCCAGCGCATCTTCAGCCACATGTTCGGGCAGGTCGGCGAGCCGCGTTTCGTCGTCGTCGACAAGGTGGCCGATGCCGGCGGCGCCATGCTGGTCTGGGAGTTTTCCTTCCGCGTCCGCTTCTGGGGCAAGGGCGAGACGCAGATCATGCGCGGTGTCTCGCACCTGCGCTTCGCCGCCGACGGTAAGGTGGCTTTCCATCGTGACTACTGGGACACCGGCGAGGAGCTGTACATGAAGCTGCCCGGCCTGGGCACGCTGATGCGTGGCCTGCGCCGGGTACTCGCCGCCTGAGCCGGCGGGCTAGTCGAGATGGACGTAGAGGGCCATCACCGGCTGTGTCTGGTCGTAACGCAAGGGGGCAGCTGACAGCGTACGCAACGTGAAGCCGCTGTCGGCGGCCAGGCGGCGGATATAGGCCTCGGTATGGGTGTAGCGCAGATTGGGCAGCAGGTTGAAGTCGTTGCCGGCCGTCGCCTGCTCGACGGTGAAGGCGAAACGGCCGCCCGGCTGCAACAGGCGGCGGACCGAACGGAAGATGCCGGAGAGATCGCCGATGTAACCGAAGACGTCGGCGGCGAGAATCAGCTCGTAGCGCCCGGTGCATTTGTTCAGGAAGGCCGCCAGCTCGTCGTGCGCCAGCTGCCGGTAGATGCCGCGCGTCCTGGCCTGGTCGAGCATCGCCGCAGACAGATCGACGCCGTCGATGGCTGTGCATAATGGACGGATCAAGGCGCCGCACAGGCCGGTGCCGCAACCGAGATCGAGCGCGCTGCCATAGGTGGTGGCGGCCGCCAGCAGCGGCTGGACGAGGGTCTCATGGCCCCGGTAGCGCAGACCTTCCACCAGATGGCTCTGGAAGTCGGCAGCGTAGTCGTCGAACAAGGCTTCCACATACTGGCGGGGCGGGGCTTGCGGCTTGCCGTCGCCGCGTACCGAAGCCAGGTAATAGCGATTCAGTTCCGTGTCGGCACCGTGTGCCAGAGCCTTCTCGAAGCATTCCGCTGCCGCCGCGAACTGCTGCATCTCGCGGAGCAGGCTGCCGCGGGCACTCCACGCCAGGCCGTCGGTCGGCGCCAGTTGCAGCGCCTTGTCCACGGCGGCGAGTGCTGCCGGCAACTGGCCGAGGCGTCCACGACAGTTGCTGCAGCGCAGCCATAACGCGGCATCCGGCCGGCTTGCCAGACCGCGCTCCAGCGCCTCGGCAGCAGCCTGCCAGTGGCCCAGGGCTTCCTCGCACAGACCGAGGGAAATCCAGTTGTCGGGGTTGCCGGCTTCGCTGGCGAGCAATTGTTCGAAGCAGCTGCGGGCTTCGGCAAATTCCTGCAGGCGGAAATGCACGGCCGCCAGATTGGCCAGCAGTGAAGGGCGGCCCGGTACCAGCGCCAGTGCCGTGGCAAATGCGTCGCGGGCCGCGACGAGGCGTCCGGATTCGAAGTGATCGATGCCCTGGATGAAAAGCTGACGAGCCTGTTCGCTTGGAGTTTCCATGGTGTCTGGCTGCGGATGTCGGTAGGGTGAAGGGGACGGCCTCCCGTTAGCCTCACCGGGCGGGGAGGGCGTACCTGGAGCGGGCGGATGTTGGCACAGTCGGCCGCATTCGGCCAAGCCTGGCGGCATCGGCACAACGGATGCCGCTCGGGAATGTCGGTGCGGAAAATTCCATTTGACTATCCATCAATGACAATGAAATACTCCGCGCTTCCCGCCGCGGTCTTGTTTCATGTCATCACCCTCCCTTTTCGACGCCTTCATTTCCCAGCACGCCCGGCTGCTCGAGATCAAGACGGCCTTGCCGGATGCGGCCCTGACCGTCGAGCGTTTTTCGGCGCGGGAGGCGGTTTCGGAGTGCTTCCGCTTCGTCATCGACTGCATTTCCACCCATGCCTATTTTGACCTCAGGGCGCTGATCGGCGAGGAAGTGACCTTGCGTCTGCTGCAGGCCGAGGGCAGCAAGCGTGCCTGGCACGGCTATGTCACCGAGGGCATGCAGCTCGGTGCCGACGGCGGCCTGGCCCGCTACCGCCTGGTCATGGAACCCTGGGTCGCCTTCCTTGACCATCGCCGCGACAACTACCTTTTCCAGGACAAGACCGTCATCGACATCCTGGGGCAGATCTGCAAGGACTACCGGCAAGCCAGCTGGACCAGCCAAGTCACGCAAAAGCTGCGCTCCTACAGTATTGCCACCCAGTACCGCGAAACCGACTTCGCCTTCATCACCCGCTTGCTGGCCGAGGAAGGGCTGTCCTTCCGTTTCGCGCACGACCAGTCGGCGGAAGCGGGAGACGACGCGCCGCACGCCCGGCACCAGCTCGTCGTCTTCGACCGCGAAGCGGAACTCCCGGCCTGTGCCCAGCCGACCATCCGCTATCACCGCAGCCACGCCACCGAAGCCAGCGACACGATGCAACACTGGCAGGAAGCCCGGCGCGTCCAGCCCAATGCCGTCGCCCTGGCCGGCTGGGACTACAAGAACCTGGTCGCCACCGGTGCCCAGGCTGACAGCATCCCCGACGGCAGCGAACTGCCGCGTCTGGAAATCCACGACGCCAGCCGCCCCTACCGCTTCGAAGACAGCAATGCCGCCCAGCTGCGCAACGACCTGCTGCTCGCCGCCCACGAGGCCCGCAACCGTCGCTTCACCGGCCGCGGCAGCGTCCGCCAGCTGGCCGAGGCACAGCAATTCACCCTGAGTCAGCATGCCGGTTACGTCGGCGAAGAAGCCCGCTTCACCGTCCTCGCCGTCGACCACTATGGCGCCAACAACCTCGGCGCCCAGGCCGCCGAACTGCTCGGCCAGGCCGACGTCGAAGCCGGCACCTACCGCAACACCCTGATCGCCCAGCCCGCCGCCCGTCCCCTCGTACC
>WBUO01000359.1 GCA_008933675.1 Dechloromonas sp.
ATTGGGCGTCGTTTGTCTTCCGGCGTCCGCGACGGACTCCGAACCATTGCCAAGCGGATCAGCGGCGCGACGGATCTCGTCGCGTCGGTTCTGGCCCTCACGCCTGCTGGGCCGATCGCCAAGCCGCTGGCCGACGGCATAAAAGCTGCCGGTGAAGCTGTGGAAGAAGAGCGCGGGCTAGAGGACGTGCGCGACGATCTGGCAAAGGCGCTCGCCGCCGAAGGCCGGAACATCGTGATCATCATCGATGACGTCGACCGTCTGCTCGCTGAAGAGGCCAGGCAGATATTTAGGTTGGTCAAGTCGGTCGCCGATCTGCCTCGGGTCACTTATCTTCTGGTCTTCGACCGCGATATCACGGCACGGGCGTTGGAACGTCCTTCAGATCCTGATGGTCCGGAATGGCTAGAGAAAATCGTCCAGGCGTCCTTCGACCTGCCTCCCGTTGCCCAGATCGATCTCAACCGAATGTTTGTTCATCGCCTTGGCGCGATAGTCGGCAACGAGCCAATCAAGGATCAGATGCGATGGGGCAACATCTTCCATGGCGCCATCGCGCCGTGGCTCCGGACCCCGCGCGATGTTGGGCGATTGGCCAATGCCGTTGCGATGGCGTGGCCGACCGTAAAGGGCGAAGTCGATTTGGCTGATTTTATCGCGATCGAGACGATGCGACTATTCGAACCAGCGCTCTACGACTTTGTCCGCACGCAGGCCGACAAGCTAACTGGCGCTGAAACCGAAAGGGGAGAACGTGCCGAGCGCGAAGCCTTTGGAGCGAAGCTTCTCTCTTATGTGGATGAGACGAAACACTCGCGTATAAAGCGCGGGCTTACCTTCGTTTTCCCGAGGCTCGACGCCATCTTCGCGAATACTTGGCGAGGTGGTAGTTGGCAGCGGGACGAATGCGAGCATCGTGTCTCTTCAAAGCGCCGGTTCCCGGTCTATTTCAATTTGGGCTTGGGCGACGGTCTCATCTCATCTGCTGAAATGGACGAGGTCCGGGCAAGCTATGCTGACCCTGTCGCTACGCGCGCATTGGTCCAGACTTACGTCGACACGCTCCGCCGTTCGTCTGGTACGCGCGCATCGGCTCTCCTCAATGCCTTGATGCTCGACGCTTACGATACGCCGGTACCGGAAGCAGAAACACGGTTGCGTGCGATTTTAGCCGCTGCGGACTTGTTTCTCAACGCCGTGGACAATCAACACTCCCCGCAGGAATTGCCGTCGATTTGGGCCGTCTCGTTTGTAATCGATCCCATCTTCAATCTGCTAGAGCAAGAACGTCGCGTAGCAGTGCTTGCAGAAGCAATCGACGGCCCATCACCGAAAACGGCGACATTTATGGTCAACGTCATGTGTGCTGAACATGGGAGAATCGAGAAGGAAGAAGCGAAGCCCGAGGATGAGCGCCGACTTTCAATTGCCCAAGTCCAACATCTCGAAGCGCTCCTTGCGGCACGGATCGCACGAGATGCCGCAGCGGGACTCCTCACTAAGAATGAAGACGCCGCGACACTCATTTGGACGTGGGTATCGTTCGATAAAATCGAGCCCGTACGTGAGTGGATTAAGCAGAATCTTGGAGAACCTGGATTTGCAGTCTGGTTGATGAGGACTTTCACGGGTCAAGGCTCATCATGGGGGGATGGCGATATGGTCAGCCGACGCATGTACACCGTGAATCGGGAAAAGCTGAGCACTTTGCTGGATGTTGATCGCCTTGAGACTGCGGCGAGAGAAAGAATTGCCAACAATGAAGACGTCGACGGCGCCGCTGCGAATTTTCTAGCAGGCTTGCGTCAGCTGCTCTGAAGACAATTTTGAAGGCCCTCAAGATTCCGCCTCCTGCGTTGGTTGATCAAAATGGTTGCCCAGGCGTCAGCCCAAGCACCTCGCGCAATGCTGGTAATCAGTCTGGCGCAGACTAGCGCAGTAACTATCGATCTAGGGTCTTGCATCAGGATTTCGCACTATAAGCAAATTGCCGCCGATCGGCCGATGCATGACTGAGGCTCAAGCCCAGAACGGCGTCTGCTTTGCCCGCGCCCATACCTAAAAGCTGTCGGTCCGAAACCGGCCAGGAGCAGAAGACGGAGCGTTGCGCTCAACCTATTGAAGGCGCCCATCATCGCAATTGCGATCGCCAGCGCCACGGGGGCGTTCGGCTCGAATGCTTCGGCTGCTGCTGCGTGGCCTCGTCGGAAGCATGTGTCTTGCTGCCGGCGTGAGCAAGAACGAGCACTTACATTATATCGCTAACGGACGAATTTGCCCTGCAATGGATCCTCTGCGCGATGCTGATGGCGGCATGGAAAACTGCCGCCTATATTCCCGCGAAAAATGGCTCCCGTTTGCGAATCCCGCTGCCGTCGCCACCTCTGCAACCGTCATGCCGGTTTCGGCCAACAGGCAACGCGCTCTCTCCAGCCTCAAGGTTCGATAATGAACCGCGATAGTCGTTCCCAGTTGGGCAGCAAACAGGCGTTCCAATTGCCGGACTGACATTTTCGCGACCGAGGCGAGTGAAGACCGATCAAGCGGCTCGTCAAGATTGTCTTCCATCGCCGACAGTGCGCGGCCCAGACCTTCGCTGGATATCCGGTATCGCTGTCCGGGCTCGGGCCGTTGCGCGCCGCCGCCTTGGCGCTGCTCGGCTTGAATATACCAGTCGCTTACCCGGCGTGCCAACCTTGGACCGAAGTCTTGGGAGATGAGCGCGACCGCCAGATCAAGTCCGGCCAGACCGCCGGCGCAGGTAGTTCGATCGCGGTCCAGAACGAACAGACCACGTTCAAGCCGCGGCTCGGTAAAGGTTTCAAGAAAGGCGGCCTCGTGCTCCCAGTGAATGGTGCAGCGATAGCCGTCGAGCAATCCCGCCCTTGCAAGTATGAAGGGGCCTCCCGATACACCCACCAGCCGCACTCCGAAGCGTGCGGCACGCCGGAGAAAAGCAAATGTTCCGGCGTGTTGAAACAACGCGGGGTTGCCGCCTGCACAGACGAAAAGCATGTCGATCTCGCCAATCGATTCAACCGAACCGTCGACTGCCAAGGTTACCCCGTTCGACGCCAGCGCCGGGCTTCCGTCGATGGAATAGTGACGCCAGACGTAATGGTCCTCGCCCGACAGGCGGTTGGCAGCACGAAAGGGCTCGACGACTGGTGCGTAGGACATGAGAGCAAAGCCGTCGATGAGCAGATAGCCGAGCTGGGTAGGCAAATATCCCTCCAATGTCGCTATGGGGCAATATCATGTCGCTATGAGGCAAGCGATGTCGGGCGGCAAGGCGTAATTCCCCCTGATGGAACGGCAACGCTACTCCCTGTTTACGCTCGCGCGCGAGGCGCTCACCGGGCATCGCGGCTGGAAGCCCGCATGGCGCGATGCGGCGCCGAAGGACCGCTATGACATCATTGTGATCGGCGGAGGCGGGCACGGCCTTGCGACCGCCTATTATCTGGCGAAGAATTTCGACATCACCAATGTGGCCGTTATCGAAAAGGGCTGGATCGGCGGCGGTAACGCCGGACGAAACACCACTATCGTTCGGTCCAACTATCTGCTGCCGGGTAACATTCCGTTTTACGAGCATTCGCTGAAGCTTTGGGAAGGTTTGGAGCAGGACCTCAACTATAATGCTCTGGTCAGCCAGCGCGGCATTCTGAACCTATGCCATTCGGACGAACAGCGCGACGCCTTCGAGCGGCGCGGCAACGCGATGCGTCTGCATGGTGTCGATGCGGACTTGCTGGATCCGGCCGAGGTGCGCCGCATGGCGCCGTTCCTCGACTTCGACAACGCGCGTTTCCCCATTTTCGGGGGGCTGTTACAAAAGCGGGCGGGTAC
>WBUO01000360.1 GCA_008933675.1 Dechloromonas sp.
GACATAGGATAGCATGTTAATTGTTGTTGTCAATTTCCCTACAGCAATTTACAAATCTCGAAACCAAGGCCATCCCATGCTATTCAAGAAGAAGCCCACTAATCCCGAGCGCGTCGGACTTAGCTTGCACAAGGAACTCACCCCCTACGTCCTGGAATTATCCGAGACCCTGGGGATGAACCCGAACGAATTTGTGAACGCCTGCGCGGAGCACTGCATCGAGCAAATGGTAGGCAAAAACGAGCCGGGCACCGGTGCTCCGGCATTCGTGTATAGCTATCGTGAAAAGACCGGCCGCGATCCGCTCCCTGTTTCCCAAAGGCTATCGGCAGAGCAATTCGCCCTGCTTAGGGGACTCGATGAAGTTCTGTACGACCTGAATCTGGCGAAGAAATGTGTCCTGGAGAATCTCTCGATTAATGCGGTTATGAGCGATGCAGTCCGCGAGTTAATCCATCAGTATCGGGAGAAGCGCTCGGCCCTGATTGCTCGGGCGAGTATGCCTGGGGGAAAGCCCTATCCCGCTCCGCAAACAGGCATTTAGTATCCCCTATCGACGACCGAAACTCGCGAGGCAACTTCAGCCTTGGTTTGATGTCCTCGGCAATTACCCTCTCTCCCCGTGTTGCATACCGCTCCCAAGCCCAAGACTCGCAAACCCGCCTCCGGTGCGGGAGGCGGAGCTTTGTTGCAGGGACATCGGGTCAGTCACAAACTGAAGCACCTGCCGCCACCCGTAGACCAGATTGTGAGCCGGTTGGAGCCCTATTGCCGTCAGCATGGCATCATCCAACTGGATATCTTCGGTTCAGTGGCCCGGGGCGAGACCCGGCCGGGCAGTGACGTGGATTTGATCGCCAAGTTCCGGAAGATTCCCGGTCTGCACTATTTCAGCATGGAAAAGGAAATGGGGCGACTGCTCGGGGTTCCGGTCCATCTGTTGCTGACGGAGGATGTGGACGAGATGACCAATCCCTACCGCAAGGTGACGATTCAACGCGACCGGAGGACCATCTATGTCGCTTAAGGCGGAGAAAGATCAAGCCGCCTATTTGCGCGACATGGCAGATTCGGCCAAGAAGGCAGCCGGCTATATTCGAGGGATGTCGTTCGAGCGGTTCTGGGACGACCAGAAAACCCGCGACGCCGTGGCCATGCGCCTGCATGTTATCGGCGAGGCCGCGAAGCACGTTACCGCCGAAACTGCCGCAGCATTTCCCAAGGTGCCGTTCGCCCACATCCGCGGTATGCGCAATCGCATCGCGCATGACTATGGGGCGGTGAATTTCAAGGTCGTGTGGAATGTGGCCAAGGAGGAATTGAAGCCCATGCTCACCGAACTTGAAAAATATCTGGCCCGGTTGGACCAGCAGGAAGCCCAAGCTCAGCAGTTACGGCAGGCTCATCTGGACATCCCCCCTCCTTCGACCCGCCAGGGTCCGCGGATAGGCATGTGAGGAAATCCGGTGTTTACCTCACGGTCACTTTGGCATATTCAATATGCCGATTGGCATAACACTGAACTGGGCAGGGCCGAATTTTTACAAAGGTGAATATCCCTAACAATAATCACCAGAGCTGGTTGCCCATTTTGATATGCCGACCGGCGTTGGCATAAACACAGTTAGCCAAAGAAAGATGCAGCTCTACGACGCCATCGGCAGAAACTACGCGAAGACCCGACTCGCAGACACCCGCATCGTTAGCGGTCTAGTAGAATCTCTCCATCTCTCGCATTCGTCCACCATCTTGGACGTGGGCGCGGGGACCGGTAAGTATTCACGTGCATTGGCGGATCTGGGCTTCACCGTGCTCTCAATCGAGCCGTCCGAGATTATGCGCGGCCAGAGTCTATCGCATCCCCGCGTCACGACGATCGCCGCACATGCCGAGGATATCCCACTTCCGTCAGACTCGGCCGATGGCGCGATCATCGTTCTCGCTCTGCATCATTTTCCAGACCGGAAGAAAGCGCTTACTGAGATTCTTCGCGTCATTGGTTCCGGTCCGCTTGTGATCTTCAGCTTTCTGCCTCACGCGTTGGGGAAGTTTTGGCTCGCGGAGTACTTTCCGAAGCTCGGACGTGAGATCGGTTCTTCGTTCTCCCAGTTGGAAGATGTAGCCGAAGAGGTCAGGGGATTGACCGGCAGAGCGGTGCGAAAGATTCCGTTCCTTTTGCCACGCGACTTGAAGGATAGATTTGCTGCGGCGGGATGGGCAGAGCCAGAGAGCTATCTCAGCTCTGAGGTCAGAGACGGCATATCGTCGTTTGCGTTGATGGACCCGGAAGAAGTGAGTGAGGGAATCTATCGTTTGTCCGCTGACCTCGCATCTGGAGCATGGGATTCCCGAAATGGTTCACTGCGCGTCCAAGAGCGGTTTGATGCCGGCTATCACTTCATCGTTGCAGAGGCAGAGGCGCTACAGCCAACGGCCCTAAGCGGCCGTGGCTGATCTTAACGTTAGGCAAAGAATCCTTCCGCCATATGGCCATTAAAGAAGAAGCTTGCAAAGTCCGCACTCGACCTGCCTCGCTACAAAGTGAATCCGATCTATTTGTTTTTCGAGGAGTTGATTCTCGACGTCCTTGGGCAGGTATCTGAAGAAAGAAGGGCAAATCACTACAGACACTCCGGGGCTTCGCCCCTCCGTGTCTGACTAGTGACGTTGGGCAAAGCAGTTCGCGACACATTCTCTATGATCGGATTATTTGAAATCACAGCGATCGGTGCGCTGACGCTCGCGATGGTTGTCAGCCTCGCGTGGGTCGGACGAGATGCCAAAAGAAGAAACCGAAGTTCGGTATGGATCGTATTCCTCTGTTTGATTACGTGGCCACTGGGATTCCTCTTTTGGCGCATCGTCAGACCGCCACCAGCCGTTTAGGCCGCTACACGCATCCCAATGCCACTCAGGAGAAGTCCACGCCTGCCTGCGCCGCGCAGCGGCTTGGAATCAACCAGCCGTCCGGGCCAACGCGCTTCGCGCATGGCTATATTACGTTAGGCGAAGGTGAGAATCCACGATATGAAGTTGAGTAAAAGTGACCGCACGGTTCTTGAACACCTTGAGGAGGAGCTATGGCGCGAGGCGACCCGTTTTGACATGGCGCGTATGAGCGAACTCATCGCTCCTGATTTCTTCGAAATTGGTAGGTCTGGCCGGGTCTGGGGTAGAGAAGAGTGCTTGGCCGCACCACTGCAGACGATCCAGGCGGTGCTTCCTCTTCCAGAATTCAAGGTTCGATTACTCCAGCCGGATGTTGCGCACGTCACATATGACAGTGCCGTGACCTATGACGGAATTGTCCAGCGTGCCCGGAGAAGCTCGATTTGGACCAGGACATCGTCAGGCTGGCAGCTGCGATTCCACCAAGGCACACCTTATGAAAAGAAGCCCTAACAAGCGGCCCGAGCCAATGGAGGTGCTGCACCCCGCCATGGCTTATCACTGATCATTTGGCCATCGAATCGCTTGCGCCGATTGCCGAGTAATCCTTGGTCGCAATTTCTCCATGCAGTTCTCCACGTTTTTTCGGCCAAAAGAGGGATTTACTGCCAAACCTGTCCAAGTCGGAAATCCGGCTGACAATTAAGACGCTACGGAAGACGTTGGCGGAGAGAACGATTGTCTCGCTTTGGCCGGTAATGTCCAACGCAGGCCAAATCTAGGTATGGTGCCCGGGGTGGGGGTCGAACCCACAAGACTTGCGTCGGCAGATTTTGAGTCTGCTGCGTCTGCCAATTCCGCCACCCGGGCTAAGGATTTGGCATGCCATGCGAACAGAAAACAGGAGGCAAGCTCCTTGTTTGTTGTGCACAGAATCCGCGGCATTACTTGCTTGCGG
>WBUO01000361.1 GCA_008933675.1 Dechloromonas sp.
GCGCAGGCCCAGCCAGGCGTTCTGCTGCACGCCGTACTGGAAGGCCAGCTGGTAGCCCTTGAGGTTGGTGCCGCCGAGGCCGAAGTCGGAATCGGTGAAGGCATCGAGCACGGCGTCCGAACCGAGATAGCGGTAGGAGAAGCTGGCCTGCCAGTCGTGCTGGTTCTCCAACTTGGGCATGCCGACGGTCAGCCGGTACTGGTAGCCGTAATCCTTGCCGTCGGTGATGCGCAGCCCGGTGCGCCGCTGCATTTCGTTACGGTCGAACTGGGTGTTCTTGACGTAATCGGCGGTCAGGATCACATGCACCGGGTCGAAATGCGCCAGATCGAGCGAGGCGGTCAGGTTGAGCGGCCGGAAACGCGAGGCCAGACCCCAGATCTGCGGCGCCTCGCCGTCGGTCCGCCGGCTGTCGGTGTAGAACAGCGTATTGCCCTTCTGGCGCAGGCCGCGACCGTACTCGTACTGGCCGAACTCGGGCACGTAACTGAGATTCGGATCGGCCTCCAGCTTGCCTTCGATGCCGTCGAACCGATACAGCGCGGCACCCAGCGTCAGCTGGCTGCGATGGCCGAGGCGGAGCTTGGCGCCGGCCTGCACGCCCTGCATCCAGCGGCTGCCGGAAACTGTCGGGTTGCTTTCGCGGATGGGAAAGGCACCGACCGTCAGGAAGGGACGCACGGCACCTTCGGCGAGCACCGGGCGGACCGTGGCGGCCACACCTTCGAAGCTGAGATCCTCGTCCCAGACCAGATCGGTCGAGAACCACGGGTTGGGAATCCGCCCGCCGGACAGCGACAGCCATTCGGCCGGCTCGTACTTGAGGTAGGCGCGATCGACGTGAAAGGCGTACTTGTTGAAATCCTGGCCAAGCGTCTGGTTGGTGGACACGCGGTCGGTCTCCGAGCCGGTCGCCAGCCGGATGCCCGCCGACCATTCGTCGGAAACCCGCGCCAGCAGCCCGAGACGGGCGCGCAGGCGGAGGCGGTTGCGGTCTTCCTGTGTGTTGGCCGTCGCCGCGCGCAGGTTGTCGGCGGCCAGGAAACTGGTCGCCCGCGTGCTGCCGCCGAGCGTGGCATAGATATAGGCGAGCGGTTCGGTATTGCTGTCGGGGTGCTTGTCGCTCTGATAGCGCAGACGCAGGTCGCCCTCCCATTTGATGCGGTCGAGCCAGGACGGCACCGCGTTGGGCTCGGCCCAGCGCTCCTGTTTGGCCTGGGCCAGCACTTCCTGGCGCAATTGCTCGCGAATCTCGTTCTTGACCGTCTCCGGCACGTACTGGACGCGCACCGTGGCCGGCGCCGCCGCCTTCTGCCGGGCGGCCTTGCCGGCGGCGCGGGCCTGCGCCGCCTTGACCAGTTCGTCGGCCTTCTCGCGGGTGAACACGCCGCCGTCGACGAGGGCGTCGATCAGGTTGAGCGTCGTTTCCCGCAGCATCTCCAGCGATTCGCGCTCGTCGCTGGCGCGGACGGCCGGCGGGGTGCCGGCCAGGGCCAGCGCCAGCAGGCCGGCGATGAGGCGTCGCTTGGGGGTGAACATCGGTTTCATGAAATCCTCTCTGCTTTCGAATTGGGCGTAACTCGGCGGCGGGGCTCAGGCACCCCGGCTGGTGATGCGGATGCGCCAGGGTTGCGGCGCGTTGGCGGGCGGCGCCTCGCGGATCGGCGGCATCTGCAGCAGGGCCTCGCGCAGCAGGCCGTCGACCGACGTGCTGCCGGTGCCCTGGCCGAGCTCGGCGCGCTCGATCGAACCGTCCTGGCGCAGCCAGAGGCGGACGACGATGCGGTAGTCGGCCTCGCGCAGGCGGCGGTTGCGGCTCAGCTGCTCCTGCAGGTGGCGCTGCAGGCGACCGGCGTAAAGGCCCAGCTGCATGCCGCCGAGGCCGACATTGCCGCCGCTGTAGTCGCTGCTGACGCGGCCCTCGGCAAAGGCGCTTTCGCCCTCGCCGGCCGCCCCCTCCATCTTCAGCGGCTCGTTCTGCGCCGGTTGCGGCGCTTCCACCTTCGGCGGCTCGACCTTGGCTTCCTTGCGCTCCTCCTTCGGCGGCGGCGGCTTTTCTTCCTTGGGTGGCGGCGGTGGCGGCTTGTCGGGCAGCAGCGTCACCGTCGGCGGCTTGCGCGCCTTGGCCGGCTTGCCGTCGAACAGGCCGGCGATTGCCCAGCCGATCAGCACCAGCACGGCGATGCCGGCCAAGGCGGCGAGCGCGACGGGCCAGTTGACGCGGAATCCGCTGCGCTTTTCGCGGTCCATCAGTTGCCGATCCGCGCGGTGACCAGGCCGACCGAGCCGATGCCCATGGCCCCGGTCAGGTCGAGCACCTCGACGACGCGCGCGTAGTTGACCGCCGGATCGCCCTTGAGCACGACGGAAGCCTTGGGGTCGCGGGCCAGCGTCGCCTTCAGCTGGCTTTCCAGCTCGGCCACGGAAACGCCGACGCCGTTGGGCAGCAGCGCCCCGTCCGGACGGATCTGGATGATGCGGATCTCGTGCTGTTCGGTGCTCGGCTTGGCCGACGGCTTGGGCAGGCTGATCGACAGCCCCTGCACCGAGGCGGTGGTCATGATGATGAAGATGACCAGCAGCACGTAGGCCAGATCGAGCATCGGCGTCACGTTGATGGTGTCGTAGGGTTTGGATTCTGTCTGGACGTGCATGGTCTCAGCCCGGTGTGGCCCGCGTCGTGGCGAGGCCGAGGTCGGTGATGTCGTTGCGCTTGAGCAGCTCCATGACTTCCATCACCCGGGCGTACTGCACCCGGGCATCGCCCTTGATGACGATGGACAGCTGGGGGCTGGCCGCCTTGTACTGGGCGATGCGCGTTTCCAGCTGCTCCATGCTGACCGGATAGGCGTCGAGGAACAGATCGCCGTTGCCGGCGACGGTCACCGCCTTGGTCTGCGGCTTGGCCAGGCTGGTCACCGCCTGCGTCTTCGGCAGATCGACCTTGACGCCCTGCACCGAGGCGGTGGTCATGATGATGAAGATGACCAGCAGCACGTAGGCCAGATCGAGCATCGGCGTCACGTTGATGTCGTCGTAGGGCTGATTTTCTTCCTGTACTTGCATGACCGGGCCCTCAGCGCGAGTACAGTTCGGCGGCGCGCGTCACGAACTCGTCGGCGAACACCTGGACGTCGGCCGAGACGTTCTTGATCTGGCTGGCCAGCCAGTTGTAGCCGAACAGCGCCGGGATGGCGACGGCAAGACCGGCGACGGTGGCGACCAGCGCGGCGGCGATGCCTGGCGCGATCGAATTCACGTTGACGTCGCCGGCGGCGGCAATCGCCGCGAAGGTGATCATGACGCCGACCACGGTGCCGAGCAGGCCGAGGAAGGGGCCGCCGGAAATGGCGATGGTGAGCAGCACGATCTGGCTGTTCAGGCGCTGGTTCTCGCGCACCATGCCGGCATCCATCGAGGCGCGGATGGCATCGAGCGAGGCGCCGGAGAGGCCGTCGTCGCGGCCACGGGCACGGAAGCGCTGGGCCATCTCCTGGATGCCGATGGCGTACAGGCGGTAGATCGGCGAGTTGGCGACCGAGGGATCGCCCTGCATCGCCTTCGCCTCCGCCGAATCGGGATCGAGCAGCAGCTCCGCCTGCAGGCGGAAGCGGTCGATGAACCGAGCGTTGGCCGATTTCACCAGGCCGAGGAAGCGGGTCTTGCCGACCATGACCAGGACGCTGATGACGAACATGATGCCGAGGATGACGATGACCACCCAGCCGTCGATCGTCACCGCCCCGAGCAGGATGCTCATGTAGGACAGTTCCTCGGCCGGCTCGGCGTCGCCGGCCGAGGAACTGTCCTACATGAGCATCCTGCTCGGGG
>WBUO01000362.1 GCA_008933675.1 Dechloromonas sp.
GTGCAGAGACTGGATAGGTTTGATATCCACCACGTCCTCATCGAAGTGGTTGAACTGGATCAGTATGGTCTGATCTTTCTTCACAGCGATCAGGTCGGCATCATCGAACCGATCAAGTTCGCCGATGGCCGAACGGACACGGTAGCCGTCCAGCGAGAAGAGGGCGGTAAGGTATTGCTCCAGCTGCTTTCGCTTCATGGACCGCAATCCATCCGGCGTGGAGTTCGCCTCGATCTGCTTGAACGCTTTCATTTCGCGCATGACAGCATTGATGCCCAACAGGGCAAAGATGAGGCCAATCAGGATGCAGACCAAACCGACAAACTTCGCACCATCCACGAAGATGGCCACCAGCGAATAGCCGCCGACAACAGCGGCAACAAGTAGATCCATCGCTGGCGGCAACGCGGCCAACTTTTGGATGAGAACATCGACGCCGTTGGGTTTCTTGCCGGCGGCGGCTGGTGGTTTCTTCGGGCCAAACATGGAGGTTCCTTTCGTGGTTTTGCGAACGCGGCAGAGGCCGCTTTAATTTGGGAGTTGGTCAGCTTTCGATGATTTCGCCGCCGAGGGCTTCGACCAGGGCCGGCAGGAAGCGCGCGAGTTCTCCGGTCATCAGCGCGAAGTCGGCATCGAATTGCTCGTCGGCGTGTTCCGCGGCCTTTTCTGCTTCCTCTTTGATCAAGTCCAGGAATGCCAGGCGCTTGACCTCGAAGCGGTCGGTCAGTACAAAGGAGAGGCGATCATTCCAGGTCAGGGCTAGGCGAGTCGGGATCTTCCCGCGCGCAAGGTGGGCCTTGATCTCCTCATCGACGCCATCGCCTTCAAGCGGATGCCGTACATAACGGACGGTAGCCTTCTCATCTCCTGGAGCCTTCAGCTCGCAATCCCGGTCGATGGTGAATTCCCCGGGGGCTTCTCCGCCAGCGAGCCAGTCAGCCATTGCTGAACATGACGAAATTTGGGTATGCACCAGCTTCAACGGGAAGTCGTCGAGGGTCTTGCGCAGCATCTCAACGACTTCTTCGGCCTTGGCCAGGGCGCTGGCATCGATTGAGAGCCAGCCGTTCGTCGGATCGATCCAGACGTAGGTATTGCGACGGCGGGTGAATGCGCGCGGGAGGAGTTCTTCGGCAACGCGATCCCGGAGCTCGCGCAACTGCTTTCGGCCGGGGGCATACCCTTGTTGTGCCTCCATGGCTTCTGCCCGTTCCTTCACTTCATCCTGAATCACGGAGGAGGGAAGAAGCCGCTGTTCAGTGCAGAGGGAGATGAGCCACTGGCGATTCACGGAGTGCACCAATGCACCTTCTTTGCCATTGGGTGATATCCACCCACTCCGTTGCTGTTCGCTGCCAGAGCAGCGTTCAAAGGGCACCCGTTTCAACTGTTCCTCGAGCTTTTCGAGTGTGATATTCCAGGGAGTGGGAAGGCGATAAACAATGAGGTTTCGGAACCAGGCCATAGAGTTATCTTTCAGAGAGTGAGATTTGCCTTCAGGAGCATGGTGTAGCGCGGCCCCGAGAAGACGACTTTGTAGGTGCCTGCCTGAATCAGCAGGGTTTTGAGAGGCATGCCGTGCTCGAGCATGACCAAATCCGGGGACCACTTCGCCATGAACGCCTCCCAGTTGTCGGCGCCGGCGGTGGCCTGCATGAACGCGAAGAAATAGTCGTCGCCGTAGAGGTCCAGGCGGGTATCGAGGAATACCGGCTGACCGAGGTAGCGGATCAGGTAGCCTCCTGCTTCCATCGTGTTCATGATCGTGCCGTGGAAGTTATGCTGCTTCAGGAACGCTACCTCTTCGACCGGGAAGTCCCGCTCGATTCGCTTCTCGATGGTCTTGTCAGAGCGGCCCACCAGGTAGCCGGTGGTGCCGATGATCGCAACAATCAACAGGGATGCTAGAGGATGAAGTCGGCCTTCAGACTTAGCCTTGTCCGCAAAGGCAAGCCTGTAGAAGGCCGTGTGGCCGAAGAATTTGGCAATGATCGGTACCAGGAGGATGCTTGCCATGATGGACATGCGGGTGGCCCACCAGCCGATGACCAGCAAAGCCATCAACATCAGGCCGTCCTTCATGTCAGGCCGCTTGTCCGAAAACGCTACGGACATGATGGTGGCCAGCACGACCGTCAGATAGGCGAACCCCAGGTTGGTACGAATATTCGTGGGAATCCACTCTTCGGTCAGACCAGCAGAGACGGACTTCAATGCGCCAACAGCAGCAGTATTTGCCCAGACATTGAAACCGTAGGGATTGATCGCTGTGGCCACTGTTCCTGCTAGAGCAACGGCGCATAGCAGCAGGATGGTACGGCGTTGCTTGCCCATCTCGTTGCGGGTGAAGGCAGCGACGGCCGCGGCGCCGGCGTGCAGCCAAAGGTAGATGAGGCCGAAGGCGTAGCCGCCATGCAAGTTCACCCAGAGCGCCATGATCGGCGGCACCAGGAACAGCGGCCACTTCCGGCCGCTAGTTTCCTGGGCGGCGAAGATCCAAGATAGCGCGGCCAAACCGGCGAAGGTGAAAAGGTGAGGGCGGCATGTCATGGATACCATGACGGTGCATCCAACCAAGGCTGACATGATCGCGGCGGTGCGGTTGGTCAAGTAGCAGCGCGCGGCCTTGTAGGAGAGCAGGATGGTCAGGGAGGCGAGAGTGGCCGCCAGGGTCTGTTTCCCGGTCTCGCCAGCGATTCGTTCCGCCCCGGCAATAGCCACTTCGCCAAGCCATTGGGTCAAGCTGTAGGCTTTCCCGGGTACCGTCCAGGACCACATGTCGCCGGTCGGAATCGCTAGGTGATCGAGAATCCAATGGCCATAGAGGAGGTGCCAATACACATCGGGGTCGACGGACCCAGAAGCCGCCGGATGCGGCGCGCGAATTAAGAAGACTGCGACGATGGCAATCCAAGCGTACGGGACGTATTTCCGAGGGTGCATCATCGGAGTCTCAAGGTCTAAGCTGCCTGAAGGGCATACTGGTTTGCGGCGTGGATCTCGCTCGGGGTGAGGTCGATGCAGCGGAAGACGGTGCTTCGGCTGTTGCCGCTTTGGCGCTCGGCATCCTCAAACAAGTCGCCAAATCCCCGAAGCTCGGCGTCCTTCTCGGACAGGCTGAATCCGTCGGCGTTGTCGACGACAAGTTGAAGACGCTGCATGGCCTCTGGCTTTACCGTCTCGGGCAGGAACATGAAGAAGTAGCCTGTCCCTCCGCGACGGGCTACGCGCCCGCGAAGTTGATGTAGGGTGCTGGTGCCGTAGCGTTCGGCATTGACCACGATGAGAGAGCGCAGCTCGCCCAAGGTCAAGCCGATTTCGATCACGCTGGAAACGATAGCGATGCGTTTCTGGCCCGATTTGAGGGCGGCGACGGCATCCAGCTTCTCCTGCTCTTTCATCTGTCCGTGGACCATGCCCACCAGGCCTGGAAAGCGCCGATCCCAATCCGCGAAGGCGGCGACGACGCTGCGCTTTTCCTGTTCCTTGTCATCGACGATCGGATAGACGATCGCGACCTGGCCGCCGGCGTCGAGGACGTTGCGGGTGTGCTCGTACAGGCGCCGGGACTCTCCGGCAGTGACGATGAACGACTTGATCACCTTCTTCACGGGCATCTCGCGGATGATCGAGACATCCATGGCGCCGTGGGTGATGAGGGCCGTCGTGCGAGGAATAGGGGTGGCCGTCGCCTGCAGGTAGTTGCTGGTGAGATCGGTCAATTCGACCTTCTGGCCGACGGACATCTTCTGCTCTTCATCGACGCAAAAGAATGCAGGAGGCTTTTCACCCTTCAGCCGGGTCAGCAGGGCCGTTGTCCCAACCAGGATC
>WBUO01000029.1 GCA_008933675.1 Dechloromonas sp.
CTGAAGCGCTCGGCCGCCTCGCCGGCAAGATCCGCGTCTATGCCGACGGCCGCCTGCTCGGCGTCGGCGAACCGGGCAGCGACGGTCGCCTGTGGCCGAAACGCCTGGTGCAATTGTCGACTTAAGCAGGTATAATCGCGCGCTTTCCGTCGCCAACGGAAAATTGACTTCAACCTGGCGCCCGCTCTATCAAACCGGGGCAGCGTCGTAACCATGAAAGAGGGTTTTGAAAATGGCATTCACCACCGAAATCAAGGCCGGCATCGTCGCCGAATATCAACGCGCCAAGGGCGACACCGGCTCCCCGGAAGTCCAGATCGCGCTGCTGACCGCCCGCATCAACGACCTGACCCCGCACTTCAAGGAGCACAAGAAGGATCACCACTCCCGTCGTGGTCTGCTGCGCCTGGTCTCGCAGCGTCGCAAGCTGCTGGACTACCTGAAGGGCAAGAACATCGATTCTTACCGTACCCTGATCACCAAGCTCGGCCTGCGCAAGTAATTTCTTCCGTTCCCGGACGAATCGTGATTTTGTCGACTGCGCCTTGCCGTGCTAACGCACTGTCTTCGGCTTGTCTTCGCATCACGCTTCACCCGGGAACGGAATAAGCAGACTGCAGCCTCGAAAGAGCGGCCCGGAAAACTCCCGGCCGCTTTTTGTCTTTTTGGATTCCCGTTTTGTTGTTGTCGTAAGCTGTTGTTACCGTTGTTAATTGTGATGAGAGTGAAAGGAAAATATGTTTAATGTCGTGAAAAAGACCTTCGCCTATGGTGATCATCAGGTCACCATCGAGACCGGCGAAATCGCCCGCCAGGCTGGCGGTGCCGTTCTGGTTTCCATGGAGGAAACCGTCGTGCTGGTCACCGTCGTGGCCGCCAAGAATGCCAAGCCGGGTCAGGATTTCTTCCCGCTGACCGTCGATTACCAGGAAAAAGTCTATGCCGCCGGCCGTATCCCCGGTGGTTTCTTCAAGCGCGAAGGCCGTCCTTCCGAGAAGGAAACGCTGACCTCGCGCCTGATCGACCGTCCGATCCGCCCGCTGTTCCCGGACGGTTTCTACAATGAAGTCCAGGTCATCGCCACGGTGATGTCGCTGAACCCGGAAGTCGATTCCGACATCCCCGCCCTGATCGGCGCCTCCGCCGCGCTTGCCATCTCCGGCGTGCCGTTCAACGGGCCGATCGGTGCCGCCCGCGTCGGTTACATCAACGGCCAGTACGTGCTGTGCCCGACCCTGAGCCAGTTGAAGGACAGCCAGCTCGATCTGGTCGTCGCCGGTACGGAAGCGGCCGTGCTGATGGTCGAATCCGAAGCCGATCAACTGTCGGAAGAAGTCATGCTCGGTGCCGTCGTCTTCGGCCATACCGAGATGCAGAAGGCGATCAACGCCATCAACGAACTGGTCGAGGAAGCCGGCAAGCCGGAATGGGACTGGCAGGCTCCGGCCCAGGACGAAGCCCTGGTGGCCAAGCTGAAAGAACTGGTCGCCGCCAAGCTGGAAGAGGCCTACAACATCACCGTCAAGCAGACGCGCAGCCAGGCCGTCAAGGAAATCCGCGCCGAAGCCGTCGCCGCCCTGTGCCAGGGTGAAGGCGCGCCGGACGAAAACACCGTCGGCAACCTGTTCCACGAACTGGAAGCCGGCATCGTCCGCGGTCGCATCCTGTCCGGCGCCCCGCGCATCGACGGTCGCGACACGCGCACCGTGCGCCCGATCACCATGCGTTCCGGCGTCCTGCCGCGCACCCACGGTTCGGCCCTGTTCACCCGCGGCGAAACGCAGGCTCTGGCCGTCGCCACGCTGGGCACCAACCGCGACGAGCAGATCATCGATGCACTGGCTGGCGAATACCGCGACCGCTTCATGCTGCACTACAACATGCCGCCGTTCGCCACCGGCGAAACCGGCCGTGTCGGCACGCCGAAGCGCCGCGAAGTCGGCCATGGCCGTCTGGCCAAGCGCGCCCTGCTGGCCGTGCTGCCGAAGCCGGAAGATTTCTCCTACTCGATGCGTCTGGTCTCGGAAATCACCGAATCCAACGGTTCCTCGTCGATGGCTTCCGTCTGTGGCGGCTGCCTGGCACTGCTCGACGCCGGCGTGCCGCTCAAGGCGCACGTCGCCGGCATCGCCATGGGCCTGATCAAGGAAGGCAACCGTTTCGCCGTGCTGACCGACATCCTCGGCGACGAGGATCACCTCGGCGACATGGATTTCAAGGTGGCTGGCTCGACCAACGGCATCACCGCGCTGCAGATGGACATCAAGATCCAGGGCATCACCAAGGAAATCATGCAGGTCGCCCTGGCCCAGGCCAAGGAGGCTCGTCTGCACATCCTGAACCTGATGCAGCAGTCGGCTGCCGGTCCGCGTGAAGAGATGTCGGCCTATGCCCCGCGCCTGTATGCCTTCAAGATCAATCCGGAGAAGATCCGCGACGTGATTGGCAAGGGCGGTGCCGTGATCCGCGCACTGACCGAGGAAACCGGCACCACCATCGACATCCAGGACGACGGCACGATTACCATCGCCGCCACCTCCGGCGAAGCCGCCGCGCTGGCTCGCGCCAAGATCGATGCGATCACCGCGGAGGTCGAGATCGGCAAGATCTATGAAGGCACCGTGCTGAAGATCCTCGACTTCGGTGCCATCGTCTCGGTGCTGCCGGGCAAGGACGGTCTGCTGCACATCTCCCAGATCGCCCAGGAGCGCGTCAACAAGGTCGAAGACTATGTCAAGGAAGGCCAGGTCGTGCGCGTCAAGGTCCTGGAGACCGACGACCGCGGCCGCGTCAAGCTGTCGATGAAGGCGGCTGCTGCCGAAGAGGGTACGACCGTCGCGCCGGTGGCTCAGCAGGAGCAGCAACAGCAGTAATCGTCGATTACTGAAAGCACAAAGGGCACCGCGAGGTGCCCTTTGTTTTTGGCCGTCTGGCAGTCTTGATTGCCCTGGCGGTTGATGCCTTGCTAGGCACGCAGTCCCGCCGAGGCGGGGCGCTGCCGGTAGCGGCGGTCTTACTTGGCCATCTGTTTTTCCTTGAGTTCGTCCAGCGTCTTGCAGTCGATACACAGCGTCGCCGTCGGGCGGGCTTCCAGGCGCTTGATGCCGATCTCGACGCCACACTTGGAGCAGAAGCCGTAATCGCCGCTCTCGATGCTGGACAAGGTCTCGTCAATCTTCTTGATCAGCTTGCGTTCACGATCGCGGTTGCGCAGTTCGATGGCGATATCGGTTTCCTGGCTGGCGCGGTCGTTGGGGTCGGCAAAGACCGTGGCTTCGTCCTGCATCGTATGCACCGTACGGTCAATATCCTCGCTCAGTTCCTTCTTGAGAGCCTCGAGAATCTTGCGGAAATGCGCGAGCTGTTTCGCACTCATGTAGTCCTCGCCCGGCTTCGGTTCGTAGGGTGCGAAATGTTTGTGGAGCAATTCTTCAGCCATTTTTCTGGAGCGTCCTGGTGACGAAAAAGGCGATTAAATATCAGAAAGGGGGCGGGCAGGCAAGGAATGTTTGTTTTGCCAACATAGGCTGTTGATCTGGTGCGGGTTTCCGGCGGATGCTAGAATGCGCCTTCTCGTGTCGGGGCGTAGCGCAGTCTGGTAGCGCATCTGCTTTGGGAGCAGAGGGTCGTGAGTTCGAATCCCACCGCCCCGACCAATTCTTCCCTGTCTGTGCATCACCCTCAAGTGCCCGTAGCTCAACTGGATAGAGCAGCTGCCTTCTAAGCAGCAGGTCGGGGGTTCGAGTCCCTCCGGGCACGCCAGCCACCGTTTTGCCGGACTCCCTTTGCTCGCCTTTTGGGTTCTGTTCCGTTGCCGAATCGGGCAGAATGAGGCAATTGCGCGTTCCGGCACGCATTGCCGGCATATACATACAGGTGTGAAGCGGATGATTCTGGTTACCGGGGGGGCGGGCTACATTGGTTCGCACACTGTTGTCGAGTTGCTGGCTGCGGGCCACGAGCTTCTGATTCTCGACAACTTTTCCAATAGCTCGGCCAAGGTGCTCGAGCGTATCGAACGTATCTGCGGGCGGCGGGCCGCTTTCGCCGAGGGCGATATTCGCGACCGGGCATTGCTGGACAGCCTTTTTGACCAACATCCCATAAAGGCCGTGATTCACTTTGCCGGATTGAAGGCGGTTGGTGAATCGGTCGAGCAGCCACTACGCTACTACGACAACAATGTTGCCGGCTCGCTGCAATTGTTCGAGGCCATGACTGCGGCTGGCGTATTCCGGCTGGTTTTCAGTTCTTCCGCAACGGTTTACGGTGATCCGCATGCGGTGCCGATCGATGAGAGTTTTCCGTTGCAGGCGACCAATCCCTATGGGCGCAGCAAGTTGATCATCGAGGACATGCTGCGTGACATCGGTCGCGCGGACCCGCGTTGGCGTGTGGCACTCCTGCGTTACTTCAATCCGGTTGGCGCTCATGCCAGTGGCCTGATCGGCGAGGATCCGCGCGGCATTCCCAATAACCTGATGCCTTACGTGGCACAGGTGGCTGTTGGCCGACGTGCCGAACTCAGCGTCTTTGGTGGTGACTATCCGACGGCCGATGGTACCGGGGTGCGCGACTACATCCACGTCGTCGATCTGGCACGCGGTCATCTGGCCGCGCTCGACAAACTCGACACGCTGGCCGGGGTCGTCCCGGTCAATCTTGGAACAGGGCAGGGCTACAGCGTTCTCGATATTGTTGCCGCTTTCGAGAAAGCGGCCGGCCGGCCTGTGCCGTATCGCATCGTCGACCGGCGGCCGGGCGATGTCGCTGCCTGTTACGCCAATCCGCGGCGTGCCTGCGAATTGCTTGGCTGGACAGCCGAGCGCGACATCAATTCGATGTGTGCCGACGCCTGGCGCTGGCAGTCGGCCAATCCACTCGGTTTCGACAGCTGAACAACCGGCGTGAGGCAGCAGCCAGTGTCCATTGCGTCAGTGGCCCGCGACAAGTTGCGCGAGCTTCTGCGCAGCAGCAGGGCATTCGGGGCACTGGCAGAAGGGACAGTCGACGATCTGGCTGCCGTCCTTGAGCTGGAGGAAGTTGCCGGCGGACAGCACGTAATGTCGGAGGGAGAGACAGCCGACAGCATGCTGGTCGTCGTCAGCGGCCGCTTGCGGGTGTCGCGGCGCAATCCCGATGGCTCGCTGAGCCTCTACAACGAGATATGTCCTGGCGAGACCGTCGGCGAAACCGGGATGGTTCTTGGTGAGGTGCGCTATGCCGATGTGACGGCGTTGCGCGATTCGCTGGTTGCCCGCTTGCGCCGGGAGCCTTTTGAGGAGTTGCTGCGCCGGCATCCGGTCGAATTGAACCGGTTTTTTGCCCAGGCCGTTTATCAAAAATTGCGCCATGTGCCGCAGGTGGCTGAACAGGCACGAGCTCACATCATTGCCGTCATCGCCCTGCACGATGCCTCGCTCGCTCGCCAGGTGGCCAGCGACCTCGCTGGCGCGCTGGGAAATTTCGGCCCGGCGGCCGAATTTCCGGGTGCCACCGTCGATGGTCGGCAACTCGATCAGCTGGAGCAGCAGTTCGAATTCCTCATCCTCTCTGCTGATACGGCGGATTCATCGCGCACGCGACGCCTGTTCCGTCAGGCCGATCAGATCGTTTTCGTTGCCGACAGCATGGAGTCGCCGGAGCTTTCGGCAATCGAGGTTTTGCTGTCCGAGGAGCAGGGCTTCATCATGAAGCGCAAGCATCTTGCGCTGGTGCATCCGGCTGCGGCGGAACGGCCGGGCGACCTGCAGGACTGGCGGGCGGTCCGCGACGTCGAGCGCGTCTATCCCTTGCGCAGCGGGCTTGGTGCCGACATGGCCAGACTGGCCCGCTTCCTCGGCAGTCGGGCTGTTGGTGTCGTTCTTGGCGGCGGCGGTGCGCGTGGTTTTTCGCATCTCGGCGTGTTGCGTGCGTTCGAGGAATGTGGCGTTCCGGTCGACCTGATCGGCGGTAACAGCATGGGGGCGTTGATCGGCGCGCAATACGCCTGCGGCATGGCGCTCGACGAGATTCTCGACAACACCCGGCGTTTTGCCCTGGGCGGCGAACGGCCGACGCTGCCCTTGATCTCGCTGCTTTCCGGCAAACGCCTGGAGCGTGATCTGCGTCGGATGTTCGGCGACACACGTATCGAACAATTGTGGCGTCCATTTTTTGCTTCTGCCTGCAACCTGAGCCGGGCATGCACGACGGTGCAGGACAGTGGCCCCTTGTGGCGGGCGGTGCTGGCCAGCAATTCGCCAGCCGGTCTGCTGCCGCCGGTAGTCTGGAACGGTGATTTGCTCGTCGATGGGGCGATCCTCGATAACGTCCCGGTTTCCGCCATGCGCGGGCGGCTCGGTACACCGCTTGAACGGCGGCGCGGCAACGGCACGATCATCGCCGTCGATGTCGATTTGCGCGAGCAACTGTGTGTCGATCCGGAAATGGCCCGGCTCTCCGTCTGGCGTAATCTGCGAGGCTATCTGGGCGGGCAGGGCGGACAGTCGCCCTCGATCGCAGCCATCCTCTATCGTGCCGGTCACGTCGGCGGCATGCACGAGCGCAGCCGGACCATGGCCATGGCCGACTACTGCCTTGAACCGCCAGTTGCTGCCTTTCCTCTGATGGCTTACCGGCGGGCTGCCGATATTGCCGAGGTCGGTTATCGCCACGCCATGGCACAGATCGCACAATGGCCGGCACTGCCCGGTCGGCGATGAGCGGCGAGCGCCTGCCGCTGTCGCTGAGCCAGCAGGAAGTCTGGCTGGATCAGCGTACCTGGCCCGACAGCACGCATCTCAACATTGGCGGAGCAGGTTTCATCGACGGGCCTTTCGATCTCGCCCTGTTTCGCCAGGCACTGCAGCGACTGGTTGATGAAAGCGAAGCGTTGCGCCTGGTGCCTCTGCTCGAAGGAGGCCAGCTATTGCTGACGGAATGGCCGGCCGAGCTCGAAATGGTCGATGTCTCGGCGGCCGCCGAGCCGCTCCGAGCCATGCGCGATGAGTGGACGCGACGTATCGCCGAGCCGTTCGCCTCCGATGGTCGGCCCCCCTGGCGCTTCACGCTGTTCCGCCATAGCGATCGACTGCATGGCCTGAGCATCCAGTTTCATCATCTGATCATGGATGGCTGGGGAACCTCGCGCATCATGCAGCGCTGGGCCGAACTCTACAATGCACTGGCCGAGGGGCTGACCGTTCCGGCGACCGCTGATCCGGGCTACCGGGCCTTCATTGCCGAGTCGATGGCGTATCGGGATTCGCCCGCCTTCGTCAAGGATGGCGAGTTCTGGGCCGGACAGTTGCCGCAGTTGCCGTCGCCGCTGTTTGCTCGTCGCTTTCCGCAGGGTGGCGGCGGGCAACTTCCACATGCTCACTTGTGTAGCCAGCCACTGCCGCGCACCACGTTTGCCGGCCTCGCAGCCTTTGCCGGGGCGCAGGGGGCGACGGTCTTCGCCGCATTGATCGCCGTCTTTGCCGCCTATCTGGCGCGCGCCGGAGAAACTCGCGACGCGGTGATCATCGGCCTGCCCAGCCTCAACCGGGGCGGCAAGCGCTATCGCGATACGCCGGGCATGTTCGTCGGCGTGTTTCCGCTGGTTGTCAGGCTGACCCCGGGGATGAGCTTCCGGCAGTTGCTGCAGGCGGTCAGTCTGGCCCTGAAGGCGGCCGTCCGTCACCAGCGCTATCCGCTCAGCGAACTGGCCCGTCGGCTGGAGCTGATCCGCCATCGGCGCGACAGTCTTTTCGATGTGCTGTTCTCCTTCGAGCGCCAGGATTACGACCTGCATTTCGGCGCCGGCAAGAGCTTCGGAGCCTGCCAGACCTTCTCCGGGCTGGCCCGTTACCCACTGGGCATCACGCTGTGCGCGTTCCAGTCCGAACAGGATGTGGAATTGCACCTCGAGGCCTCTCCCGAATACTTTTTCGCCGCGGAGCTGGGTTGGCTCGGCCAGCGCCTTGTCCATCTCGCCGGGAGTCTGGCGAGCAAGCCAGACTGCCCGCTCGACGAATTCCCGCTGACGGCCGCCGAAGAATTGGCCACCTTGCAGTGTGTCGCCGGATTGCCCTTGCCGCCCGGGCTGGCCGGGGCGAGCTATGTCGAGCAATTCCGCCGCCAGGTGATCGCCAATCCGCACGCCCGGGCGCTGCTTCAGGATGATTGCCGACTCGATTACGCCGAACTGGATGCCTGGTCCACGGTCATCGCGCGACGTCTGCGCGAACACGGTGCCGCTCCGAACAGGATTGTCGCCCTGGCCATCGAACGCTCGCCGGCCATGATCGCCACCCTGCTGGCCATCGGCAAGGCAGGGGCTGCCTTCCTGCCGCTCGATCCGGACGCACCACTGGCTCGCCTCGACGGCATCCTCGCCGATGCCGGTGCCATCGCACTGGCCGTTCAGCCGGAACTGGCCGGGCGCTTTGCCGCCTTGCCCATCCGGCAGGTGGTTGTTGGCGAACCGGAGTTTGGCGGCAACCAGCCAGAGCTGCCAATGCTGGCGCCCGACAGCATCGCCTACGTACTGTACACCTCGGGCTCGACCGGCCGGCCGAAGGGGGTTGTGGTCAGCCATCGCGCCCTGGCCGTCCGTCTGGCCGGCATATCCCGTCTTTTTGCGGTTACGTCGGCCGATTGCAGCGGGCAGGTAACGCAATTGCCCTTCGATCCGTCGCTGATCGAAATCCTGGTGCCGTTGATCAATGGTGCCCGTATTGTCCTGCCGCCGCCCGGTCGTCTGGCACCGCAGGCGATCGGGCCGTTTGCCGTGGCCCACGGGGTGACGATGATGGCGCTGGTGCCTTCCACCCTGCGCGGATTGATCGATTCGTTGCCCGAAGGGCAGCCATGTCCGCTACGGGTCGCCTGCTGCGGTGGCGAAGTCCTGCCGCCGGAACTGGTTGGCCGCCTGCGTGATCGGATCGGCACGCAACTGTTCAATGTTTACGGGCCGACAGAGGCCGTCATCTTCGCCAGTGCCTGGGATTGCAGTCAGCGCCTTACGGCCGGCCCTCTGCCTGTCGGCCGGGCCATTGAAGGCGCGCGCATTTGGGTGCTTGATGAAAAGGGCCGCCCCCAGCCGTTTGGCGTGATCGGTGAAATCTGCATTGGCGGAGAGGGGCTGGCAGAGGCCTACCTGAACCAGCCGGCAGCCACCGATGCTGCTTTTATCGCCGATCCCTTCATGGCCGGAGCTCGCCTTTACCGTAGCGGCGATCTCGGCTGGCTGGACGATGGCGGTTTGCTCCACTTTGTCGGGCGGCGGGACCGCCAGGTCAAGTTGCGGGGCTACCGCGTTGAACTGGGCGAAATCGAAAGTGCGCTGCTGACACTCGAAGGCGTTCGCCAGGCCGCCGTCCAACTGGTCAATACGCCAGCGGGCGCTCGTCTGGAAGCCTGGGTAGCTACCACCTCATCGGCTGATCGCCTGCGCAGCCAGTTGGCTGGACGCCTGCCCGATTACATGCTGCCCGCCGCCATCGCCTGCCTGCCGGAATTGCCGCTCGGGTCGACCGGCAAGCTTGCTTACGACCTGTTACCAGAAATAGCCGGCGACGCTGGCGAAAAAGCCAGCCGGCCGCCATCCGGCGATCTGGAACGAAGCCTGCTCGCCATCTGGCGGGTAGCGCTGAAAAACGATCGGCTTGGCGTGACCGACAACTTCTTCGCCGCCGGCGGCGATTCGCTGGCAGCCATCGACATCCTGAGCGGGGTGGAAACCCTGCTCGAACGCAAGGTTCCGCTCTTCATGCTGATCGAGCATCCGAGTATCGAGCAACTCGCCAGGGCGCTGACACCAACGGGCTGCGAGCCCAGCCAGGACATCCTGGTGCCGCTGGGGCCGTCGGCCGGGCGGCCAGCCATCTATCTGGCCGCTTCCGGACACGGTGACCTGATGCGTTTTCGCCGCCTGGCCGAACTGCTCGGCCCGGATTTCGATGTCTTCATGCTGCAACCACCGCCAGATGATGCGATCGCCAGCATTGACGACCTGGCTCGCATATATGCCCGAAGAATCGGCGACAGCCGACCGCCGGCGCTGCTGGCCGGCTTTTCCGTAGGCGGTATTGCCGCGCTGGAAACCGCGCGACAGTTGCAGGAAGATGGCGAAGAGGTCGGTCAACTCTGCCTGATCGATACGGTTTACCCGGGTGTCATGCTGCGCAGTGCGGTGTTCTGGCGCTTTCTCGGCTGGTCGGCACGTCATCTGCATGTCCAGCAGCTCAGCCTCAACGGCAGGCATCTTGGCGCCCTGCTCAGCGATCGCGGACTGCTGGCACAGATCAACGCCATCGCTGATTATCGACCAGCGGCATGCGAGATGCCGGTCAGCCTGATCAAATCGAGCGGCATGCTACGCTGGGAGCGCTGGGTATTCCGGCCCTGGCGCAGGCTGTTCATGGCCGGTCTTCTGGAAAGGGAGGTGCCGGGGTTGCACGGGTCGTTGTTTGAAGCGGGCAATATCGGCGAACTGGCGAAAATGCTGCGCCAACTCGTTGAAGAGCGTAGCGCTGGTGGTGTACTTCGATGATGCGTTCGCCACGCTTCGCCTGGTTGCGGATGCTGACACTGATCATCTTGTTGCTGGTGCTGATCGCCCTTGCCCTTGCCTGGAAGGCTTACGTTCCTGCCGATGGCCAGGGAATTGCTGCGCTCATTGATGCCTTGCGTCTTCGGCTTGGCAGCTTGCCGGCATGGCTGGCGCTTGCCGGCGTGCTCCTCGCCAGCATTGTTGCAGTTCCCCTCGGTGTCATCATCGTCGCCTGCGCACTGCTCTTCGGCCCCTTGCCAGCTACCGCCTATGTCCTGGCCGGCGCGACCTTGGGCGGAATGGTCAGCTACGGCATCGGCAACTACCTTGGACACGACGGCCTGCAGCGCTTTGCCGGCGAGCGCATCAACCGCATCAGCCGCCGTCTGGCTGAACGCGGCTTGTTGTCGGTCATCCTCATCCGCCTGTTGCCCATTGCGCCTTTTGCCATCGTTAACATGATTGCCGGCGCCTCGCATCTGCGGTTGCGGGACTTTGTTCCGGGAACGTTGATTGGCATGTTGCCCGGCACGTTGATCATTGCTTTCTCGGTCAGCCAGTTACAGCAGTGGCTGGCGGCTTGAGCGGGCTGCTTGATCCGCCATCTGGAAATTGAATGCCATGCCGTTGGGTGTGAATTACTTCCTGGAGGCGAGTTGCTGTCGGTCTACAATGGGAACGGAGCGCCAAGCGGCTGTCGGGAAACTTTACACTTATCGCCGCAGGTGGTGCTTTCAGCTGTTCTGTTGTTTTTATGTTCATGATTAATTGGTGTTTTGTGGTTGTGGTTTGATATTTGCTTTGAACTGCTTGAAATAACCTATTGGTACTCCGAAGAGAACACTATGAGCGATTCCCGACATCACGAAGATTCCCAGCCGTTGGCCGGCTCGACCGCCTCCGAATCCCGTCGTCGCTTTGTGCGCGGGGTTGGCTTGGCAACGCCTGTGATGCTTGCCGTGTCCTCGCGTTCTGCCTTGGCCACGGGCGGTACCTGTCTTTCGCCATCGGCCTCTGCTTCGATCGCCCTGACCAACAGTCGTCCTAATCGCGATGGTATCGGGTGTTCGGGGCGTTCTCCCGGTTTCTGGAGCCAGGCCTGCCTGTCGTCGCATCAGCATTACTCCTATTGGACGATGAGCGGGGCATCCGGAAAATTGTTCTCGACGGTTTTCAATGATTCGAGCGCATTTCCCGGCAAGACCCTGAAAGACGTGTTGCGTAATGGCATGGCAGGCTCACCGTCGTTTGCGGATCCTAACAGGCTGGGCTTCCATCTGGCAGCGGCCTGGTGCAACCTGCAGGTCGGTTTTGTTCCGTCCACCGTGGTGTCGCTGCTGCAGTTGAGGGCCATGTGGGCTGGCCGGAATCTTGGCTACCAGCCGGTTCCGGGTATGGGCGAGCCGTGGTACGGTGAAAAAATCGTTAAATATCTGGAGACCACCTATACGGCCGGTTGATAGAAACCCTGTCTTGCCGCTGGGTTTGGTGGGCGCTTCTGGAAATGACCGCGAGTTCGACTCGCGGTTTTTATTTCGCCGTCTGGATGATGGGTTGTTCTTTTTTGACACCCTCTCCGGCGAAACCTTCTTGCTGCCGCCGGATATGCAATCGTGTAGCCAGTTCCTGGAATCTTGCCTGAGTGGTGACGCGATCGCTGTGGCACACTGGCAATCGGAATTACGCCGTTCGGGATTGGTTGAAGATTGATTGTTCGGGAACAGTCGCTGAAAGATGTTCGGGAAAGTCTTGCTGACGGTCGTTTCCGACTCGATGCAGGGTGCTTCCGGATCAAGGTGACAAGCAACATCAGGGATTTTGCATCGGCACTGCAGACACTTTATGCCAATCATCCCTGTGCTCTTGATGGTGGCGATTTCGATTACGACATAAGCGTCATCCATCCCAATCTTTTTCGTCGCCACGTGCGTCGGAACGCCGTTTTTGAGTTATCCGGCGAGCGCCCATTTTTGCCCGTGGCAACCGATCATGCCCACGCCTTGTTCGAATGGGGATTCAACTGGAGTATCGGCGCGCACGCACACCAGTTTCTCATCCTCCATTCAGCAGTTCTTGAAACGGCTGGAATGGGCATTCTTTTCTCGGCGGTCTCGGGTAGCGGAAAAAGTACCCTGGCCGCTGAAATGGCCCTTTCCGGTTGGCGTCTGCTGTCGGATGAACTGGCGCTGATCGATACGACGGGGAGACTGCAGCCTTGTCCGCGGCCTGTCAGCCTGAAAAACAACGCCATTGATGTCATCCGTAGACGCCATCCCGAAGTGGTGCTTGGTCCGTTGGCCCGCGATACCCACAAAGGTACGATCGGCCACGTTCCAACGCCCGCGCCGGCAGTTGCGCAGGGCGCCGAACAGGTCGTGCCGCGCCTTATAGTCTTTCCGAAATGGCGTGCCGGCGCTTCCTTGAACATTGAGCCGGTGTCTCAGGGTCAGGCGGCAATGCGCTTGATTGATCAATCGTTCAACTATTCGATTCTTGGCGCGGCAGGCTTCGCGCGCATGGCGAATCTGGTTGCTGCTGCCGAGGCCTGGGATCTGGAGTACTCATCCCTGGATGAAGCGCGTGACGCCTTATCCGATCTGGTGGCCCAGTATGGCTGAGCGTTCGCCATTGCTGCGTTTCCTGCTGGACCCGAACGCGGTCAGAACATTCGATCCCGCATCGTGCAGCCAGCTGCTGGCCGAGGCTCGCCGGGCCGGCCTTCTGGTTCGTCTGGCTTGCCGTTGCCAGGCGCTGGGGCTGTTGTCGGAGTTGCCGGCCCGGATTGGCAATCAATTGGAGGCCGCGCTGATTCAGGGCAAGGCATTTCGTCAGGATGTCCAGCGAGAGCTTTCGCACATCGCCATAGCCCTGGCACGCGTCGAAACACCGGTATTGCTGCTCAAAGGCGCATCCTATGTGGCGCTTGATCTGCCTGCTGCCGAAGGTCGCATATTCAGCGACATTGACTTGCTGGTGGCGGCTCCGCAAATCGCGAATGTTGAAAGCGAGCTGATGCTCGGTGGCTGGGTCATGGGGCAGATCGAGGCATATGACGAGCGCTACTATCGCGAGTGGTCACATGAAATTCCGCCGCTGATTCATTTGAAACGCGGCACGACGATCGATCTCCATCACTCGCTGGTCATGCCGACTTGCCGGATTCCGGTCGATTCATCGGCGATGCTGGCCAGTGCAAGGCCGATTGGTGACGGCAGCCCCTGGTGGCGGCTACAGGATGAAGACCTGCTTCTGCATTCGGTAGCGCATCTGCTGCTTAACGGGGAGTTTGACCACGGCCTGCGCGATCTGTGGGATCTGGATTTGTTGCTTCGCCATTTTTCCGCTTCCGACTCAAACTTCTGGGAGCGTCTTGTCCAGCGGGCTGCGGTGCTTGGTCTGCAGGGCATGCTGGCACAGGCCTTGTGGCTGGTGTGGCACTTTTTTGCGACGCCGGTTCCCGAGCGCTATCTCTTGCGTGACCAGGGGCCGCTGCTCGTCCTGCTGAAACAGTCGGTCAAGCCGCGTCATCCAGATACTCGTCCGACGCTGCAGGCGCTTGCCGACCTAATCTTGTTGATTCGTGAAGTGTACTTGCGTCTCCCGGGGCACCTGCTTCTGGTTCACCTCATCCACAAACTGTGGGTCAGCATTCTTTCCAAATCAGCCGACGAAGTTCAGCGACCCTGATCAATCAGGTTTCTAAGGTAATTGACCGGGATCGCATAACTGATTCCCGAGGGCTGGCTGAGCGCGGATTCCTTGCTGCCTTTGACGAAGACCATGTTGATGACGCCGATCACTTCGCCGGTTTCCGGATCGAAGACGGGGCTGCCGCTGTTGCCGGGATAGGCCGTGGCATCGAGCTGGAAGATGTCGAAGCTGCCTCGTCGCATCTGGCGAATCGCCTTTTCGTTGAGCTGACGTGCTGTGTTTCCGGGCAGGACGATGGGCGTGATGGAGGCGATCATGCCGCGATGGGTGACAGGAGAGAAGCCCAGCGCGCCGCCAATGGGGAAGCCGGTGAAGCCCACCATCTGACCTTCGCGAACGCCGTCGGAGTCGCGCAAGGGAAGGGCGGGCAGAGGCGTTCCGTCGATGCGCAGGATGGCCAGATCGCGCTCGACATCACGACTGAGCAGTCGGGCTCCACGCAGTTGTGAGACCCCTTCTCCCTGACGAATGTGAATTACCAGCGCCGGGTCGTTCGGGCCGCTTTCCTGGGGAACGACGTGAGCGTTGGTGGCTACCAGGTTGCCATTGCCGACGACGAAACCCGTGCCACGCATGGCGAACTGCGGGCTGGCAGTTTTCTGATAGGTACCGACGACGACGATTGACGGTTTGACGCGGGCGATGGTGTCCACCCAGTCGGCAGCAGATACCGAGAGAGCTACGCAGCTGCTCCACAAAACGGCGAGGATGCGTCCGATCCGCATCACATCAGTCGGCGCCGGTTGATTTTTGGCAGGTCGGGCGAAGGTTCGGTAACGGCGGGATCAAACGGATGATCTTCACGTTTGAAAATCTCACGGATCCGTCGGACATAGCCCTGGGTTTCCGGATAGGGTGGAATGCCGCCATAACGGTTCACCGTGCCTTCGCCCGCGTTGTAGGCGGCAGCGACAAGTTCCACGTCACCCTTGAAGTAGGCAAGCAGCCAGCGCAGGTAGGAGAGGCCGCCGCGAATATTCTGTTCCGGATCGAAGGGCTTGCGGACGTTGAAACGTTCGGCGGTCTCGGGAATCAGTTGCATCAGCCCCTGGGCGTTCTTTGGCGAAACAGCGGTTGGATCAAAATTGGATTCTGCGCGGATGATGGCCATGGCAAGGCGTGGATAGACGCCATACTCGGGCGCCAGCTTCCTCACCAGGTCCATTACCTTGCGATGTTCGGGAATCGCCTTGGCGACGATGTCGTGACCGTCCGAGTCGAACAGGCAGGTCGGTGCCTGGGCTACCGGCTCACCAACCTGACGGAGCATGCGCTGAGCCAGTGCGTCCCCCTGCTTGGCCGCCATCGTGAAAAACCAGGCGGCCGTCGCATCGTCGCGGGGAATGCTCCTCCCGTTGGCGTACATCCAGCCGAGGTTGTACTGGGCGACGACATCACCCAGCCGTGAGGCTTCGCAGTAGAGCTGAACGGCTTTTTCCGGATCGCGCGGCACGCCGTCACCGTGCTCGTACTGTGCGGCTTCAAGGCGCAGGGCGCTGGCCTTTTGCGCCTTGGCTGGATCGGCCAGCGCCGGCCGGACGCAGAAGCCCGTTGCCAGGAGGGTGAGCAACACCCAGGGCAAAGGACGAAATGCGGGACGGCGAGGCTTCATCGAATCTCCTTACAGTCGCCAGAGGTCAACGCCGGCTGCTGCGAAGGCTGCCGGATCAAGCATGCTCTTGACGTCGGTGACGACACCGTGATCCTTCAGTTTAGACAGGAAATCGGCAGTTGTCCGGTTCTTGAATTCGCGGTGATTGACCGCCACGACGATGGCGGCCGAACGCGGAATGGCATCCCAGGCGACGAGGTCGACGCCGTATTCGTGGCGCGCCTCTGCGGTATCGGCTACCGGATCATGGACGATGACCTTGGCGCCATAAGACTCCAGTTCACGGATGACGTCGATGACCCGCGAGTTGCGCAGGTCCGGGCAGTCTTCCTTGAAGGTCAGGCCAAGGACGACGATCGGTTGATCCTTGACTGGGTGGCCGTTGCGTACCATCTGCTTGATGGTCTGCTCGGCAACGAACTTGCCCATGCCATCGTTGATGCGGCGGCCGGCCAGGATGACTTCCGGGTGGTAACCGAGTTTCTGGGCCTTGTGGGTCAGATAGTACGGATCGACGCCGATGCAATGTCCGCCGACCAGACCGGGGCGGAAGGGCAGGAAATTCCACTTGGTACCGGCCGCTTGCAGCACTTCCAGCGTATCGATGCCGATCTTGTCGAAAATGATCGCCAGTTCGTTCATCAGTGCGATGTTCAGGTCGCGCTGGGTGTTCTCGATCACCTTGGCAGCTTCCGCGACCTTGATGTTGGTGGCGGGATATACACCGGCGGTGATGATGCTGCCGTAGATTTCCGCAACCTTGGCCAGGGTTTCCGGTGTGTCGCCGGAAACGACCTTGACGATCTTGGTGACGGTCCGTTCCTTGTCACCCGGATTGATCCGTTCCGGCGAATAGCCGACGAAGAAATCCTTCTTCCAGGTTTTTCCCGATTCGCGCTCGATGATTGGAATGCAGACCTCTTCGGTAGCGCCCGGGTAGACCGTCGACTCGAAAACGACGATGGCGCCTTGCTTGAGATTCTGACCGACCGATTTCGACGAGCCGACCAGCGGGCTGAAATCCGGTTGATGTGCATCGTCGACCGGCGTCGGGACGGCGACCACGACAAAATCGGCTTCCTTCAGAGCGGCTGGGTCGGTACCCATTTCAAGCAGGGTGGCAGCGCGGAGATCTTCACTGCTGACTTCGCCGGTAGGGTCGAAGAACTGCTTGTAGGACGCTACTTTCTCGGCGGATAGGTCAAAGCCGATGGTGCGGTATTTCTTGCCGAACTCTACGGCCAAGGGCAGGCCGACATAGCCCAGACCGACGACTGCGATCGTTGTCATTTTTTTCCTTTGAACAAATGATGAAGTGCTAGTTTTTCAGTGAAATTTTCAAGCATTGTGACGGCCTCCGGAAGGAGGCCTGTCACGGCGTTCCTACAGTTCCTTTTGCAGACGGATGACCTCGGCGTGGCCGGGGAACTTGTCGCCGAGTTTCGCAATGGCATCCAGTTCCTTGCGAGCGGCATCCTTCTGGCCGCTCTTGATCAAGACCTTGGCCAGGTTGAGCTGAATCAGCGCGGCTTCTGGAGATTTCTCCATTGCCTTGCGCAACAACTCAATTGCCCTTGCCGTTTCGCCTTTCTCTGCCAGCAGCATGGCCAGGGTATCCATGAAGGGAGCCTGGTTCGGCATCAGTTGGTTGGCTTTCTCGGCGTATTCGACGGCCTTCGGCGATTTCAGCTGCCCCGATATCCATGCCAGATTGTTGAGGACAAGGGCGTTGTTGGGCTGGACGTTCAGTACCGACTGGTAGATCTGCGAGGCTTGAGCGAGATCCTTGCGTGCAATGGCGATATCCCCCAGGTGCATGCGCATGGTGATGTCCTGCGGATGATCCTTGTTCCAGCTGGCCGCCCAGCGTTCCGCCTCGGCGGCATTGCCTGAAGCAGCCAAGACCGTGTGAAGTTTGATCGCAACGTCGGCCAAGGGCTGAGCCTTGATGGCGGTACGGTAGGCCTTGGCGGCTTCCGGCCACGCCTTGGCGACGGCATGGATGTCGCCCTCAAGAACATGCCCGATTGCTTCGCGGGGGCGTTGCTGTTGAACGAGACGTGCCATGGCAAAAGCTTCGCCCGTCTTCTTGTCCTCGAGATCGAGAAGAATGAGGGCTCGTTGGGCTTCGAGCAGATCGGGTTTGATCTCCAGCGCCCGTTTCAGGTTCTTGATCGATTCGCTGCGATTCTTGTTGACCAGATGAATCTCCGCAAGACGCATGTTGGCCAGCGGGGAGGATGGCTGGATGGCAACCAGCTTGCCGTAGGTCGTCAGTGCCTGATTGGTATCGCCGGCCAGTTGCTGGGTACGGCCCAAGGCGTCGAGAATCTCGGGTTTGTCGGGAATGGCGGCCGCAGCTTCGTTGGCTGCACTCAGTGCCTTCTTGTTGTCCTTCGTATTCAGGTGGTGATTGATCAAGGCCAGACGCGGGGCGGTGTCCTGCGGATTGGCCGAAACGGCCTTGCCGATCAGTCCGGCAACCTCATCAGGGCTCCCTCCTGCATTGGCGCGCAACTGGGCGACGGCAAGCAGTGCCTGGACATGCCGCGGATCAGCGGCAAGTACACTATCGAAGCGTTTGCGGGCATCTTCAGGCTTCTTGTCGGCCAGGTCGAGGGCAGCCAGACTGGCGGCCGCCGGGAAGAAGGTCGGACTCAAGGCGAGCGCCTTCTCGAAGCTCGCCCTGGCGCCGGCTGCGTCCTTCTTGCCGAGCAGCGTACGGGCCCGCAGGTTGTGCGTGACCGGATTGTCCGGCTGTTTCTTTTCCAGACCGTCGATTGCCTTGAGCGCCTTGTCCAGCTGACCCCCGCGGAGATAGCCGGTGATCAGCGCCATGTCGGCGGTCGTACCTGAATCCCGCTCGGATATTGCTTCCAGCTCCTCCAGAGCGCTGACCTTGCCCTGTGCAAGATGGGCGATGGCAACGGATGTCTTCCGCGCCGCATTGTCCGGGTCGAGCTTGGCTGATTTACCGAAATACTCGGCTGCCTTATCCGGTTCTCCGTTGAGCAGATAGGTTTCGCCGGCGAGTGCCAGCATCGTCGGGCTGTTTTCAATGCGATCGAGTGCTGGTTTTAGCGCCTCCAGTGCCTTGGCGGACTGGCCCGTACGCAGGTAGGTCGAAATGATCAGGCGGCGTACGGTGAGCAGTTCCGGGTTCTGCTGCAAGGCTTTGTTCAGGTAGGTTTCGGCCTGGACATAGGAGTTCAGCTGGAATTCGATGGCGCCGGCCATCTGCAGTGCATTGGTGTTATCCGGGGCGATCTTCAGCAGTTGCTGGACCAGGTCGCGGGCTGCCTTGTAATCCCTGCGCTGGTAGGCGGACTGGGCAGAGAGATAGAAGGTCTGCGGATGACTGGGGGCCACCTTTTTCAGGGCTTCGATCTGCTTGTCTGCCTCTTCGTACTTCTTCTGCTGGAAAAGCGTGAAGATGGCGGCCGAGTGTGCCAAGAGGTAATCCGGTTTGGCCGCGATGGCCTGGCGATAACGTTCGACCGCACCCGCCGGATCGGCCTTGATGGCAAGCAATGAGCCCGACAGCAGCAAGGCCTCGTGGTCCTGCGGATTGCTCTTCAGTACGGAGTCGATAATCTGTGTCGCCTCGTCGTACTGACGTGCGGCCACCTTGAGGCGGGCTCTGGCCAGCAGGGCTGGCGCATAGTCGGGCTTCGCCGCCAGGGCAGCAGCCAACTCGTTCTCCGCCAGATCACGCTTGCCTTCCATCGCCCAGGCAGTACTCATGGAAGTCTTCAAGCTGGCCAAGCCTTCGCCGACGGGAAGTTCGGCCTTGCCGAACTCGTCGGTCAGCTTCTTTGCCTGACCGCTGGCCAGCATGGCTTGGGCCAGCAGAGGGATCACGTCGTTGCTGGCATATTTGAGATTCAGCGCCTTGCGCAGTTCCACTTCGGCCCCTGCGGCATCGCCCCCGGCCAGCAAGGCTTTGCCCAGCAGGAAGCGGGCTTCGCCGAGGTTGGGGTCGGCCTGCAGCGCATTTTTCAACTGGATGACAGCGGCCTTGCTGTCGTTCTTCGCCAGAAACTCCTTGCTCGAAGCGAGGAGTTTTTCAGGATTCTCGCCACCGCAACCGCCAAGGAAAGCAGCCAGCAGGGCGGTGGAAATCGCGGTGGAAATGGTCGACGTACGCTTTTTCATGAGGTTTTCTTTCGCAGGTTGAGGCTACTTGAGACCGAGGCGATGCATGAGGTCGTAGAGGGTGGGGCGGCTGATGCCGAGAATCTCGGCGGCGCGGACCACGTTGCCGTTGGCGCGGCCAAGCGCCGTCACCACGGCGCCGCGTTCGGCATCGTCACGTATCTTGCGCAGATCGATGAATTCCGTCTGACCTTCCGTGTCGACCTCGAGGCCGACATCGTCGCGGGTGATCTGCGATCCGTCGGCCATGATCACGGCACGCTTGATGCAATTCTCCAATTCACGGACGTTGCCCGGCCAGGCATGAGCTTCGATCGCCCGGATGGCATCTTCGGTCAGCGTCATGCTGCCGCAGTTGTGTTCGCTGGCAAAGCGGCGGACGAAGGCATGGGCGAGCAATGCGGCATCGCCGTTACGCTCGCGCAACGGCGGAATGTTGATGACGATCTCGGCCAGGCGGTAGAACAGATCCTCGCGGAAACGTCCTTCCTTGATCAGGGTCTTGAGATCCTGGTGGGTGGCGCAGACGATGCGCACATCGACGGGGATCTCCTGGCGGCCACCCAGACGTTCGACAACGCGCTCCTGCAGGAAGCGCAACAGCTTGGCCTGCAGCGGATGGGGCAGGTCACCGATTTCGTCGAGCATCAGTGTTCCACCATCGGCGCTCTCGATCTTGCCGGGGGTGGTTTTTGCCGCCCCGGTGAAAGCTCCCTTCTCGTAACCGAACAGTTCGCTTTCCAGAAGATTGTCGGGAATTGCCGCACAGTTGATGGCGACGAAGCGCTCGTTCTTGCGCGGCGACGCCTCGTGCAGGCCCCGAGCCAGAACCTCCTTGCCGGTTCCGCTTTCGCCCAGCAACAGCACCGTGGCATTGCTGCCGGCGACCTTTTCGACCGTCCGGCAGACGCGCAGCATTTCCGGGCTGCGCGTGATCAGGCCGGCGAGGGCAGCCGGGTGCTGGGCGGCCTGCAGGCGACGGTTTTCCTGCTGGAGGTCATAGAGACGATAAGCGCGCTCGATAGTCAGCGCCAGCAGTTCGGGTTCGAATGGCTTGGCGAAGAAGTCGTAGGCGCCCAGGCCGATGGCGCGCAATGCATTGGTCCGGTCGTTCTGGCCGGTGAGGACGATGACCTTGGTATCGGGGGCCGCCGAGAGGATCTGTTCAAGCAGGCGGAAGCCCTCGGAGACCGAATCGGCATCCGGGGGCAGCCCGAGATCCATGGTGACCACCGCCGGATGGTGGCGATGAATCTGGCTCAACGCACTTTCGCGGTCGCCGGCAGTCAGCGTTTCGAATTGGTCGAAGGACCAGCGGAGCTGTTTCTGCAACGCCGGATCGTCCTCGACAATCAGCAGGGGGCGCGGTTTTTCCGTAGTCAAGCAGATTCCTTTTCACGCAAATCGGATTCGGTTCGAACCTCGAACAAAGGCAGGACGACGGTGATCCGGGTGCCTTTGCCGGGTTCGCTGTCCACCAGCATTTCGCCACCCAGTTCCCGGATGTACTGGGCACTTTCGTAGGCACCGATACCCATGCCAGCCTGCTTGGTGCTCTGGAACGGCTTGAACAGGCGTTCACGGATGAACTCCTGGCTCATGCCGTGGCCGGTATCACTGACCTCCAGAGCCGCCCGGTCGCCACGCCGCTCCAGGGCGATGGCTACGCGGCCGCTTGGATCGGTCGCATCGAGGGCATTTTGCACCAGATGACCGATGACGCGTTCCAGACGATCCTCGTGCCCGCGAGTCGCCAGCTTTTCATGCAACAGCAATTCGACCTTCCTCCCCTGGTCCGCCTTTTCCTTGCGGATACGTTCGATGACGTCGGGAAGATTAACACCGCAGGCGGCCCCCGGGGGAGTGGCACCTTCACGCAACTGCATCATCAGCTGGCGCATGCGTTCGACAGAGTGTTCGACGGTCATCAGCATGTCCTGCTGAAACTCCGGATTGTCGCGGTGGCGCTCGGCGTTCTTCAGCATCAGGGCCAGTTGGGTGACGATGTTCTTCAGGTCATGAACGACAAAGGCCGACATCCGGTTGAAGGCGTCAAACTTGCGGGCCTCGAGCAATGCCTCGGTGGCCTGCATGTTGGCCAGGAAACCCGCGGCCTGGCAGGCTGCCGTGCGCAGCAGGTCATTGACCTCCCAGTTGACGTCGATCGGCGTACGGGCGCTGGCCAGGACGACAAATCCAGTCATCTGGCTGCCCACCATCAGCGGAACGATCAGCCAGGCATTCGGCAACTCGGAGAGCCAGGGAGGGATTTCCAGTTCGCCATAGCGTCCTGGATAACAACGGTACTCCTCGAGGTTGATCACCCAGCCGCTGGAAATCAGGAACTCGACCAGCGGCGAGTCTGCCATCTCCAGTGCCTCACTGTCCGGGATGTTCCAGCGGGCGGTCTGCCGGTAGCTATCCCGTCCCGCCTCGCGCAGCCAGAGGCCGCCAGCCGGGCTTTCCACCATCGCGGCCAGACCGCGGATCACCTGCTGACCCATGGCTTGCGGCGAATCCTGGGAGGACAGGGTGCGCGTGAAGCGCAGCCACTCCTCGCGATAGTCGTAGCGGTAGTGGTAGAAATGCTTGCCGACCAGAACCCGCATCTTGGCACGTACCGAACCGGATACCGTCAGTACGCCGAGGCCGAGAATCGCCGCGAAGACCAGCGCCAGCTGCAGGGCGCGTCCCCATTCGCCACCGAAATAGCGCACGTAGTAGCCGACACCTGCCATGAACAGCAGGTAGAGCCCGGCCATCAGCAGGGTTGCCGAATGGAAGGCGGCGCGTTGCGACAAGCGGATCTTGCTTGTCCAGTCGCGGCTGCGCAGCGTGGCCATGAAGAGCAGGGGAACCGTCATCGCATGGATGAAACCACGCACCGCGAAGGCATCCTGGTCAAGCCGGTTGAACATCAGCGCGTCGGAAAACAGGTAAATGTCGAAAATCAGCTGGCCGGCAAGACCCAGGCATAGCGGCTTGACGTTCCAGACCGAGTCCTCGGCGACACCTCGGAACAACTGCTCGACCAGCATCAGGCCGATGACCGGCATGGTCAGCGCGAGCATGAGTGCCGTCCGCAGCCATTGATCGGCGGCGATCAGGCCAAAGCCCAATGACAACTGCCAGAGGAGGCTGGCGCCGATGCTTGCCCAGCAGGCCAGCGGCAGCCAGGCAGGAAGCGGGGAACGGCTGCCCGGATCGCTGTGTCCCGGACGCAGCAGCAGGAGCAGGAACGCAAACCACGTGCCGTGGCGCAAGACATCGCCAACCGACGATATCAGGAACAGGACGGCCAGATCAGTCGCAAAGGAGAGCCAGGAAATGCTCGCCCAGACCAGCGACGCGACGACCGCCAGAAACATCCAGCGGGCGCGCGGTCCGGACTGCAGGGGGGGGCCGATGACCAGCAGGTATGCGGCGAAAAGCGCATAGGCGCCGGCGGCAATGCCGAAGCTCCAGACGATCAGCGGCGCCGATGCAGTATCCATGCGAGATCAGGTGGGACGCCGCAATCGCGGCGCCGGAGGTCTATTGGGCACCCTTGCCGGTGAGTACGACACCGATGGTGTCGAAGAGCACGAGGATATCCAGAAACAGGGAATGGTTCTTGACGTAATACAGGTCGTACTGAAGCTTTTCTGCCGAATCCTCGACCGTCGCGCCGTAGTGATAGCGTACCTGGGCCCAGCCGGTGACACCCGGCTTGACGCTGTGGCGTACCGCATAGAACGGGATTTCCTTGGTCAGCTGGTCGACGAAGAAGGGGCGCTCCGGTCGCGGCCCGACCAGGCTCATGTCACCCTTGAGGACGCTGAACAACTGCGGCAGTTCGTCGATGCGCAATTTGCGGATGATCTTGCCGACACGGGTCACGCGATCATCCTGCTTGGTCGCCCAGACCGGCTTGCCGTCCTTTTCCGCATCGCGGCGCATGCTGCGGAACTTGATCACCTTGAACAGGCGTCCGTTGAGGCCGACGCGTTCCTGGCGGTAAAGAATCGGAAAACCGTTCTCGACGACGATGGCGATGGCGGCAATGGCCATCATCGGCAGCGCGAGAATGATCAGGATCGTCGCGCAGACGATGTCGAAGACGCGTTTGACCACGGTGCGCAGTGTTCCCTGACGGAAACCGTCGCCAAAGATCAGCCAGCCTGCATACAGTGATTCGAGGCGGATCTGGCCCAGCGTCTGCTCGAAATGACTGGCCAGGTCGAGAACGCGAATCCCCTGCAGCTTGCAGTCGAGCAGTTCGCGCAACGGCATCGCACCACCGCGGCGCTCGGTCAGGGCGACGACGATTTCGTCGGCCTTGAGGGCGAGGGCGGTATCGGTCAGCGAACGTTCGCGGGAAAGAATCAGATTGGTCGGCACCGAGGCGGTTTCCTCGTTGGGGCCTGGGAAGAAACCGATGATTTCGGCCGACGGATCGGACTTGTTGAGGGCACGCTTTACGGCCAGCGCCTTGGCGCCTGTGCCGAAGACCATGATACGGCGGGAGAGGATGCTGCCGGTGGAGGACTGGGTGGTGCTGACGCGGGTGACCAGCATGCCGAACACGGCCGACATCGCAGAAAGCTGCATGAACTCGCGGCTGACACCGGTGAGCGGCAGCAGCGCATAGATGCCGTAGGCGACCGGTACCGCCAGATAGAGCGAAAGCACGGCCCGGGCACGTGTCTCCATCGGTGTGCGGTGGCTCAGGCGCTGATAGAAACCCAGCCAGGAGTTGATCACCAGCATGGCGCCGGCGAGCAGGGCGGCGAACAGCAGAACCTGCTTGAGATTGACCGGCAGTCCGTTATCCACCCACATCATCATGATCACGATGCCGACGATCACGAAGGAAAAATCGAAAAGCATCTGGACCAGCGGGCGCCAGCGTAACCAGTGATTGAACAGTCTGACCATGATCAGTCCTCGTGACTTTCTTGCATGTCTGCAATCTTCAGGAATCCGGCCCGTGCCGACGATGATGGCGGGCGTTTCATCGGTACCGGGCCTGGCAGGCGACGGAGACAGGATGAAGTACCTGCGTGTTGGACGGATTCTAGGATTTGATACAGATCATGCCTGTGCAGTATTTCACGAAGACTTCCATTTCCCGCAGCCGGTATCCGGCGGCCGTGGCCGGCCGGACTGGCGGGCGCCGCGATGCTGGAAATGGAGGTGCGCTGAAGCACGGTGAAACGGTTTGCCGAATGCGGCAAAAGTATCATTTTTGTTAAACCTGTTCTGGTTGCCGGCGCAGGCCGGATTTGTTGTTGTAAATGATGCCGGGGTCACAATTCAAGGGGGGGCAAGTTTACTCTGTCAGCGCCGGAAAAGCTGTATTACCAAAGTTGTAGGCGGTCCACGGCTGGGCTGTCAAGATTTGTGCTTCTGTCACTCCTCCTGCGCTTGCTGGTGTATAAGACAGCTATCCCATCTACATCAATAATGTCAGCAACGAGGGTTACGCGATGGAAAAGGCAGGCATGAAAGCAATACGCAAGATATTGCACCAGGGATTGCGCCGGATGCTGGCTTCGCTGCCTCGTGACATGCGCTTCGCCGTCTATCGCTCGTTCGTCGATTGCGATCCGGCGCCAAGTGCCCGCCTGCAACTCAAGATCGCCGATACCTGCGACGAACTCGAAGCCTGCTTCTCGCTGCTGCACGATGCTTACGTCGACGCCGGATTCATGAAGCCGGACCCGTCGGGCATGCGCGTCACCATGTACCACGCGTTGCCGACCACCACCACGCTGTGCGCCAAGTGGGATGGCGAGGTCGTCGGTACCATCTCGCTGATCCGCGAGAGCGCCTTCGGTTTCCCCCTGCAGAAAGTATTCGATCTCAGCGGTGTCCGGCTCAAGGGCGGCAATCTGGCCGAGGTTTCGGCCCTGGCGGTTCATCCCCGTTTCCGCAAGACCGGGGGGGCGATCCTCTTCCCGCTGATGAAGTTCATGTATGAGTATGCGACGAAATACTTCGATACCCGCCACCTGCTGATCGCCGTCAACCCCAACCGCATCGAGATGTACGAGTCGCTACTCTTCTTCGAGCGCCTGACGGCCAACGTCGTCGAAAACTACGACTTTGCCAACGGGGCGCCGGCCGTCGGCGCGGCGCTCGACCTGCAGCAGGCGCCCGGCATCATGGCCCCCGCCTATGCCGGCAAACCGGCGCGCAAGAACCTGCTGGCCTACTTTACCGAGGTCAGTCTGGCCAACCTGCAGCTGCCCAGCCGGCGCTATTTCACGACCAACGATCCGGTTCTCACGCCGGCATTGATCGATCACTTCTTCAATCAGCGCACGCAGGGTTTTGCCAATCTCGATCCGCGCAAGAAGGCCTTGTTGCACTCCATCTACGATTTGCCCGCCTACCGGGCGGTTCTCCCTGAGCTGCCGCTGCAGGGGGAGGGGGTGCAGCTACGCCAGCACCGCCGCTTCTCGGTCAAATGTCCGGGACGGATCAGGCTCGATGCCACGAGTGCAGGCAAGGACGAGTTCGACGTCCAGGTCATCGAGGTCTCCGAGTATGGCTTCCAGGCCTATGCCCATGAAGGCCTGCCGCTCAACGTCTGGAGTTCTGCCACCGTGCAGCTGGGGCGTTCGGAGATATCCGTCGTCAAGGCCCTGGCCGTCCGCGATCAGGCAAACGGCTTCAACGGCTTCTACGGTTTCCGTGTCGGCGAACCGGACCTGGTCTGGCGCAAGTTCGTCAGCGCCCTGGAGAATGGGCACACCCACCAGGATCTGGAACACGCCACGATGTTCCTCGACTAGACCAGCACCTCACTGACCACCGGGTGGCCGAGAAAGGCCTGCGGACTGGCGCTGGCCCCGTAGGCGCCGCTCTGGAAGATGACCACCAGATCGCCCGGTTTGGCCGCCGGCAGTTCCATGCGGTCGGCGAGCAGATCGAGCGGCGTGCACAGCGGGCCGACGACCGAGACCGACTCCGTATCGCCACTATCCATCCGGTTGCCGATGGCTGCCGGATAGTTCTTGCGGATCACCTGGCCGAAGTTGCCGGAGGCTGACAGGTGATGGTTCAGCCCGCCATCCACCACCAGATAGGTCTGGCCGCGCGAGACCTTGCGGTCGATGACACGGGTCACGTAGATGCCGGCCTCGCCGACGAAATAGCGGCCGAGTTCGATGACCAGTTCGGCCTGCGGCATCTCCGTTGCCGTACGGGCAGCCAGTTCCGCCAGGTTGGCGCCGATCGGAGCCAGGTCCAGGCGCTGTTCGCCGGGAAAGTAGGGGATGCCGAAGCCGCCGCCCAGATTCAGGAAGCGTACCGGCGCCGGGGCGTGCCCGGCCAGTCGGTGCGCCAGTTCCCATGACTTTTGCTGGGCCTCGCAGATCGATTCTGCCTTCAGGTTCTGCGAGCCGGCGAACAGGTGGAAGCCCTCGAACTGCAGGCCGGCGGCGCCGATCTCGGCGAGCAGTTGCGGCACCTGTTCAGCATCGACGCCGAACTGCTTGGGCCCGCCACCCATCTTCATGCCCGAGCCCTTCAGCTCGAAATCCGGATTGACCCGCACCGCTACCCGCGCCGGGCAACCCAGTTCGGCCGAAACGGCAGCCAGCACGCCGACCTCGCGGAAGGATTCGAGATTGACCAGCACCCCGGCTGCCACCGCCTGACGCAGTTCGACATCCCGCTTGCCGGGCCCGGCGAAGCTGACTTCATGGGGGTCGGCTCCGGCATCGAGCGCCATCTTCAACTCGCCGGCCGACGCGACGTCGATGCCATCCACCAGCCCGGCCATCAGGCCGACCACCGCCGGCATCGGATTGGCCTTCATGGCGTAGTGCAGTTTGATGGCGGCCGGCAATGCCGAACGCAGTTCCGCCACGCGCGCCTTCAGGAGGCTGCGGTCGTAGGCGTAGAAAGGTGTCTGGCCGACGCGGGCGGCGAGTCGTTCGAGCGACAGGCCATTGACCAGCAACTGGCCATCGGCGATTGCAAACTGGGTTATCGGGGCGTGGATGGGGAGTGGGCGGGGCG
>WBUO01000363.1 GCA_008933675.1 Dechloromonas sp.
CCCCGCCGCATCCTTTGCCGACAGTGTCGGCACAATATCGCCCAGCGGCCATTCGATGCCGATCGCGGGGTCGTTCCAGAGCAGGCTGTGTTCGTTCGCAGGCGCATAGCCGCTCGTGCATTTATACAGAAAGTCAGTGCCGTCCTCGAGACACAGGAAGCCGTGCGCGATTCCCTCTGGCACATACAGCATCTTCTTGTTCGCCGCCGACAGTTCGATCCCGAACCATTTGCCGAAGCTCGGCGACGACCGGCGCAGGTCGACGACGACGTCGTACACTACGCCCGCAGTCACCCGCACCAGCTTCCCTTGCGGCCCAGGCTGCTGATAGTGAAGCCCGCGCAGTACCCCGCGGGACGACCGGCTGTGATTGTCCTGGACGAAGGTCAGGTCAAGCCCCGCGCCGCGGAACAGCTCGGCATTCCAACTCTCCATGAAGAAGCCGCGGTCGTCGCCGAATACGCGCGGCTCGATGACGGTGACGCCTTCGATGTTCGTCGGGGTGAATTGCATGATCAGCGGCGCTCCAGCAGCTTCATCAGATATTCGCCATATCCCGACTTGCGCAGCGGCTCGGCGATCCGCTGTAACTGCTCGTCGTCGATAAAGCCCTTGCGCCACGCAATCTCCTCGGGCGCACAGATTTTGAGGCCCTGCCTGTCCTCGGTGATCCGGACGTAGTTGGCGGCATCGATCAGCGAGCCGTGCGTCCCGGTATCGAGCCAGGCATAACCGCGGCCCATGATCTCGACCGACAATTCCCCGGCTTCGAGGTAGATACGGTTGAGATCCGTAATCTCGAGTTCGCCGCGTGCCGAGGGCTTGACCTGATGGGCGCGCTCGACCGCCTTGCCATCATAGAAATACAGGCCGGTCACCGCGAAGTTAGACTTCGGATTGGCGGGCTTTTCCTCGATGGTCTCGGCCTTACCCTCGGCATCGAAGGACACGACGCCATAAGCAGTCGGGTCGCTGACATAATAGCCGAACACCGTCGCCCCTGCGGTCCGGTGTGCCGCCGATTCAAGGAGCTGCGGCAAGCCATGCCCATAGAAGATATTATCGCCGAGGATCAGCGTCGACGGATCGTTGCCGACGAAATCCGCGCCGATGTGATAGGCCTGCGCCAGCCCGCCGGGGTGCGGCTGCACCGCATATTCGATCGTCATCCCCATGTCGGCGCCGTCGCCAAGCAACGCCTGGAAGGCGACCTGGTCCTGCGGCGTCGTGATGATCAGGATCTCGCGAATCTCCGCGAGCATCAGCACCGACAGCGGATAATAGATCATCGGCTTGTCATAGACCGGCATCAGCTGCTTCGACACCGCCTTGGTCAGCGGATAGAGGCGGGTGCCGGAACCTCCGGCCAGGATGATACCCTTACGCATGTTACCTCACTTGAGTGTTTATTGAACGTAGTGCCGGTCGATCGCCCGGGCGCCCCAGATCAGAGAATTATCAAATCGATGTTGACCAGAAAAATGGCGGTCCCGAATATGAGCACTCCCAGAGCACTTGCGAGAGTCCAGCCGCCTCGGAACGAGATATCGATCCTCGCCAATGCGGGCAGTATAAAAAACGGCGAGTAACGCGTGGACACGACCGGACTCGAAAGCAGAAACAGGGAAACATAAACGAAAACCGAAATCGCGATAAAAAGCTTGTCGACACCTTGATCGTCACGCGCCATGTAAATCAGGAACATAGCTAGCGTTACGATCCCGCCCATCAGGGCGTAGTGGATTGCCATGTTTGACTGCGCTTCGCTTGCTGCCGCTGCCGAATTAGCTTCCGGGATGTAAACGGTGTATTTTGCAAGATAAGAAAATGACCCGAGAAAGTCTAAAAAAGATTGGGCACCAAAACTACCGATGACGCCATAAAATAGGCCGCAAGCAAGAAATGTAGCGTAAATATAGCGTGCCTTTACGGTTTTCACGCCATAACGGCTCAAAGCCAATGTCAGGAAGATGGCAGGAATCGCCAATGCCGTGGAGACATGGAACAAGAAGCCAGATAGCAGCAGGGGTATTGATCGCCATTTGCCATCCATCGCCGCGATCGCTGAAAGCGCTACCAGTATATAGGCAGGGGTTGCACGAATTGTCACCAATCCCAGGAGAGGCGCATACAATGCGACTGCAATCGCCAGTCCCTGCCACGAGATCGATCGATACATATAATACATCGAAAGTGAAAATACCAAGATAAGAACATATCTCAGTATTGATACTGCATCTAATGTGTCTTGCGTCAAAAACCTCAATGCAAGCATTGTGATTTTTGACAATCCCTCAAAATGCCACCAGTCAGCGTCCCTGAAAAAGTATATGTAGTCAATGTAATAAAGATACGTGTCCGTATCAGAAAAATCTCTCTGAGGTATGCTATAGTTTAGTACTGAAAAAAATATTACTACAGACAAAAGAATGTAAATTTTATAAAGAACATTTGCTTGATCTGCATTTTGCTCAGACGATATATTGATATCCGTCACGTCAAAACTCCAAATCGACCTTTGCAGGCGTTCCGAACAATCCATGCCGAATACCGCGAAATATGTTGGACATGGTCGCGCCTCGCGCAGTGCTCACAGCGATGTAAGCGGGAATGCGATAGGCTAGCTTGCATACCTCCTTGGCAGAAAACGACTTCGGCACCTGACGCTGCCTCGCCAGCCAAAGGATATTCCGGACAATATGATAGTGCCGAACGGGCGAACGGTGGATTGGTTTGTAGCGGCCAAAAACATTGACTCCCGCATCGCCCATATCGTGCTCCATCGAGACATCGCGTGCCTGGACGATGCTGAAACCCTTGAATTTAGCCCGATAGCACCATTCGTGGTCGATACCGTCAATAAACAGGTCATCCCACATTGGTCCGACGGCGCGATATGCTTGCTTGTCAATCAAACTGCCTGATGTACTAAGGCTGGGAACGATTTGGTAACGTCCGGCATCGGTCCGTACGGCGTTTACTGCTCCACTCGCCTTGCGGTCACGGAGAGTCGGACCGACCAGCCCCACTCGGACGCCCTCGCGGTCGGCCAGATTACCAATTTCGGCAAGGGCCTCGCCCATGCTCGCGTCAGGCCGGCTGTCCTGGTCGAGCAACAGCACCCTATCTGCACCAGCGGCGAACGCGGTTTCGATACCAATGTTCAGCGCCCGCGACAGACCGACATTTGTCGACTGTGGACAAAGCGTCAGCCCGTCGACGCCGGCAAATGCCGCCTTCTGGTCCGAGGGACAAGCGTTCCATACCGCAACCACCGGATTGGCCCTGGATGCAGATGCTCTCAGAAAGTCCAGAGTCTCGCCATCGGGTCGATAGAGCACGACTACACTGCACAGCTTCATAGACTTTGCTCGATGCACAGGAACAAAATCCCGATCAGAAAAAAGCCAACGAGTCGGCCGGTGACATATGACATGATCACATCATTCACCTCTTGATGGTCAATCGCCCGGAACAGGATTTGATCGACGAAAAAAAGAACCACGATCGTACCGAAAAAGTTGATCACCTGCCCGATATAAGAAATCGAAAGGCGAAATTCTGGTACAAGAATTGCACCCAAAATGGGCGCCGTCAGAGAAAGGCTGAAGATAACCGACGTAAACAACGTCATGAAGAACAGTCTGCTCGTAAAATCGTGAACTCGAACGGGTTTTCCTACTTGACCGCGTTTCGGCAACAGAAGTGCGCCGGAAATCCAGCTCATCGCGCGCATCCTTACGCCTTCGAACAACAATATCGCATGCAGAACTGCCGCGATGAGGAACGTCGAATAAATTGCGGT
>WBUO01000364.1 GCA_008933675.1 Dechloromonas sp.
GTTCTAGGATGGAGTCTACGTTGTGGCCGAGAGCAATCAGGGAAGCGATGATTGCACCTGTGCTGGTCCCGAAAACCAGATCGAACTTCTGGTAGAGCGGGCACCCCAGCATCGCTTCTATTTCCTTTAGTACGCCTAAGGTATAGAAGCCCTTGGCGCCACCACCATCCAGTGTCAGAACTCGTAATACTTGGTTTTCGCCTGTTTTTTCGGTTGCCTGAGCCATTTGAAATTTCGCGTCGCCAGTTTGGCGATAAGTTGATGTTTTCGGAGATTACTATGTCATTTAAATGGGAGGGGGGTTAAGTTTGCACCGGCAGAGATACCTGCGGTTCAAGTGCTTGCAAAACGGCATGCGCCGCAAGGATGTCCTGGTGTAGCTGGGCATGCTTTGGGGCGCTTACGGTTACTACCAACGCGTAACGGATAGCAAGAGCACCTGACGAGGCCAGACCGCCAGCCTCTCGTGCGTTGTAATGCACATCGAACACGGGCTCAAGCAAACTGCTTCCGTAATAATTGTTCTCGGCATGCAGGACAGTTTCCCATTTGCCCAAGTCAGCCCGCAGTTCGGCTTCGGTGCGGAACTCGGCAGCCGGGAAGAATGTAGCAGATGAAGCGTTCACCGCTCCTTCTTTGCGCTTCCCGCTGTTCGGCCTAAAGGTGATTCCCAATCCTGCCTTCGTATAGGCGCCGGCATCCTGGGGGTCAACCGGACTCGCATAGCAGAACGTTGCACGCAAGCTGACTTTGCCTTCGAGCTGGAAGTTCGGCAGAGGTATCGGCGCGCGCAGGAATTTTCCGGGGCGCAGCTCGCCTTGGTAAATGATTCGGGCCTCTCCCTCTCCGCAAGTGATCAGTTGATTGATGTCCGCCGGCACGCGGCCCCAGCCGACGTGGTGAACATCATGTTCTTCCTTGTTTTCGCAGCCGTGGACCAGGAGTGCCTTTATGGTCAGCGGATGAACCGCATCACCCAGAATGGCGCGGATGCCGACAGCGGAGCGCAAGGCCAGAGGCGCGGCAAAACTGGTTCCAAGGGTGGCGGCCAAGTTGGGGCGCTTACCTGGTGCTGCAACATGAAAATATTCTTTCGGTGCACCGCCAAAAGCGACCAGATCAGGTTTGCGGCGCCCGGGACTCCGGCCTGGGCCGGTAGCGCTATAGCTGGCACGCTTCCACTCATTCCCGCTACGGTCGGCAGCTCCAATAGACAAGGCATTCACACTATCAGAGGGCACCTGAATGCGATTCAGACTAAGAGCTGCATCACGCTCCCCATTATTGCCAACCGCCACCGTCATCAAGGTTTCCCCATCGCTCAAGATGCTGTCGATAACAGCCGTCCATGCATGGACATCCTGATCTTCAATAGGAAGATCAGGCCCGAGGCTCAGGTTGATGAACTGATATTGGCGAGAGAGGAGAACTGTTTCGACGTGTCCGAGAGTCCGATACAGCTCGTAAGGGTCTTCTCCGTCGATCTTGGCATCCAATACCCGATGGTGGTCCACTGGGGCATAGGGGCGCTCTGCTGCTGCATCCGGCTCGATTGGCCCGAACAGCACTGCTGATGTAACGCCCAATCCATGCTCGGTGAAATCGGCAACGTCACTCGCATCCTCGTCTGCCAGGAAGTAGCGGCGAACGTAGGAGTCGAGAACATGTTCTGATGGTAAGCCACCATCAAGGATGGCAACTTTGGGCTCGCGGGAAAGTGGCTCACCGCTTGGAAGGGTAAAAGACACCGCCAATGGCATGCTTCTGGTTACGGGGCGAGCTGCCCTCAAATGGGGCATCGGGCGTACGGCGCGAGTCAGCGTAAATTGAGAGAGTGTTTCGAGACCTGAAGCATCTCCTTCGACTGCTACAAAAAGGAGCCGGCCGGCTTCGAACTCAAATGCGCCATTCACCTCGAAGCCACAGTCTTTGGCATAGTCGGCGAACATGGAGCGGACATCGGAAGCGTTGCCTTCTGGTGGCAAATGCAGGCCAACCTCGAAGACATGGCCAATGGTGGACCCTTCGAGATGCAGACGATCAGCAGGGGTCATGGCCGCAAAAGTCTCGATGCGGGCAAATTGCTCCGAAACCGGCATTTGCTCGTTCAGGCCGCGTGCAAATTCTGGGAAATTGGACAATGCAGCCCGGGTACCTGCCACGAACAACTCTGTGGTTTCGGCCTCTGGTGGCGCCTTTTTCTGAGTTTGATGCCGCGGCTTGATACGGCGAGTACGTGAACCGACTGTCGACAGTCCAACCTGGTCAAGCAGCAGTTTCGGGAAAAAGGATTTGGCCAGATAGGCCGGATGCAATACCAGTCGGGCAACAGCCAAATCATCCGCACAAGCTTTCGCAGGAAGCGATTGAAAGATGCTGTTGGCTACTTCAATTTCCGGGACAATGATTCGCTGAGCTTCACGAAGCGTGTAGGGATGAGCCTTGTCACCGTTCTTTTTCTTAGGCGCATCGATTGGATAGGTCAGCAACTCGGCTCGGCCGATCAGGTATCGCGTGGACATTTATTTGAGCCCCCTGCCTTTGCGGGGGGAAGGCCCCGCGTGTTTTCGAATGGTGTCGCGAGCGACCCCGGTCATCTGACTAATTTGCATGTGGGTATGCTGACCAGCCTTAGCCAATTCGATGGCGAGATTCAGGCGTTCAGGTTTGCTGAGTTCTTCCTGGCGTTGATCCATGGCAGAGCCAATCAGCTTTTCGATGGGGGCTGTTTGGAGCGCGTGGCCACGGCGCAACGCATTAATACTGCGCTCCACGTCAGATAGAGATTGGCCCTGAAGGCCTGCAGCCAAAACATCGATCCAGGACTTGAATGCTTCTTGGTCGTCTCCAAGGAAGCGCTTGATCGCAACACCGATGGAGGTTGCATCTGGCGCGTCGAACTTGACGACCATATCGAAGCGCCGCCAGAGCGCTGGGTCGACCAGTTCGGGATGGTTGGTGGCTGCTAGAAGTAGGCCGCTATCCGGCCATTGATCTACTTCCTGGAGCATGACGGTGACCAAGCGCTTCAGTTCGCCAATGTCAGACTCATCGCTACGTCGCTTGGCGATCGCGTCAATTTCGTCTAGCAATAGAACCGCAGCATGTTTCTTGGCGTGATCCAAGGCGGCGCGCAGATTGTTTCCGGTCTTGCCGAGTAGGCTGCTCATGACAGCTGTTAGATCAAGAACCCACAGGGGCTTGCCCAAGCTGCTGGCAATCCAGCGCGCCGATAGCGTCTTGCCGACCCCCGGGGGGCCAACCAGAATGGCTGAGCGTGTAGGGCTTATGCCTCGAGCTGCCAACCGTTGGGATTCCTGACGTTCGCGAATAATGGCTCTGATTGAGTCATGAACGCTGTTTGGCAGGATCGGGGCGGCCAATCCTACTCGGTCATCGAAGACGCGAATCAGCGCCAAGCGAGAGTCGCCATCAACTGGTAGGGCTGTCTCGTTGCTCTCAACCACCGGTGCGCCACGTCGAAGTACAGAATTACCTGACGAGCGTGTCTGAGTGGATTTGAGCGATTGGTCAAGACGGGACGCCAGATCGGGGTGGGATTGCCTGTACTTCCTAATCAGGCGCGCCAAAAATAGCCGCGTATCCTCAAGGGATTCACTGGCCGCCAGTCGCGCCAAATTGACGAGATCACTTTCGATCCCGGTTGATTCTTCCTTGCTGTCTTTGCTCACCTGAAGCCGCCGTTGAAACGTGAATAATTTATTTTGACGAATTTTATGGCGAAAGTTCAAATTAGGCAATTTTTCTGTGTGGCCACGTGGCAAGCTTAAAGGCAGTAG
>WBUO01000365.1 GCA_008933675.1 Dechloromonas sp.
ATGCCGGCCCGGCAGGCCGCCACGACCAGGTCGGGGCCCGATACCAGGAACATGGGTGCCGCCACCATCGGCAGGCGCAGCCGGCTCGATATCGCGGCGGGCAGCCCCCGGCTCATTCCGGCAGCCTCAGCCGGCCGGCGATGTTGTTCTTCTGCATGTTCGACGACCCGCCGACGATCGGCATCACGCAGATGTCGCGCACATAACGCTCCATGTCGTAACCCTCGGCGCAGCCATAGGCGCCCATCACCCGCTGGCAGGCCAGGACGATCTCGACCGCGGTGTCGCCGATGAACAGCTTGGCCATCGACGTCTCGACCGAACACGGCCGGCCCTCGGACGCCAGCCAGGCGGCGTGGTAGAGCATGTGGCGGCAGGCCTGCAGCTTTGTCTTGGCCTCGACCAGCGCGTGGCGCACCGCCTGGTGGGCGCAGATCGGCTTGCCGAACTGCACGCGTTCCTGCGCATAGGCCCAGGCATCGTCGACCGCCGCGGCGGCGATGCCGTAGGCGCAGGCGGTGATCTCGAGCTTCTCGACATCCAGCGCCGGGCCGGCCAGCATCTTCCAGCCCTGGTTCCAGCCGGCTTCGCCGCCCAGCACATGGTCGACGGGCACCGCGACATCCTCGAACACCACGTCGGTCGTGGCGGCATAACGGATGCCGATATGGTCGATGTCGTGGATGGTGATCCCGGGCAGGCCGGTCGGCACCAGCACGAAGGACAGGTTGCGATACCGCGCGGCGTCCGGGTCGGACTTGACCAGGCAGATGATGTAATCGGCAAAACGCGCGCCGGTGCACCAGCGCTTGGTGCCGTTCAGGATGACCGACCGCCCGTCCGGGCTGATCCGCGCCGTGGTGCCGACCGCGGCGAGGTCGCCGCCCACGTCGGGTTCGCTGAGGCCGTAGGCGAACAGGACCTCGCCCCGCGCGATGCGCGGCAGCAGGTCGCGTTTCTGGGCGGCCGAGCCGTTCTCGCCGATATTGAGGCCGCCATAGAAGGCGCAATGGATGAAGGGCCCCGACATCGACGCGCCGCGGCGCGCCAGTTCGTCGATCACGGTGACCGCCGCCACCAGGTCGCGCCCGGCCCCGCCATAGTCCTCGGCCACCGTCAGGCCGCAGACGCCGAGATCGGCCAGCTTGCGGAACACCGGCATGGGGAAGGTCCGGTCGCGATCCCAAAGCCGGACCTGATCGCGCGGCATCTCGCGCTCGACGAACCGCCGGATCGAGTCGCGCAGCAGCGTGATGTGTTCGGGTTCGTCGGCGAACAGGTACATGGGATCAGTTTCCGGTGAACTTCGGCTTGCGTTTCTCGCGGAAGGCCGACACGGCCTCCTGATGGTCGGCGGTCAGGTTGGTCGCCATCTCGTAGGCGACGGACGCATCCATCAATTCATGGGCCAGGCGGCGCAGCGGGATGTTGGCGACCGTCTTGGTCCAGCGGATCGCCCAGGTCGCGCCGTTGGCCAGGCGATCGGCCATCGCGCCCACACGCTCGTCCAGCTCGGCGGCCGGCACGACATAGTTGATCAGGCCGATGCGCTCGGCCCGTTCGGCCGTCAGCATCTCGCCGGTCATCAGGAATTCCTTGGCCCGGGCAAAACCGATCAGTTGCGGCCAGATCACCGCGCCGCCGTCACCGGCGACGAAACCCATCTTGACGTGCGGATCGCCGATCACGGCGGTATCGGCGGCGATGATCACGTCGCACATCAGGGCGATGGTCGCCCCCAGCCCCGCCGCCGCGCCGTTCAGGCGGCAGATGATCGGCTTTTCCAGTTCCAGCAGGCTGAAGACGATGCGCTTGGCCGCCGGGGCGATGCCGCGGAACCGGCCGGGCTGGTCGATCATCGCCTGCATCCAGGCCGCATCGCCCCCGGCGCAGAATGCCTTGCCCGCCCCGGTCAGCACGACGATGTCGGTGCCCTGGTCGTGGTTGATCTCGTCGAACACGCGGCTGAAGTCGTGGTGCATGTCGTCGTCGATGGCGTTGTAGGTCTCGGCCCGATCGATGGTGACCCACAGCACACGGCCGCGACGCTCGAAGACGAGTGTCTTGTAGCCGGCATAGGCGGCAGCTTCCTGCATCGCCCGTCCCTCCCTGGCTTGTTCGTTGAAACTGAGGCTACCTCAGTTTGAAGCGTTGTCAACGCCGGCTTGCACCCAATATTCTTGCGCAGTGCAGCAATTTTCGACCTGAAGGTGATTTGAGGATGGCTCAGGAAGCGGCGGGCGAAGGGCGCCGCGGGGCGCGGCGGGGTGATATCCTGAAAGCCGCGCGCGCCCGTTTCGGCCGCGAAGGCGGCCATGCCAAGGCGACGATGGCCGACATCGCCCGCGACATCGGCGTGGCCGAGGGCACCGTCTATCTCTATTTCGCATCCAAGCGCGAACTGGTGCTGGCGGTCATCGTCGACTGGTTCGGCGAGATCACCGAGCGCACCGCGCGCGAGGCGGTGGCGATCAAGACACCGCCCGACCGGCTGCGCTTCCTGGTGCTGCGCCACTTCGACGTGATTCTGGACAACCCGGAACTTTATCTGATGTTCCTGCGCGAGGTGCGCGCGACGGCCGGCTATCGCCGGTCGCCCGGCCGCGCCCTGAACCGCCGCTATACCGACCTGCTGAAGGAAACCCTGGCCGCCGGCGAGGCCGCGGGGCTGTCGCCGGCCACCATGCGCGACCTGGTCTATGGCGGGGTCGAGCATATCTGCCTGTCGGCAATTCATCGCGGCGAGGCCGCGACCCTCGATCGCGCGGGGCTGGCGGCCTCGATCGCGCAGGCCTATGCGCGTGCCTTCGGCCTGGGCGATGTCCAGCCGCTGGGCGATCGCCTGCGGCGGATCGAGGAACATCTGGGCCTGGACGACACGCCCGGCTGAATAAAAGCCTCTTGGATCAAAAGCGTAGAGCATCCCGCTTCCATGCGGACGCGGGATGCTCCACCCCCTTCCGGAACTGAATCCTGGCCCCGTGCATTCTTTCGCACGAGACGCCGGCCGCGTGCCGGTGCCGCCGCGAAGACAGAACCGAAGGAGTTTTCCGATGAATGCCGACCAGATCAAGGGCGAGTGGAAACAGGTCGTTGGGCGGGTCAAGGCCGCCTGGGGCGAGTTGACCGACGACGACCTGGCACGGATCAACGGCAAGCGCGACCAGCTGATCGGCCGGGTCCAGGAACGCTACGGCGTAGCGCGCGAAGAGGCCGAACGCCAGGTCAAGGATTGGGAACGCCGCGTCCAGTAACGCGCGCCGCCCTCACCCTATCCAAATCTGCAGGAGAATTGCCATGAAGCTGAACCGAATTGGCGCCACCGCCGTCACCGCCATCGTCATCGCCCTGGGCGTCGCCCCGGCGGTCTCGTTCACCACCGTCGCCCATGCCCAGGACGGCAAGGTGATCCCGAGTTGGGATCGCGTGAAGGGCAACTGGAACAAATATGCCGGCCAGGTGCGCCAGCAGTGGGGCAAGCTGACCGAGGACGACATCACCGTGATCAACGGCCAGCGCCAGGAACTGGTGGGCCGCCTGCAGATCCGCTACGGCCTGGCCAAGGAAGAGGCCGAAAAGCAGGTCGAGCAGTGGGAAAAGACCGTCAACTAAGCTGACGGATCAGCCGGCGGTCGACCAGGCGGCGGCCGGCTGATTGCTTGCCGATCGTCCCGCCGCGGGTGCGCCCCCTGCCATGCGTCGAGTGCATGACATTAGCCTGAAGTCGACCCTGGTATCGCAGGGGTCGGCACCCCATATGTC
>WBUO01000366.1 GCA_008933675.1 Dechloromonas sp.
GACCAGCCCCTAACCGAATACATGAGCCACCGAAAGCGGTGGGCCATCCAAATTAGGGAGCGTGAGACCCCTATCGCGCCCGGTCCAGTAATGCTCAAACTGCTCGCATCAATCAGTTCCACGCAGGAGCTTGAGAGTGCCGAGATCGATATGACTGGTCTCTTCAATGGGAGCGCCATCCAGTGACAAGACACGGACTACTTTGGCTTATTGCCATCATCCTCATTTTTCTGTTTGCCCCATTACTGGTCCTACAGAAAGATTATGAAAGCTGCGTCGAAACGGAGCTGAAATCCGCCAGTTCCTGGTATGACGAGGATGAGGTTCAATCGATCGTAAACCGGACCAACAAAATCTACGGCGCTGCAATGATCACAACGGGAATCGACCCGATGATCCGAAAACATCTGGCGAAACCTGTCACGAGCAAAGAGATTGCACCAGGAGTGGATGTACCAAAGGTGCTGGTTCCTTATGCCGATCACTTGATGGAGTATTGGGGCAATCTGCTGTTGAACATCTGGATGTTCTGCTTCCGAATCGCCCACTCGCTTTCGTGGATGATGTACCTCACACCGTTCATTGCGGCCATCATCTTTGATGGAGTAATGACACGGAAAGCGAAGCTTGCATCCTTCAAGTACACCAGCCCGACGATCTACAACATGTCCTGGCACATCATCATTGCACTGGCTGCACTTTCAATGGTGGCCTTCGCATTCGTTACCCCGTTGTCGATCTTCTTCTACCCGATCGTGATCACCTCTATGGGTGTCTTGCTACGCCTGTTGATCTCCAATATTCAACATTCTGCGTAAGCTAGTCCATTTATACATCTAACCCCCACTTTTCGGCGATGTTTCTGCGTTGTATGGACGCTTGCGGAACGGCAAGATGCAATCCATGCAGAACGCAACAAAAAACCTTCTTCTAACCGCACTGACCGGGATCGCATTTGCGGTCCCGGCCGCCGCGAATGCTACGTGCTGGGAGGCCGCAAGCCAATCCAACGGCATTCCGGTTGACGTGCTGAAGGCTGTTGCCAAGACCGAAAGCAACTTCAACCCCAAGGCGGTAAACAAGAACTCCAATGGCACCTACGACATTGGAATGATGCAGATCAATTCTGGTTGGCTTCCGAAACTTGAAGCGTATGGATTGACCGAGGCATCACTGTATGACGCCTGCACTAATCTGAAAGTAGGGGCATGGATTCTTTCGAACAATGCCAAAAAGCTCGGTTGGAACTGGAATGCCATCGGAGCATACAACGTTGGTTGTGCCAAGCTGAACGCGGCTGAATGCGACCGTCGCCGCAGCCAATATGCGTGGAAAGTCCATACGGCACTGCGCAATGTTTCCGATATCAAGTCCCCCATGCCGAATGCAATGGTGGCCAATTATGAGCAAGGTGCGACCGTTGTTTCAAACCGCGCCCTCCGTGCATCGGGAAGTGTTGCCGAGCCCAAAAAGATCATGGTTGTTCAATTGAGTAGCAATGAGCCATCGATGACGTTGGCGAAATACGAAGGCCCTACCGACCTGCGTGGGTTGAACGTCGATGGCTTTATGAATTATGAAGGGGAGCAAGACGATGAATAAGACCGTCGTCGCAGCTTCCTTGGCTTTGATCGTTTCAGCCTGCGCTTCCGTTCCTGAATCGGATCGCCAATCGTCGGCTGGAAAGTTGGGTGTTGTCCAGGTTGGGGCGCAGCAGAACGCCGAGTTGGTTTTCTGCAAGTCCGAGCACTGCCCGCAACGCACGCCCAAGCGTCTTCCGCCGCCGCCCCAGGTTGTTTCTGTGCCGCAACCCGTGGTGGCGGTGAAAGAAGAGCCGAAGCAAGTTCATTTCAAGGTCCACTTCCGCTGGGGTTGGAGTCGTTTGGATGCTGATGGCCGCAAAGAAGCTGAAGCAGTCGTGGCTTCTGGCCTGCTCAAAGACGCCAAGCACATTGAAGTAGCGGGTCGCACCGACCCGACGGGGCCGCGCAAGTTCAACGAGAAACTGGCTGTTCGCCGTGCAGAAACCGTCAAGGCTGTACTGGTGATGGCTGGTATCCCGGCAGACCGAATTGCTGCAGTGGCTCAAACCCCATGCTGTGATGGAAGCCTGGCTGCCTCCAAGGCTGCCATGAGAGAACTCAGACGTACAGACATTGAGATAACGGTTACGACCAAATGACTACACAGACCAGTGGAAATTACGAGCAGGGCTACCGGGCCGTGCTTGTACGAGAAGACACCAAGAAAAGCCTGCGCGTGTTCCGTTCGGGCCTCCCCGAGCGGGACTTGTTTCAGGAACGCCGCATTGCGACAGCCGCACTGGAAATGGCTATCGAGGATGCAAGCAAGGACGATCAAGCGCGTGAGCGCCTGTTCGCCCGGGTCAAGGATGTTGTGAGGCGTGACCTCGACGACAGCAAGACCGCGTAGCAGATCAAGAGACTTTCAGACGACGAGACGACGAGACTAAATCTTTCTTTTTTTTCTTTTCGCCAAGGACAAAACACATGAAACTCGTTCAAAAACTGATGAATCGCGCTGGTGTCGCTTCCGTTTCCCTGCTGGCTGCTCCGGCTTTCGCCGGCACCACCGGTACCGAATTCACCGGCCTGTACAACCTGGTCAAGGGCTGGAGCGAAGGCTACCTGGGCCGCACCCTGGCAATCGCCGCATTCCTGGTTGGCGCGATCGTCGGCTTCGCCAAGTCCACCGCCATGCCGGCCCTGGTTGGCATCATCTTCGCCGTGCTGTTCGCCATCGGCCCCGGCATCATCGACGGTATCGCTTCCGCGCTGATCTAAGCACGAAGGCATAACGCCAAAGCATAGATACGCCATGTCGGAATCCATTGACTTCAAGTACGTCATCCCGGCTCGCCTGGATGACCCTCCCAAGTTCTTGTGGTGGGATTTCGATGTGGCGATCTTGTTTATGGGTTGCATGGTCATTGGGATCATGACAAACCAAACATTGACCTTTACCGGCCTCGGCGTGGTTGTCGCCATGTCTTACCAGAAGTTGAAGGCGGGCCGCAGCAGAGCATTCGGTCTCCACGCTCTCTACTGGTACCTGCCGACCAGTTTCGGATTCCGAATTACGCCGCCATCAGCGGTTCGAGAGTTCATAGGTTGAAACCGACTGTTACCCCATTGAGACGACGAGACTAAATAATATGAATTTGAAGAAACTGATCGCCGACGTTGAAGCCCGTGCAGGCGTAACTAAGGCCTTCCAGATGATTCTGGCGGCTTCCCTGCTGACCAACGTGTTTATGGCAGGTGCTTTCTTCACAATGGACCGCACCGTGCGAACCGTTCTTGTTCCGCCCGAAATCAACAAGACTTTCTGGGTTGATGGCAACCACATCGGCCCCGAATGGCTCGAGCAGATGGGCTCCTGGGTAATTTCCCAGTACGCAACCGTCTCGCCGCAAACCATCGAATATCAGAATTCCGTCCTCCTCAAGCTTGTTCATCCTTCTGTCAACGGCGAGTTGTCTATTCGCTTCAAGATGGGCGCAAACCGACTCAAGCAGGAGAACATGAGCAGAATCTTCATGCCTCGTGAAGTGCGGATTAGCGAGAAGGGTCAAGCTGTTGCACTGATTGGCACCCAGATTACTTACATCGCCGATAAGCGCGTGCCTGGGGATGAAGTGAAGGCCTATCTCGTTGCCTTCGATTATGACGGCATCCGCACTTTCATCAAGGAACTGCGCGAAACCAGCCCGGCT
>WBUO01000367.1 GCA_008933675.1 Dechloromonas sp.
GGTCTATGAGAATGACCATGTGACCGGCGTCCGCACCAATCTGGATATCGAGTTCGCCGGACGGACCGTGGTCGTGACCACCGGGACCTTCCTGCGCGGCCTGATGCATATCGGCCAAAACAAGAACGAAGGCGGCCGCTTGGGCGATTTCAGCGCCAAGACGCTGTCGGCGAGTTTTCTGGAGGCCGGCATCGAATTGCAGCGCCTCAAGACCGGGACGCCGCCGCGGTTGTTGGGCCGGAGCCTGGATTTCAGCAAAATGCAGGAACAGAAAGGCGACCCGGAGCCGACCCTGTTTGCGTTCCACGATACCCGGGACGCCGAGGACATGTTCCACGTAGAACATACCGGCGAGCAGCGCTTGGGCTGGAAACCGGGCGAAGCCCAGATTTCCTGCTGGATGACCCACACGACGGACGAAACCGCCCGGATCGTCCGCGAGAACCTGCACAAGTCCGCCATGTACAGCGGCGAGATCGCCGGGGTCGGCCCGCGGTATTGTCCGAGTATCGAGGATAAGTTCGTCCGCTTCGCCGACAAACCCCACCATCTGCTGTTCCTGGAGCCCGAGGGACGCTCGACGAACGAATACTATGTGAACGGCCTCTCAACGAGCCTGCCGTTCGACGTGCAGCTCGACATGGTGCACAGCGTGCCCGGCCTCGAGCACGCGACGCTCTTGCGGCCGGCCTATGCCGTCGAGTACGACTTCTCGCCACCGACCCAGCTTTATCCAACCCTCGAGTCGAAGCGGGTGGGGAACCTGTTTTTTGCCGGCCAGATTAATGGTACTTCCGGTTACGAAGAAGCGGCCTGCCAAGGCCTGGTCGCCGGGGTCAATGCCGTGTGCAAGGGCAGGGGAGAACCGCCGCTAATTATCCAGCGCCACGAGGGCTATATCGGCGTTCTGATCGACGATCTCGTGACCAAGGGCACGACCGAGCCATACCGCATGTTTACCAGTCGCGCCGAGCATCGCCTGCTCTTCAATCATGGCAGCGCTGAGCTGCGTTTGCTCCATCACGCCGAGTCACACAAATTGCTTTCGGAAAGCAGGATAGGGCGCATCCGCGCCAAGCGTGATCGCATCACGCACTGGCTTGGAATCCTCGAAAACCAGCGGGTCGCCGGCAAGTCTTGGGGCGACCATTTGCGCCGCGGTGAACCTCCGATTCCGCTCCCGGATGACTTCGTCCGCGAGCCTACCGCGATCCGCGACGAGGTGCTCTACCGTGTGCGTTACCAAGGCTATTTGGAGCGCGAGCAGCGGCAGATCGAGAAGATGAGCAATATCGAGAAGATCCGTATCCCGGAGTCGCTCGACTATCTACAGATCAAAGGTTTGCGCAAGGAAAGCGCCCTCAAGCTCGCCGCCCTCAAGCCCTACACCCTCGGACAGGCCAGCCGGGTCAGCGGAGTTAACCCGGCGGATATCAGCGTTTTAATGGTCCTGATCGAGGCCCAGCGGCGTCAGGTGGGTTGAGAGGGATAGAGGTATATGGGTAGCGCCCGGCCTCTGGACGGGCGGAGCGATGAACGCATTCGGTCGACCAACCGTCCACCCGGCCTGCCCTCCGTAGGCCCGGCGAAGGAGGGAGGCCGGACGCTACCCACTGCCATACCCCTCTTCGCTTGGGTTGTAACATTTGTGAAACGCGCTGGGATTTCACTAGTCCGTCACCCCAAAGATCGGATAGCACTAGGGGCGTCATGACCGAGAATCAGCCGAAGAAAATCCTGGTGGTGGATGACGAACCCGACGTCACCGATCTTCTCGTGTATACGCTCAAGGCGAAGGGATTTGCCGTCGAGGCGGTCAATAATCCGAACGCCAGCATCGGTCTGGCCCGTTCCCTGGTCCCAGATCTGGTGATCCTCGATGTGATGATGCCAGAGCTGAACGGCATTCAGATTTGCCGCATGCTGCGCGCCGATCCGAAACTCAAACGCGTGCCGGTGATCTTCCTCACCGCGAAAGCCGAGGAGTCGGATCGCATCCAGGGCCTCGAAAGCGGGGCCGACGACTATATCTGCAAACCTTTCAGCACCAAGGAATTGGTGCTTCGCGTGCAATCTATTTTGCGCCGCACCTCCGAGGGTCCGGCCACGCCCGCGCAGATGCTGCAGGCCGGCGAGATCGTGCTGGATGTCGAGCGCCATGCCATCACCGTACACGGCAAGTCCGTGGAATTGACCGCCACCGAGTTCAAGCTCCTGCACCTCCTCATGGAACGCCGCGGCCGCGTGCAGACCCGCGAGCACCTGCTTCTCAACGTCTGGAATTACGAAACCGAGATCGAAACGCGCACCGTCGACACGCACGTGCGGCGCCTCCGCGAGAAACTCGGGAGCGAGGCCGATTGGATTGAGACCATCCGCGGCGTCGGCTACCGCATGGCCGAAAGCAGAGCACGCGCATGACCTGGATCCTGGCCGTGCTCCTGGCGGTCGCCTGCGGGGTGGCCGCCGTCAAACTCCGCCAGCACCGCCGGGCGCTGCGCGAACTCGAGCGCGCCATCGCGCAGCGGCAGCCCCTCCTGCGCGAGGAGCAATCGGTCCTGCTCGGCGAGGATTGGGACCGCCTGTGCGCGTCCGCGAACACGCTGTGCCAGGAGGTCAACCGCCTGCAGCAATTCCGCGCCGGTCAGCTCGCGCAGCTGGAGGCGACCCTCGGCAGCCTGCAGGAGGCAGTGCTGATCGTCGATGACACCAACCGCATCCTGCTCGCGAATCAGGCGCTGCAGCAGATTTTCCCCGCGGCGACCGACATCCTCGGCCGCCGTCTCGAACTCGTGCTGCACAGCCGCGAATTCCTCGACTACGTGGAGACCGTGCGCCACGGGCAGGCGAAACCACAAACCGCCTTCGAGTTCACGCGGGGCAGCGACTCGGTCTGGCTCGAGGTCACCGGCGCGCTGATCCCGCCGCTGGAAGGGGACCGCACCCAGTGGACGCTCTTCGTGCTCCACGACATCACGCGTCAGCGAAAGCTCGAGGGCATCCGAAAGGATTTTGTCGCCAACGTCTCCCACGAGCTGCGCACGCCGCTGAGCGTCATCAAGGGCTGCGTCGAGACGCTCATCGACGATCTGCACGGCATGTCGGTCGAGGACCGCGAGCGTTTCCTGCGCACCGTCCAGCGCCACACCGAGCGGTTGAACTCGCTCCTCGAGGATCTCCTCGTGCTGTCGCGACTGGAATCGACCAACCCGGGCCTCGCCTTCGAGACGGTCGACTTTGCCCACCTCGTCGGCGAGTTCGTGCGCGAATACCAGAGCCGTCCGTCCGCCAACGGCCGCAAGCTCATCTTCGTGCCCGACGAGCGGGTGGGGCAGCTGCGGATCGATCCGCTGCGGATCACGCAGGTGATGGAAAACCTCCTCGAGAACGCGGTGAAATACACGCCGCAAAACGCCTACATCTCCGTGGTGCTCGAGCCGCGCGAGCGCGAAGTGCAGGTCTACGTGCGCGACAACGGCCCGGGCATCCCCGCCGAGGACCTGCCGCACCTGTTCGAGCGTTTTTACCGCGTCGACAAGGGCCGCTCGCGCGAAAAGGGCGGGACTGGGCTCGGCCTCAGCATCGTGAAGCACATCGTGCAATTGCACGGCGGGAAAGTCGGCGTGGAAAGCGTGCTGGGGCAGGGGACGGTCTTCCATTTCACGCTGCCGCGTCCGGCCGCGACTTGAGGTCTGTGACAAGCCGGGCTTGCGCCGCGGACCAGACCCTCTTC
>WBUO01000368.1 GCA_008933675.1 Dechloromonas sp.
CACCTGCAACCGGGAACACTGGAGCATGATCTGGAAGATCTTCTGAAGATCAATCGGGACTTGCATCTCAAGTTACTCGATAGATTGGGTGAGGCTCGTTTCATTTCGACGCCAAGTGCGTGGCCGTTAAAAGCGCGCTTTCTCTCGCTTGCACTCCCCGAGGAAGCTTCGAGGACAGATTTTGCCGTTGCCGAATTGGCGCTCGACACTGCACCCGACGAGGCTATTCTGGATCGCCTCGCAGCCATTCTCTGGGGGGCTGCATTGATCGGCAGTGCTGCGATCACCGTGGGCGGTTACCTGCTCGTTTATTTTGGGCTGACCCCCATTCGGACACTGGCTGAGCAAACACGCTGTCTCGCAATACTTTCCCTCGACAAACGGTTGGAAACTGAGGGGATTCCCGCCGAGCTACAAGTGCTTGTCGATCAGTTCAACGATTTGCTAAACCGACTGGAAAAAGCCTACCAGCAGCTCGAAGGATTCAATGCCGATGTAGCGCACGAATTGAGAACGCCGTTGGCGAATATCATCGCTAGCAGTGAGTTGGCTTTGCGTAGCAACGACAAGGATGAAAATCTGCGTGATTGCATCGGTGCGAATCTCGAAGAAATGCACAGGCTGTCGGGCATTGTTAATGACATGCTGTTCCTGTCGCAAGCCGACCGGGGTGCAAAAGCCCGGCGGATACCCGTTCAAAGCCTCGCCCAACTCTGCACGGAGGTGGCTGACTACTATGAAGCAGTGCTGATTGAGTCCGACCTTCAGTTGTCGATTGAAGGTGATGCATCCGGCCTATTCGATGCTGCACTGCTACGGCGCGTACTGTCCAATTTACTGAATAATGCGGCCCGGTATGCTGAGCACGGAAGTGCAATCTTGATCCGGATAGCGCCGGAAGCAGATGGACAACTAAAGCTCTCGGTGATCAACCAGGGGGAACCGATTCCTGCTGCAAGCCAGCCCCACATCTTCGATCGCTTTTTCCGCGTAGACACGTCACGTAGTCACGGCCACCAAAATCATGGACTGGGTCTCGCCATCGTAAGCGCGATTGCCCGGATGCATGACGGGGAGGCATTCGCAATATCCGCCGATGGCGAGACCGAAATAGGCGTACGACTGGACTGCTGACGGCCTCGCTGCTTTCGCCGATGCAGGCCAACGGGTCTTCAGTCTCTGGTTTGCGGCGCAGAGGTTCGCAACGTTCGCAGGCCGTTAGCGACGACCAGCAGACTGGCGCCCATGTCAGCAAATACCGCCATCCACATCGTGGCATTTCCGAACACCGCGAGCCCGAGAAATACGACCTTGATGCCCAAGGCCAGTGCGATGTTCTGCCAGAGCACGGCGTGTGTCTGGCGGGACAAACGGATGGTTTCCGGAATACGCCGCAAATCGTCGTTCATGATGACCACATCGGCGGCCTCCATGGCGGTATCGGTGCCGGCAGCGCCCATGGCGACACCGATATCGGCGCGTGCCAAGGCGGGCGCATCGTTGATGCCATCACCGGTCATGGCTGTCGGGCCATGACGCCCCTGCAATTCCTCAATTGCAGCCAACTTGTCTTCCGGCAGCAAATTGCCTCGTGCATCGTCGATCCCTGCCAGGCGGGCAATACTGGTTGCGGTTGCGACGTTGTCGCCGGTGAGCATGACCGACGTGACACCAAGGCGATGCAGATCGGTAATTGCTTCCCGCGAGCTTTCCTTGATGGTATCAGCCACCGCGAATATGGCCAGTACCCGATCCTCGGTAGCCAGCAGAGTGGCGGTTCGCCCTTGATTTTCATGAACGGCAAGACGCGCCTCGATCTCGGGGCTGCACAATCCGCGATCTTCAATCAACCGATGGTTGCCCAGTATCAAGTTATGTCCATCTAGGCGGGCTTCAATGCCGCGACCCGGAAGCGCGGTGAAGTCGGTTAGACCGTTTTCCGGGAGATTCAGTCCCTTGGCAATTGCTTTCGAAACGGGGTGGTCCGAATGGCCGGCCAGGCTGGCGGCCCAGGAAAGCACCTTTGCTTCTGGATCGGAGGGGGACAGCACCTCTGTGGCTACCAGACGAGGCTTGCCTTCCGTAATTGTGCCGGTCTTGTCGAGAGCAATGACGCGCAGTTTGCGAGCTTCTTCCAGATAGACGCCGCCTTTGATCAGGATGCCGCGCCGAGCGGCTGCGGCCAGTCCGCTGACAACTGTAACCGGCGTAGCGATAACTAGCGCGCAGGGACAGGCAATTACCAGGAGAACCAGTGCCTTGTAGAGCGCCTGTGTCCACATCCAGTCGAACAACCAGGGGCCGCCAATGGCCACGGCCACGGCAATTGCAAAAATGGCCGGCGTATAAATGGCGGCAAAGCGATCAACGAAACGCTGGGTTGGAGCCCGCGTGCCTTGGGCTGCCTCGACTGCATGGATGATGCGAGCCAGGGTCGTGTTGTTGGCGGCAGCCGTCACCTCGAATTCCAGCATGCCGGTCTCGTTGATGGTGCCGGCGAAAACAGGATCGCCAGTCGTCTTGTCCACAGGAATGCTCTCGCCGGTGACCGGCGCCTGGTTGACGGCACTGCTGCCGGCGGTCACTCGTCCATCCAGCGGGATGCGGGCACCAGGCTTGACCCGCACCTGTGCCCCGATGACAACCTTGTCGGCCGGCGTCTCCCGCCAGCCACCGTCGCCTTGGCGAATCTCTGCGGTTTCCGGGGCTAAGGCGAGGAGCCCCTTGATGGCGTTGCGAGCCCGATCGACGGACCGGGCCTCGATTAGTTCGGCGATGGCGTAAAGCGCCATGACCATAGCGGCCTCCGGCCATTGACCGATCAGGAAAGCGCCAGTCACCGCCACACCCATCAGGGCGTTCATGTTCAATTGACCGCGCCGCAATGCGGACAATCCCTTGCGATAGGTGGAGAATCCAGAGAACGCAATGGCAGCCGCTGCCAACGCCATGCCCAGCCCCTTGAGTAGCAGGGTATCAGGTGCAAAGAAATCCAAAGCTTCGGCTCCGATGGCCAATGCCAGTGCGATCAATGCTTTACTGATCTCGCCGAGACCTGATGGGCTTTCGGTCTTCTGTTCATGCTCGATGGGCTGCGCTTCGAAACCGAGCTGGCGGACGACCTGTAACGCGATTTCCTGAGCAGACTGCTCGCCATCGATGGTCAGGGTCCGGGACGACAGTTCGAAGCGTAGTGACCGAATCCCCTCAATGCCAGTCAGCGCCTTGCGGATATCATTTTCTTCATTGGGACAATCCATGGCTGGAATACGAAAAATTCCCCAATTGGTGTCCGCTACCGACTCTCTTGAAGTAGCAGAAGCAATTTCTGACGTTGCTTTTGAGGCACATCCAGTCTTGCATCCACAATGTTGTCCGGCATCTACCGGGGGGGAAGGATCGTTAATCTGTTTCATGGCTGTCTCCAAGTGATGGCACCATTAGAAACTCTAAAGTCACTCCAAGGTCAACAGGCTAAAGCCACGTCAGGAGATATCCATGAAAATCGGTGAGTTGGCGAAAAAGGCAGATACGAGTGCAGAAACAATTCGCTACTACGAGCAAGCCGGGTTGCTTCCGAAAACGATGCGTAGCGAAGGCAACTACCGCATCTACTCATCACCCCATCTGGAACAGTTGATATTTGTACGCCATTGCCGCAGCCTGGACATGACCCTTGATGAGATCCGCATTCTGCTGAATTTCAAGGCGTCGCCTGACGAAAACTGTGCCG
>WBUO01000369.1 GCA_008933675.1 Dechloromonas sp.
CTCACCAACTGGTCGCAAGACGTGGTCAAACCTGCGGCTCGACCCCTGGACGCTTTTCGACGGACTCAGGCCCGACGCGTTGCCGCGCCTGCAGTCATTCCTTTCCCAACGCCTGCCCCGCGCATTGCCTCGAGGGTAGCGTGGGGCGCCGCTTTGGGCTGGGCTAAACCGGGGCCAGGGACTTTGTTAGCCTGATGACCTCGCGTGAAATCGTCTCACGTTGCATCGAGTTTCGCGATCCGCCGCGCATCGGGTTGCACTTTCAGACCGAGCCGATCCAGGGGCGGGTGTGGGACGAGACGGATTTTGCCTGCGTGGGGTATGCGAGCGATCCGCGGTACGCGCCGAAGCCCGGCGCAACCCGCTGGGTCACCGAGTGGGGCGACACGCGGGAGACGCTCACCAGCATGCTGGGCGAGGCGGTGGCGTTCCCGCTGGGCGATGGTTGGGAGCAGCTCGAGACCTACCAGTTTCCCGATTTCACGGCGCCGTGGCGTTATGCGACGCTCGAGGCGGACGTGGCCCGGGCCCACGCCGAGGGGAAATACGTCTACGGCTTCATCCCGGGGCTGATGCTGCAGACGATGGACCTGCGCGGGATGGAAAACTGGTTCCTCGATCACGTGGAGGCGCCGGAGAAGCTGGCCTACGTGCTCGACCGGCTCGTGGAAATCCGCGAGCACCAGATCGCCCGCTATGCCGCCGCCGGGGCGGATGGCGTGATCACGTGGGATGACATGGGTACGAACGAGCAGCCGTTCGTCAGCCCGGCGATGTTTCGCGAGCTGTATTATTCGCGGCACAAGCGCGCGATCGACCAGTTGCACGAGCACGGGATGCATTTCATCCACCACTGCTGCGGGCAGGTACGCTCCTACATGGACATGTTCGTCGAGGCGGGTTGCGACGTCCTGCAGCTCGATCAGCCGACGCTCATGGGCATCGACTGGCTAGGCGACAACTACGGTGGCCGGATCTGTTTCTGGAACAGCTCGGACATCCAGACGACCCTGGCCACGGGCAGCCTGGAGGACATCGAGGCGGAGGCGCGCCAGCAGATCTGGAAACTGGGTAATTTCGGCGGCGGCTTCATGGTCAAGGCCTACCAGCAACCCGAGGCCATCGGCACCACCGTGGCCCGCACGCAGCGGCAGTATGAGGCGTTCAAGCGGTATGGGAATTATCCGCTGGTGCGGCCGTGAGGCGTTACTAACGCGCCCAGCCTGCCACGCAGCTTATAGGCTGCATTTCCGGTGCAAAACGCAGGTTATACCTTGCCTCCCGCAAAAGCCATGGAGCCTGGACAGACCCGATCCTGCATCACTAGCTTTCGGCGAACTCGTGGAGAACCTGGCAAATACTACCTGCGGCTGGGCGAGCGATTTGCCTTCTTTTTCTTCGGCTTCGCTCGACGAAGTCGTCAATGCGCTGACTGACTTTGTGCGTGAGTCGACGCCGGAGCAGATCCGGGCATGGAGAAAATCTATCAAACCGCTCCAACAGCAGTCTGATCAGATCGCTAGGTCCCAACCAACCGGTGCGCAATACGGTGCCATTTTGGAATACATCATGCCAGAAGGCATGCACCGCGCTGACGCCATCCTTCTCATATCCGGGGCGGTGTTAGTCATCGAACTAAAAGGCGACGGGGTTTGGCAACCTGAGTACTTGGAGCAAGTGGCAGACTATGCGCGACGACTATTCTGGTTTCATACCCTGTGCGGAGCCGAGAACGTCAAAGTGCATACGGTGCTAGTCTCCTACGGACGGGAAATTGAGGAGGAACAGCATGAGTGGCACACGCGTGCCAACATCAGCAATTTACTCAACGTAGTTCGTCGCTTCGACCGCCCAGATGAGGCCAAGCCGATTCCCGTCGCCGAATTCATTCAACCCCTGACCAATCAGCCATCGCTTTCGCTCGTTCAAGCGGCACGGCGTTACTTTGCTGAGCACGCGCTGCCGCACATTAAGCGGATCGATGCGATCACCTCTGGGGCTATCGAGGAATGCATGTCCGCGATCCGTAGTGCTCACGCTACGCAATCACGCCGCCTGATCCTGCTGAGCGGAGTGCCCGGCGCAGGGAAGACCTTCGTGGGGCTGAAGATTGCCCATGAGCCCACGCTTGAGAATTTAGCGGAGACGCAGCCAAACGGAGAGAAAGTAACGGTACCAGCCGTGTTCCTTTCCGGTAACGGACCTTTGGTTGAAGTGTTGCAGTATGAGTTGAAACGAGCCGGCGGTGGCGGTCGCGTGTTTGTACGCGGCGTGAAGGACTTCGTCCGCCGCTATTCATCCAAACGTGCTTCGACCCCACCCCATCACGTCCTCATTTTCGATGAGGCGCAAAGGGCTTGGGATTCCGCGAAGGTGCGTGCATCGCATGACGACGCACAGGCCATGTCTGAACCTGAGGCCTTTATCCAGTTTGCCGAACGGATTACAGGATGGAGCGTGGTGATAGCGCTGATCGGTGATGGCCAGGAGATCCATACCGGCGAGGAGGGCGGAATCGGGCAATGGGCCGATGCTGTTGCTCATCGCCCGGGCTGGTCCGTGATGGGTCCACCGCGCTTGGCTCGGTTCTTTTCCGAGAAGGGGTTGGCTTTCAAAACGTGCGATTCCCTGCACTTGGCCACTTCAGTCCGCTTTAATTTCGCAGCGGGTCTGAGTGATTGGGCCGCGGAGTTGGTGAGCGACAACCCATCATCTGCCCGCCTGCAGGCACTAGCCATGGATTTACGCGCGAATGGGTACCAGCTGCGCATCACTCGAAGCCTCCAAGCCGCCAAGGAGTTTCTCTGGGGCAAGTACCGCCACCTCCCGGAAGCTCGATTTGGAATTCTCATGTCGAGCCGCGATAGAGACCTGGCAAAATACGGGCTCGTACAGAACCGCTTCCTCCGTCCCGGTCCCTGGTATGGCGACCCCGAGGATTCGCCGTCATCGTGCCGCCGCCTGCAGGACCCCGCCACCGAGTTCGCCGCCCAGGGTCTGGAGTTGGACCACGTTCTTCTCGCCTGGGGAAGTGACTTTGTCCTCGAAGGCCAAAAGTGGAGCAACGCGAACGCCAAGCGTTACAAAGACCGCACGGTTAAGGACCCCATGCAGCTTCGCCGAAACGCATACCGGGTACTTCTGACGCGCGGCCGCGAAGGAGTACTCCTTTGCCTTCCAGACGGCATCCCCGCGTTGAATCAAACTTACGAGTTCCTGGCTGCGGCGGGATGCGAGAAAGTCTAGGGTCGGTCACCGCATGTCCTAAACTCATCCTCGATGTCGATCTTTCCACGGCATCGGGTGATGCCAAACTGAGAACATCCCCAAAAGGCCCCACGGGCCGCCTCGCGCCGCACCATCATCGCGCCGCACTTCGGGCAAAACTTTTGGTCGGGATCCATGAGTTCGGGGAAAGCCTCGATACCGATGCGTTCGATGAAACTGACGGTCTCAGCTTCCTCGTAGACAGTGATGCTGTTCTCCTTGGCAAACTGCCGCGCCTCTACACTGCATTGCAGGGCGAAAAGCATGGCGGAATCGGCGGCAAAGCCGCTGCTGACTTTGGTGCCGAGTAGTTCGCGCATGACCTTGAGCGGCACCGCCCAGTTCTTCCAGAACTTGCATTGAACCACGACCGTGCGGTCGGGGCGACTGGCGATAAGGTCAACTCCGCCGTCTGGATTGGCGCCGCCGCGACGCGTCACCTCCCAACCCTCCTTCTTTAGGAT
>WBUO01000030.1 GCA_008933675.1 Dechloromonas sp.
CTGATGGGGGGCAGCATCGGCTTCGACAGTATCGTCGGCGTCGGCAGCACTTTCTGGGTGGAACTGGCGGAGGCTGGCGGCGAGTGTCCGGCCGCAATCGCCCCGGAGAGCGCCCAGGCGACTCTGCTGACAACGCCACCGGCAGCGTGCACCAGCGACAACGGGGGCACGGCCGTAGCGCCTCCGGCCACCGAGCCCTGCGTCCTGGCCATCGGCCTCGATCCGGCCGAGCATGAGATGCTGGGCCTGATCGTCAGCACACTGCGCGGCCCACGAATGCATGCTGCCGCCAGCCTGGCAGATGCCCGCAGCATCCTCGCCGGCGAGCACTGCCGGGCGGTCGTCGCCGACAGCGTACTGGTGCACCAGTTGCTCGACGACCTGCCGCCAGCCGGCCATCGATCACCCTTCGTCATCGCCATCGGCGAGCGCCTGCAGCCGCATTACGCTGCCGACGCCCGTATCGGACACTGGCAACCAAAACCGATGAAGATCCGCGAAATCGCCCGCATTCTGAGAGAAGCCACGTCATGAGCCTGCCCAAGCGATCGGTCATCGCCGAGGAGCGTTTCGAACACGCCCGCATCCTGATCGTCGATGACCAGCCCGGCAATGTCCGCCTGCTCGAGGTGCTGCTGGGCGAGGCCGGCTACCGGCACGTCGAGGGCATGACCGACTCGACCCGGGTACTTGAACGCATGGATGCCGGACGGCTCGACCTGCTGCTGCTCGACATGCGCATGCCGCTGCTCGACGGCCTGTCGGTGCTGGCGCTGCTACGCGAGGCGATCCATCAGGATGGTCTGCAAGTGATTGTCCTGACCGCCCAGACCGAGCGGGAAACCCGGCTGTCGGCACTATCGCTCGGCGCCCGCGACTACCTGGTCAAGCCGTTCGACACCGACGAGGTCCTGTGCCGCATCCGCAATGCGCTGGAGAGCCGCTTTCTCTATGAGGACCGCGAGGGCGAGGCCGAACGGCTGGAACTGCTCGTCGCACGGCGCACCGAGCAGCTGATCGAAACCCAGTTCGAGCTGGTCCGCTGCCTGGCTCGCGCCGGCGAATTCCGCGACAGCGACACCGGCTCGCACATCTTCCGCGTCTCGGTCGGCTGCCACCTGCTCGCCCAGGCCGCCGGCCTGCCGCGCCAGCAGGCGGAACTGATCCGCTACGCCTCGATGATGCACGACATCGGCAAGATCGGCATCGCCGACCAGCTGTTGCTCAAGCCGGGCAAGCTGACGCCGGATGAATTCGAGCAGATCAAGGCGCACTGCCAGTTCGGCGTGGACATCCTCGGCAACTACAACGCCGACGTCACGCGCATGGCCCGGCAGATCGCCTTCACCCACCACGAGCGTTGGGACGGCAAGGGCTACCCGTCCGGCCTGGCCGGCGAGGAAATTCCGATCGAAGGCCGGATCACCGCCATCATCGACGTCTACGACGCGCTGACCTCGGAACGCCCGTACAAAACCGCACTGTCGCCGGAAGACGCGCTGGCCATCATCCGCGACGGGGCCGGCAGCCAGTTCGATCCGGAACTGGTCGACCACTTCCTGTCCATCTATCCGGAATTCCTGCGCCAGATGCGGCGCTTTGCCCGCGACTGAGGCGGGCGGCGCTTATAGCGCGAAGACGTGCTTGGCGCGCAAGGCTGGCTGGCCGGCTTCGATCGCCAGCAGGCGGGCGATGTTCGGATGCTTGCCGGGATTGGCGCGCTCGTCTTCGGTATGCTCGGCGAAGATCTCCAGGCCCTTCTTCGCCGCCTCGGCATTGATCGAGCCGTAGGTCTGCGCCAGGTGGTTGTACACCGCCAGCGAGCCCTGGCTGCCCGGCTTGTTCTCGATGGTCGCGACGACATTGCCGTCGGCGTCGAGCAGGTTGATCGCAGCCAGGTGGGAAATGCCCGGCAGTTTCTTCAGGTTTTCGGCAAAAGACATGCTTTGTTGTTCGTTGCTGGTCGTTAGGAGGGGAGCGGGAAGCGCTTACTTCCAGTCGCGTTTGGCTTTGACCAGGCCGATGATCAGCCCGGTGGTGAAGGTTGCCGCCGGCACGGCGAAGGCGATCGCCTTGATGCCGCGCTCGGCGCCGTAGATATAGAGCAGCAAGAGCGCCGGCAGCAGGCCGATGACCAGGCCGAGCAGGCCACCCTTGATGCCGCCACGGATGACTTCGCTATCCGTGGTGCGGCGCTCGCCGGTGCAATGCGGGCAGTAGATGGCGTCGGCCGGGACTTCCTGCCCGCATTTGCTGCACTGCATTTAAATGCGCTTCGCCAGTTCGGCGGCCTTGCCGGTGTAATCCCACGGCGTCAGCTTCAGGAGTTCGGCCTTGGCGGCTTCCGGAATGTCCAGCGTGGACACGAAGGCCTGCATGCCCTCACGCGAAACGCGGGTGCCGCGGGTCAGTTCCTTGAGCTTTTCGTAGGCATTGGGCACGGCGTAGCGGCGCATCACGGTCTGGATCGGCTCGGCCAGCAGTTCCCAGTTGGCGTCGAGGTCGGCCTTCATCAGGTCGGCGTTGATTTCCAGCTTGCCCAGGCCCTTCAGCAGCGAGTCGTAGCCGAGCAGCGTGTAGCCGAGGCCGACGCCCATGTTGCGCAGCACGGTGGAGTCGGTCAGATCGCGCTGCCAGCGCGAGATCGGCAGCTTTTCGGCGAGGTGCTTCAAGACGGCGTTGGCCAGACCGAGGTTGCCTTCGGAGTTCTCGAAGTCGATCGGGTTGACCTTGTGCGGCATGGTCGAGGAGCCGATTTCGCCGGCCTTGACCTTCTGCTTGAAGAAGCCGAGCGAGATGTAGCCCCAGACGTCGCGGTCGAGATCGACCAGGATGCTGTTGGCGCGGGCGAAGGCATCGAACAGTTCGGCCAGCGCGTCGTGCGGCTCGATCTGGATGGTGTAGGGGTTGAAGGTCAGGCCGAGCGATTCGACGAACTTCCTGGCGAAGCCTTCCCAGTCGTAGCCCGGGTAGGCGGCCAGGTGGGCGTTGTAGTTGCCGACGGCGCCGTTGATCTTGCCGAGCAGCTCGACGCCAGCGATGCGGGCGCGGGCGCGCTGCAGGCGATAGGCGACGTTGGCCATTTCCTTGCCCATCGTCGACGGCGTCGCCGGCTGGCCGTGCGTGCGGCTCATCATCGGGATGTCCGCGTAGGCGTGGGCCAGTTCGACCAGCTTGGCGATGACCTTGTCCAGCATCGGCAGCATGGCCTGCTGGCGGGCTCCCTGGCACATCAGCGCATGCGACAGGTTGTTGATGTCCTCCGAGGTGCAGGCAAAGTGGATGAATTCGCTGACCTTGACCACTTCGGCGTTGCCCTTGGTCTTGTCCTTGATCCAGTACTCCAGCGCCTTGACGTCGTGGTTGGTGGTCGCCTCGATGGCCTTGACCTCGGCCGCCTGGGCCGGTCCGAAGTTGGCGACCAGGGCATCCAGTTCGGCAACGGTGGCCGGCGAGAAGGCGGCGATTTCGCCGAAATGCGGCTCAGCGGCCAGCGCCTTCAGCCACTCGATCTCGACCTTGAGACGGGCACGGATCAGGCCGAATTCGGAGAAATGTTCGCGCAGGGCGTCTACCTTGCCGGCGTAGCGGCCGTCGAGCGGGGAAATGGCGGTCAGGGGATCGAAAGTCATGGCAACATCCTTTTGGTGAGCCGTGAATTTTACCCGCCCGGCGAACCCCTCGCCATACGCTATAATCGCTCACCCCAAAACAGAGAGCATGCGATGAAGCTGATCGGCTCCCATTCCAGCCCATACACCCGCAAGGTCCGTGTGGTACTGGCCGAAAAGAAGATCGAAGTCGATTTCGTGATCGACTCGCCATGGCTGCCGGAAAGTCAGGTCCCCGGCATCAACCCGCTGGGCAAGATTCCCGTCCTCGTGCTTGACGACGAAACGCCTTTGTTCGACTCGCGCGTCATTGTCGAGTACATCGACAATGTAACGCCGAACAACAAGCTGTTCCCGGCACCGAATCGCGAACGGACCGAAGTCAAGCGCTGGGAGGCGCTGGCCGACGGTGTCTGCGATGCAGCCGTCGCCGCCCTGCTCGAATCGCGCCGCACGAAGGCGCAGCGCAACAACGACTGGATCGCCCGCCAGCAGGACAAGGTGACCCGCAGCCTGGCCTTCATGGCAAGCGAACTGGGCGAGAAACCCTTCTGCATGGGCACCCACTTCTCGATGGCCGACATCGCCGTCGGCACCGCCCTGGGCTACCTCAGTTTCCGCTTCCCGGAGATCGCCTGGCAGGAAAGCCATGCGAACCTCGACAAGCTGAACACCAAGCTGCTGCAACGCCCTTCGTTCGCCGACACGATCCCGAAGGACTGAAGGCGCCAGCCCCCGAACAAGGCGCCCTCCGGCGCTTTTTTCATTTGAACCGGCCTGCATTTCGGCCACCGGATGAACCACGCCCCCCCTTGCCTGTCTATGCAGACAAGCAACGACCGGCAGCGCAAGGCCTTGCCGGATCGCTCCCCGATCATTTCACTGGCGCGAGGGTTCCCGTGCATCAGCAGTCATTGGAAGGCATCCCCATGCACAACATCGCGCGCACACTGACAGTCGCCCTGGGCGAGCGCGATCATCACACCCGCCAGCACTCCGAACGCGTCGTCGGGCTGGCGCTCGAACTCGGCCGCCACATCGAACTCAGTGCCTGCGAACTTGACCTGCTCGCCCTCGGCGCACAGTTCCACGATCTCGGGAAAATCGGCATCCCCGACCAGATCCTGCGCAAACCGGCCCCCTTCGAGGAAGACGAATGGGCCTGCATGAAGCAGCATGCGACGATCGGCGAACGGATCATCCTCGCCATCGCCGACGACCGCTCGCCGGAGGTCGCCAGGATCGTTCGCCACCACCACGAGCGCTTCGACGGCGCCGGCTACCCCGATGGCTTGTCCGGCACAAGCATCCCGCTGCTCGCCAGGATCGTTTCGCTGACCGACAGCTACGATGCGATGGCCGTCTCCCGCCCATACCAGCGTGCACGCCAGCACATGGCGGTCATGGACATTCTCAACAGCGAGGCCGGCAGCAAGCACGATCCCGACCTCGTGCATGCTTTCTGCTCGGTCATCGAAAAATCCGGACAGCGGGCCCGGGACGCCTGACACCGTCTAGCGGATGACCCCGCCGCCGAGACAGACCCGGCTCTCGTAGAGCACCACCGACTGCCCCGGCGTCAGCGCCCACTGCGGCTCGGCGAAATGGACTTCGCAACAGTCGGCGTCGACGCGCTCGATCTCGCAGGGCTGGTCGCTGGTGCGATAGCGCGGCTTGGCGGTGTACACCCAGTGCGGCTGCGGCGCCCGGCCGGCAACCCAGGAGAGTTGTTCGGCCACCAGCTGGCCCTTGAGCAGCGCCGGATGATCGTGCCCCTGGACGACGTACAGCACATTCTTCCCCATGTCCTTGCCGGCGACGAACCAGGCATCGTGGTCGCCGCCACCGGGCTGCCCCTTCTCCTTCAGGCCGCCGATATGCAGGCCCTTGCGCTGGCCGATGGTGTGGTACATCAGGCCGTCGTGGCTGCCGAGCACCTTGCCGTCATCCAGGCGGCGGATCTCGCCCTGTTTCGGCGGCAGGTAGCGGGCCAGGAAGTCCTTGAACGGCCGCTCGCCGATGAAGCAGATGCCGGTCGAGTCCTTCTTGGCGGCGACGTGCAGGCCCTCGGCTTCGGCGATCTTGCGTACCTCGCGCTTGTACAGGTCGGCCAGCGGGAACAGCGTCTTCGACAGCTGCGCCTGGTTCAACCGGTAGAGGAAGTAACTCTGGTCCTTGGTGCCGTCCTCGGCCTTGAGCAACTGAAACTCGCCGTTGAATTCACGCACGCCGGCGTAGTGGCCGGTGGCGATCTTGTCGGCACCCAACTTCATGGCGTGATCGAGGAATGCCTTGAACTTGATCTCCGAGTTGCACAGGATGTCCGGGTTCGGCGTGCGGCCGGCCTGGTATTCGCGCAGGAATTCGGCGAACACCCGCTCGCGGTACTCGGCGGCGAAATTGACCACCTCGACGTCGATGCCGATGGTGTCGGCGACGCTCATCACGTCGATCAGATCCTGGCGCGACGAGCAGTACTCCTCGGTATCGTCGTCTTCCCAGTTCTTCATGAACAGACCGATCACTTTCCAGCCCTGGCGCTTCAGCAGCAGCGCCGCGACGGAGGAATCGACACCGCCGGACAAGCCGACGACCACGGTTTTTTCAGACATCGGGCCCAGCCCCTTTCTTCCAGTCGGCCAGCGGCAGGATCACCGCCGGCTCACCATTATCGACAAACCAGCTATCGACGGCGAAAGCCTGTACCTCGCCATCGCCCAGCGTTTCGATCACTGCCGAACGATGCGGCGCAAAAACCAGGGCTACGGTACGCATCGCCGGTTCGCCGACCCGGTGCCAGCGCAGGTAACCGCGCGCTTCCAGCAGCTGCAGCAGACGCGTCGTCGTCGTCGAATGATCGATGCAGTCCATGCGTCCGGGGACGCCCTCGTCGGCGAAATTGCCGCCCTTGTCGTTACGGATGTCCGACTGCTGCCCGGCCCAGCCGTAAAGCGTCCCCAGTGCGACCGCCAGATGTTCACGTTCCCCGCCGGCATCGTCGGCGGCGAAGAGCAGGCGGCGGATTTCTCCCAGCTGCCCTTCGCTGTAGCGCACCTCGTCCTGTGCCTGACACCCGTAGCCGTGGCAGACAAGCAGCCGCTCGCCGGCCACGGCCGCCCCGGCCGCAGCCATCGCCAGGCAAAAGACGACGATGGCGTCACGGATCACGCGTAATGCACCAGCAGATCCAGCGGATAGCGCTTGCCGGCAACCAGGTCCTCGATGCAGCGCAGGATCAGCGGGCTGCGGTGGCGCTCCTGCGTCGCTTTCACTTCGTCAAGCGTCAGCCAGCGGGCAGCGACGATACCGTCGTCCAGTCTGCGCCCGGCGTCAAAACCACGCAGTTCTCCGGCAAAGGCAAAACGCAGGTAGGTGACGTCCTTGGTCGGGTGCTTCCAGTTATAAACGCCGATCAGATGCGTCGGCTTGAAGTGGTAGGCCGTCTCTTCCAGCGCTTCGCGCACCACTGCGTCGACCAGTGCCTCGCCCTCCTCGAGATGGCCGGCCGGCTGATTGAAGGCCAGTCCGGCGTCGGTCTCTTCCTCGACCAGCAGGAACTTGCCATCCCGTTGAATGACGGCGGCGACGGTGACGTTGGGTTTCCAGATCATGAGGCTTACTCGAGCGGCAAAGGCGTTATTTTAGCCGCTGATTTCGGCTAGAATTACGCGCTTTCACACACGCGCAACACGGAGAAACAACCATGTCCATGGCGGATCGCGACGGTTTCATCTGGCAAGACGGCAAACTCATTCCCTGGCGCGAGGCGACCACGCACGTCCTCACCCATTCCCTGCATTACGGGATGAGCGTCTTCGAAGGCGTCCGCGCCTACAAGACCGAAACCGGCACCGCCATCTTCCGCCTGGAAGAGCACACCGACCGCCTGTTCAACTCCGCCCACATCTTCCAGATGGCCATGCCGTACGACAAGGCGACCATCAACGAAGCGCACAAGGAAGTCCTGCGCGCCAACAAGCTCGAATCCGGCTACCTGCGTCCGATCGCCTACTACGGTTCGGAAAAGATGGGCGTCTCGCCCAAGGGTGCCAAGGTGCACGTCGCCATCGCCGCCTGGCCGTGGGGCGCCTACCTCGGCGAGGAAGGCATGGAGCGCGGCATTCGCGTCAAGGTGTCGAGCTACACCCGCCACCACGTCAATATCTCGATGGTCCGCGCCAAGGCCTCCGGCCACTACATCAACTCGATCCTGGCCAACAACGAAGTGACCAACGAAGGTTACGACGAGGCCATGCTGCTCGACCCTGAAGGCTACGTTGCCGAAGGCGCCGGCGAGAACCTGTTCATCGTCAAGAAGGGCAAGCTTTATACGCCGGACCTGACCTCCTGCCTGGAAGGCATCACCCGCGCCACCGTGCTGCAGATCGCCGAGGAACTCGGCCTGGCCGTCCAGGAAAAGCGCATCACCCGCGACGAGGTCTACACCTGCGACGAAGCCTTCTTCACCGGCACCGCCGCCGAAGTCACGCCGATCCGCGAACTCGACGGCCGGCAGATCGGCATCGGCCGCCGCGGCCCGATCACCGCGCAGATCCAGGCCAAGTACTTCGACGTCGTCTATGGCCGCTCGGAAGCCCATCGCGGCTGGCTGTCCTACATCTGATCCAGGGAGAACAACGATGGCCGATCAAGCCACTGTCGAAATCACCGCCCACGACCTGCCGCTGCACTGCCCGACGCCGGATGCCCCGTTGTGGAGCCAGCATCCGCGCGTCTTCCTCGACGTGCTGAAGACCGGTGAGGTTGTCTGCCCGTACTGCAGCACCAAGTACGTCTTCAAGGGCGAAGCGCCCAAGGGACACCACTGATAGTCGTTGGTTGTCAGTCAGGGGTTGCTGGCGGCCCATCGCCAAAGCCCCCTTACTGACAGCCAATAACTGCTTACCATGAAGGCGCTCATCGTCGCCCCCGCCTGGATCGGCGACACGATCATGGCGCAGCCGCTGTTCGCGCGGCTGCATGCGCTCCACCCCGGCCTGCAGCTGGATGCGCTGGCACCGCGCTGGGTGGCACCGGTTCTCCAGCGCATGGACGACATCGGCGAGGTCGTCGACAGCCCCTTCGGCCACGGCCAGATTTCCTTCAAGGCACGCTGGCGCCTGGCCCGCAGCATCGCCGAACGCGGCTACGACACTGCCTACATCCTGCCCAACTCGCTGAAATCGGCACTGGTGCCGTTCTTCGCCGGCATTCCGCAACGCGTCGGGTTCACCGGTGAATCGCGCTACGGCCTGATCAACGTTCGCCACACGCTCGACAAGACGGCCCTGCCGCTGATGATCGAGCGCTTCATGCAACTGGCCGAAGCGCCTGGCGCCCCGTTGCCGAGGCCGATCGCTCATCCGCGCATCCGCTCGACGCCGGCCGAGCAGGCGCGGACCCTGGCCGAACTGGCCATCGAGCGCCCGGCCCATGTCGTCGCCTTCTGCCCCGGTGCCGAATACGGCCCGGCGAAGCGCTGGCCGGCCGCTCATTTCGCTGCCCTGGCCCGCACACTGCACCGACGCGGCAATGCCGTGTGGCTGTTCGGTTCGCCGAAGGACCATGCGGTCGCCGAGGAAATCTGCCAGCTGGCTCCCGGCTGCTGCCGCAACCTTTGCGGTACCACCTCGCTTGGCCAGGCCGTCGATCTGCTGGCCCTGGCCGATCTCGTCGTCTGCAACGACTCCGGCCTGATGCACGTGGCCGCCGCCCTCGACCGGCCGATCGTCGCCATCTACGGTTCGTCTTCACCCGGCTTCACGCCGCCGCTGTCCGGCCAGGCTGCCATTCTCAGCCTCGAACTCGACTGCAGCCCCTGCTTCGAGCGCAATTGCCCGCTGGGACACCTCGACTGCCTGAACAAACTCCTGCCGGAACAGGTCATGGCTGCTGTGGAACAGAGGAGCGGCAGATGACCAGGCCGGTCATCTTCGCTTCGCCGGACGACGTGGAAGTCGCCTTCTACGAGGCCATTGCCCGCAGCGACGCCGAACAAATCGGTCAACTGTGGGCCGAAGACGAGGAAACATTGTGCGTCCATCCCACTGGTGTCCGCCTGAACGGTGTGCTACCGATCCGCGACAGCTGGAAGAGCATTTTTGCCACAGCCCGCATCCGGGTTCAGGTCGAGGCGATCTCGCATTGGCAGGGCAGCGTGCTGGCCATTCACCACCTGAGCGAAACCCTGTTCGTCGGTGACGACCCGAGCCCGCACGGACCGCTGCATGTGACCCACGTCTACGCCCGCGGCGCCCACGGCTGGCGCCTCGTCTGCCGCCACGCGTCGGCTGCCGACGACAGCCATCAGACAATGGTCGACAACGCCCCGCACACGCTCCATTGACCCCCTACCACGCGCCGTCCTGGCTGCCCGGCGGCAATGCCCAGACACTGTGGCCGCTGCTCATCAAGCCACAGCCGTTGCCGCTGCGCCGCGAACGCTGGGCAACACCAGACGACGACTTCATCGATGTCGATCACCTCGACGGCCCGCCGGGAGCCCCCTTGCTGGTCCTCTTCCATGGTCTCGAAGGCAGCTCGCGCAGCCATTACGCGATCTCCACCGCGCACGCCTGCCGACGGGCCGGCTGGCGCTTCGCCCTGCCGCACTTCCGCGGCTGCTCGGGCGAACTGAATCGCCGGCCACGAGCCTACCACTCCGGCGATTCCGCCGAGATCGACTGGATCCTGCGCCGTTTGCTGGCCGGCAACGGTAGCCGCCCCGTACACGCTGCCGGCGTTTCCCTGGGCGGCAACGCGCTCCTCAAATGGGCCGGCGAACGAGGCGCTGAAGCTGGCGGAATCGTCAGCGGTGTCGCCGCCATCTGTCCGCCGCTCGACCTGGCTGCCTGCGGCCATCATCTGGCGGCCGGCTTCAACCGCATCTATACGCAGCATTTCCTGGGCACCTTGAAGGCCCGCTCGACTGCCCGCCTTGCGCTCTTCCCCGACCTCTTCGATGAGTCCCGGATGCGCCGGGCAAGCAACCTCTTCCAGTTCGACGACGTGGTCACCGCCCCCATCCACGGCTTCACCGGCGCCGACGACTACTGGGCACGCGCCTCGGCCAAACCCTGGCTGAAATCCATCGACATTCCGGCTCTTGTCGTCAATCCGAAGAACGATCCCTTTCTACCTGCCCACCATCTGCCCCGGCAAGGAGAAGTCGGCCGCCAGGTGCGACTCGAACAACCTGCGCAAGGCGGCCACGTCGGTTTCGTCAGCGGCTCCTTCCCGGGAAATCTGGACTGGCTGCCGCAAAGACTCTTACACTTCTTCCTTTCCGAAACGTCATAGAGCGCCCCGATGAGCCAACTCCCCGCCGAAATCTTCAAGGCCTACGACATCCGTGGGATCGTCAACAAATCGCTGACCGCCGATGTCGTCCGTCAAGTCGGTCATGCCCTCGGCTCGCTGGCCATCGAACAGGGCCAGAAAGCCATCGCCGTCGGCCGCGACGGCCGCCTCTCCGGACCGGAACTGGCCGGCGCGCTGATGGACGGCATCTGCGCCGCAGGTTGTGACGCCATCGACGTCGGTTGCGTGCCGACCCCGGTCACCTATTTCGCCGCCTACGAACTCGGCTGCCATTCCTGCGTCTCGGTTACCGGTAGCCACAACCCGCCGGACTACAACGGCCTGAAGATGGTCATCGGCGGCACGACGCTGGCCCTGGACGCCATCCAGGACCTGAAGAAGCGTATCGAAGCCGGCAATTTCAAGAACGGCCAAGGCAAACGCACCTCGGCCGACGTCCTTGGCGCCTATGTCGAGAAGATCGCCGGCGATGTGAAATTGGCCAGACCGATGAAAATCGTCATGGATTGCGGCAACGGTGTCGCTGGCGCGATCGCCCCGCAACTCTTCAAGCGCCTCGGCTGCAACATCGTGCCGCTATATTGCGAGGTGGACGGCAACTTCCCCAACCATCACCCCGACCCGTCGAAACCGGAAAACCTGGCCGATGTCATCAAGGCACTGCACGAAACCGATGCCGAGCTGGGCATCGCCTTCGACGGCGACGGCGACCGCCTCGGTGTCGTCACCAAGGACGGCGAGATCATTTTCCCCGACCGCCAGCTGATGCTCTTCGCTGCCGACGTGCTGTCGCGCGTGCCCGGCGGCACGGTGATCTACGACGTCAAATGCACGCGTCTGCTGGCGCCGTGGATCCGCCGGCACGGCGGCATCCCCCTGATGTGGAACACCGGCCACGCGCTGGTCAAGGCCAAGCTGAAGGAAACCGGCGCCCCCCTGGCCGGCGAGATGTCCGGCCACACCTTCTTCAAGGAGCGCTGGTACGGCTTCGACGACGGCCTGTATACCGGCGCCCGTCTGCTCGAAATCCTGTCCCGCGCGGCCAACGGCAACACCTTGCTGAAAGAGCTGCCGAACGCGCCGTCGACGCCGGAGCTGAACATCAAGATGGCCGAGGGCGAACCCTTCGCCCTGATCGACAAGCTGAAGGCCGAAGGCCGCTTCGACGGCGCCGAACAGGTCATCACCATCGACGGCGTACGTGTCGAGTACGCCGACGGCTTCGGCCTGGCCCGTCCGTCGAACACCACGCCGGTGGTCGTGCTGCGTTTCGAAGCCGACAACGCCGCCGCCCTGGCGCGCATCCAGGCAGCGTTCCGCCAGGCACTGACCGCCGTCTGGCCGGGCATCGTCCTGCCCTTCTGAGAGCACTGCGTGAGCGAAACCGCCGACCAGCTGTATCTCGGCCGCCAGCCCATCCTCGACCGTGAGCAGCGGCTGTACGCCTACGAACTGCTGTTCCGCAACGGCAGCCGCAATGCGGCCGAGGTTACCGACGGCGTCCAGGCAACCGCCACCGTCATCGCCAATGCCTTCGCCGAACTCGGCGTCGAGGCAGCGCTTGGCGACTGCCGCGGTTTCATCAACGTCGACGAGCAGTTCCTGTTCAGCGACATGCTGGAGTTGCTGCCGCGGCACGCCGTCGTCCTCGAAATCCTCGAGACCGTGCCGCCCAGCGAAGCCGTCGTGGCGCGCTGCCGTGCCCTGAAGGCCGCCGGCTTCACGCTCGCCCTCGACGACGTGATCCAGCTCGAGCCGGCCTTCGCCGAACTGCTGGCGCTGGTCGAGATCGTCAAGGTCGACATCCAGCCGCTCAACCGCATCCAGTTGATGCAGCTGGTCATGAAGCTGAAACCGATGGGCAAGCAACTGCTGGCCGAGAAGGTCGACTCGCGGGAGCAGATGGAACAATGCCAGAAGCTCGGTTTCACGCTGTTCCAGGGCTACTACTTCGCCAAACCGACGATCATCGCCGGACGCAAGCTGGATCACTCGCAGCTGTCGCTGATGAAGCTGATGGGCCTGTTGCTGTCCGACGCCGACACCAGCGAACTGGAAGAGGCGTTGAAACCGGAGCCCGGCCTGACCGTCAACCTGCTGCGCATGACCAACTCGGTCTGCTCCGGCACGACGGAAACCATCACCTCGCTGCGCCACGCCATCGCCGTCCTTGGCCGGCGCCAGTTGCAGCGCTGGCTGCAACTGCTGGTCTTTGCCTCGGGCAACGCCAGCAGCGCGACCAATCCGCTGCTGCTGCTCGCCGCCACCCGCGGCCGCCTGATGGAACTGCTGGCCGAGGAACTTCAGCCCGACGACAAGGCCTTCGTCGACCAGGCTTTCATGGCCGGCATCATGTCGCTGATGCCGGCGCTGATGGGCCTGCCAATCGACGAGATCGTCGCTCCGCTCGGCCTTTCCGACACCCTCCGCGAGGCGTTGTGCGATGGCGGTGGCAGGCTGGGGACGCTGCTGCAACTGGCGGAAAGCAGCGAAGGCGGCGAACTGGACAAGTTGACGGCACAGCTCGCCCGGCTGCCCGGGCTCGGTCCGAAAGCACTCAACCGGGCGCAGACCGGCGCCCTGCAATGGGCCAACGCCATCGGCCGGGAAAAAGCCGGCTGAAGCCGCCGGCTGTTACAAATCAGCGACACGGCAACAACAGAAGGGGCTGCACCTTGCGGCACAATGGTCCGCTTACGCCTCCGGCCAACAGCTGACGAACACCATGGACAGACAATCGAATCCGTTTCACGCCCGCATGGCCTTTGGCCAGGCACCGCAAAGCCTGCTCGGCAAGGTACTCACCTTCATTCTCGGTGTCGCCTTCCTGATCCTTGCCTTCATGTTCTCGATCGTCGCGCTGGCCGTGGTTGCCGTCGGCGGCAGCCTGTTCGCCGGCTGGCTGTGGTGGAAGACACGCGCCCTGCGCAAGGCCATGCGTGAAGCCGCACCCACTGCGGCACGTCGCGACGAGCAGGTGATCGAGGGCGAATTCGTCCGCGAGGTCGTCGACAACGACCGCCTGCTGCGCTGAGCGCTCAGCGCAGCTTCGGATTCAGCGAGCCGCGGTTGTAATCCTTGTCACCGGGCATCACATAGCGACCGACGCCACCAAACACAATGCCCTGCGAATCGATCGGCCGGGTCTTGTTTTCGGGGTACTCGGCTGCAATTTTCTGTGCTTCGGCCGCCTTCGCCACATCCACATACTCCCAGCGGCCATTGGGATAGAGCCTGACTTTCTGCCCCTCGACCGTCTGCGCCTCGATCGGCGTCCGGTCAAGTTCGGCCGCCAGCGCCGGCGCCGCGGCCAGCGCGGCGATCAGGCACAGGCGCTTCACAGCTTGCCTTCGACCCAGGCGACGACCGAGGCCAGCGCCGCCGGCAGGTTTTCCGGCTGGGTACCGCCGGCCTGCGCCATGTCCGGCCGCCCGCCGCCCTTGCCGCCGACCTGCTGGGCGACCATATTGACCAGTTCGCCGGCCTTGACCTTGGCGGTCAGGTCGGCGGTGACGCCGGCAATCAGCGTCACCTTGCCATCGACGACCGAGGCGAGCAGGATGGCCGCCGACTTCAGCTTGTCCTTGAGCTTGTCCATGGTCTCGCGCAGCGTCGCCACGTCGGCGCCGTCGAGCGTCGCGGCAAGGACCTTGGCGCCCTTTACCGCGACCGCGCCGGCGGCCAGGTCGTCGCCCTGCGCGGCGGCCAGCTTGGACTTCAGGCGGGCCAGTTCCTTTTCCAGCGAACGGACGCTGTCGAGCATGCCGGCGATGCGCTCGGCGATATCGTCCGGCTGTGTCTTCAACAGCGCCGAGATGCCGGCGACACGAGTCGCCTGCTCCTGGACGTAAGCCAGCGCATTGGTCCCGGTGACCGCTTCGACGCGGCGCACGCCGGCGGCGACGCCGGCTTCCGAGACGATCTTGAACAGGCCGATGTCGCCGCTACGGGCGACGTGGGTGCCGCCGCACAATTCCTTGGAGGAACCGATGGCGACGACGCGCACTTCATCACCGTACTTTTCACCGAAGAGCATCATCGCGCCGGATTTCTGCGCGTCTTCGAGGCCCATGACGCGGCTGTCGGTGGCGGCGTTGGCAAGGATCTCGGCATTGACGATTTCCTCGACCTCACGGATTTCCTCGGCAGTCATCGGTGAATTGTGCGCGAAGTCGAAACGGGTCTTGTCCGGATCGACCTGCGAACCCTTCTGCTGGACATGGGCGCCGAGCACTTCGCGCAACGCCTTGTGCATCAGGTGGGTGACCGAGTGGTTGCGGGCGGTGGCGGCGCGGGCGACGGCATCGACGCGAGCGCCGACTTCCTGGCCGACGGCCAGCTTGCCGGTCTTGAGGATGCCGTGGTGGCCGAACACCGCGGCCTGGATCTTCAGCGTGTCCTCGACAGCGAAGATGCCGCCGATGCCCTTGAGTTCGCCGCGGTCGCCGCACTGGCCGCCGGATTCGGCGTAGAACGGGGTGTGATCGAGGACGACGACACCGAGGTCGCCTTCGTGCAGCGCATCGACCGCCGCGCCATCCTTGTACAAGGCCAGCACCTTGCCCTTGGCGTCCAGCGACTCGTAACCGTGGAAGGTCGTTTCGGTGCCGGCGTATTCCAGATTGATCGCCATCTTGAACTTGCCAGCGGCACGCGCCTGCTCCTTCTGGCGCGCCATGGCGGCGTCGAAGGCGGCGCCGTCGACGGTGACGTCGCGCTCGCGGCAGATGTCGGCGGTCAGGTCGAGCGGGAAGCCGTAGGTATCGTGCAGCTTGAAGGCGGTTTCGCCGTTGAACACCGTGACGCCCTTGTCGGCCATCGCGGCGAGTTCGCCTTCGAGGATTTCCATGCCGTTCTCGATGGTCGCGAAGAAGCGGTCTTCTTCCTGCTTCAGCGTGGCGACGATCTTGGCCTGGTTTTCCTTGAGTTCCGGATAGGCTTCGCCCATTTCGGCGACGAGGTCGGGCACCATCTTGTTGAAGAAGGCGGCGCGGGCGCCGAGCTTGTAGCCATGGCGGATGGCGCGGCGGATGATGCGGCGCAGCACGTAGCCGCGGCCTTCATTGCCCGGGATGACGCCGTCGGCGATCAGGAAGGAGCAGGCACGGATGTGGTCGGCCAGCACCTTCAGCGACGGTGAATTCATGTCGGCGTCGCTGGTTTCGCGGGCGGCGGCGGCGATCAGCGCCTGGAACAGGTCGATCTCGTAGTTGGCGTGCACGCCCTGCAACACGGCGGAAATGCGCTCCAGGCCCATGCCGGTGTCGACGGAAGGCTTGGGCAGCGGGTGCATGACCCCTGCTTCGTCGCGGTTGAACTGCATGAAGACGTTGTTCCAGATTTCGATAAAACGGTCGCCGTCTTCTTCAGGCGATCCCGGGGGGCCGCCCCAGTGCTTTTCGCCGTGGTCGTAGAAGATCTCGGTGCACGGGCCACAGGGGCCGGTATCGCCCATCATCCAGAAGTTGTCGGAGGCGTAGCGGGCGCCCTTGTTGTCGCCGATGCGCACGATCTTCTCGGCCGGCACGCCGACTTCCTTGTGCCAGATGTCGTAGGCCTCGTCGTCCTCGGCATAGACCGTGACCATCAGCTTGTCCTTCGGCAGCTTGTAGACTTCGGTGAGCAGTTCCCAGGCGTACTTGATCGCGTCGCGCTTGAAATAGTCGCCAAAGCTGAAGTTGCCGAGCATCTCGAAGAAGGTGTGGTGGCGGGCGGTGTAGCCGACGTTCTCGAGGTCGTTATGCTTGCCGCCGGCGCGCACGCACTTCTGCGAGGTCGTGGCACGGTTGTAGGGGCGCTTGTCGAAACCGAGGAAGACGTCCTTGAACTGGTTCATGCCGGCATTGGTGAACAGCAGCGTCGGATCGTCGTGCGGCACCAGCGAGCTGGATGAGACGATCTGGTGGCCCTTGGCGGCAAAGAAGTCGAGGAATTTCTGGCGGATTTCGGAGCTTTTCATGGAGGGGCGGCCTCGGAGGCTTGGGGGAATTCGAAACCTTGGATTTTAAAAGAAAAACCCGCCGGACGGCGGGTTTTGCTGGAAGCATCCGGGAGTCAACGCCGCGCCGGACGATCAATACGGCCGTTGTGGTTGTAGTCGTGCTGGCGATCGTGTTTCTGCGTAGCGATACGCCGGCTTTGCACATTCTGGGCCTGATGCAATCGCGCCCGCTCCTGGCGGGTAACAACGCCGTCGGCCTTGGCCCGGTTCTCGATATTATCGACATGCTGCTGGCCGCGCTCCAGACGGTTTGCCTCGCGCGTCGTCAGACTGCCGCTGGCGACGCCCCGATCAATGCGTTGCTCCTGATTCTGCTGACGCTGATCCACACGTGGCGTTCCGGCCTGGGCAAAAGCGAGTGCGGGGACAACGGCAAGCAGGGCAATGAGGGCGCGATATGCTTTCATGATTTTCTCCAGTGGAAACAGGGATAGTTGACGACTGAATTAAACCCCGATTCCGGGCGCTGAAATGCCATGCAAATGCAAGGCTTTGTAAGCCGATGTTTCCGGAATCAGCAGCGCGCCTGATCGGCAAAGCGGTCCAGGCGGTCGGTAAAGAAGCCGCTGACACCGCGCCCAAGCAGGATCGCCGCCTGCGCCGCGTCGTTGACGGTGTAGCACAACACCGGCACCCCCTGTTCGGCTGCCTCCGCCAGCACCGCGTCGCTGACGCCAAGAGCATCGCAATGCAAGGCGGTTCCCTGCAACTGTTCGAAAATACGCCACCAATCGCCGGGAACAAGCTCGAAAAGCGGGCTGCGCGGCAGATCAGGCGCCAGATCGCGGGCAACAACAAGCGTATCGAGGGCAAAAGACGACAACAGCACCTGCTCCGGCGCATGGCGCCAGACATCGGCAGCCATCCGGACCACCGTCTCGGCGGTGGCCTGCTCATGCCCGGCGGCCGGCTTGATCTCGACATTGGCCAGCAACCCCAGTTCGCGACACAGACGGGCAGCATCGATGAAGCGCGGAATCCTTTCGCCAGCGCCGGCGTCGAGTGCGAACAACTCGCAGTCAGCCGTCTCGCTGACCTGGCCGCACCCGTTGGTGGTGCGCTCCAGCGTCTCGTCGTGAATCAGGACCGGCGTGCCATCGGCACTCAACATCACATCGAACTCGACGGCACGGAAGCCCATGCGGGCAGCCAACCGGATGCCGGCCAGCGTGTTTTCGGGTGCCAGTGCGCCACCGCCGCGATGGGCAATCCAGCGCGGCAGGGCAATACGCATCAGAACGGCTGGGCCTTCTTCAGCGCCGGCGCCGAGCCGAGGATGCCGTTACCCCGGGTGACCGAGGTATCGAGCGCAGCCTTTGCCGGCTTGCGATCGGCCCAGACAGCCTCGAGCTCTTCATTGGCGATCAGCAAGACCGGTTCGATATTGGCCACCCGCACCGGCGTCTTCGCCCCGTTGCCGTTCAACGAAGCAAAAGCCACTTCGAGCGTCCGGTCATCATCGCGCAACAGGGCGCTACGCGCCGCAGCGCGCGCCGCGGCAGTCAGCGGCAGGCCGCCATAGCGGCGAACGATTTCGATCTGGATTTCCGGCGACAGCAGATAGGCGACGAACTTTGCCGCCACCTTGTACTCGGCCTGCGAACGGCCGGCACCGATCCACAGCGACGCCCCATCAGCCAGCGTGCTGCGCCGTCCGCCATAGACGTCGTCATGGTGCGGCAAGGGGGCCACCCCGAGCTCGACACCGCGCGCCTCCTTGAAGTCGGCATGTTCGCGCGAATCGGTCGTGATCATCGCGCATTCGCCATCGTTGAACTTGCCGCTGGCCTCGTCGCGCCGGCCGAAGAGATGGAAATAACCGGCCTTGGTCCAGGTCGCCATCATGGCGACGTGCTTGACCTGCGGCAGACCGTTGAAACTCAGCTGCCCCTTGTCGGAACTGGCGGGCACACCGGACAGTGCGCTGACGTTGTCGACGTGCACCCAGACCGGCCACGAGGAGGTGTAAGGACAGGTGTAACCCGCTCCCTGAAGCTTGTCGAGCACGCCCTGCATTTCGAACCAGGTCAGCGGCGGACGCTCGGGATCCAGGCCGGCCTTGCGGAAGGCGTTCTTGTTATAGAACAGCACCGGCGTCGAATAAACGAGCGGCAGGGCCACCAGGCGACCGCGTCCATCCACCACGCCAGCCTTGAGGTCGCTGGCGACTTCAGAAAAGGTGAGCCCCTTGCCTGCCGAGGACATCATCTGGTGCAGCGGCACGAAATGCTTCGGCTGGCTCAGCACGTCCCCCATCTCGGCGCGCCGGATCAGGTTGAGAACGGCCGGCCGTGTTCCCTTCTCCAGCTTTTTCAGCTTGAGGTCGGTGGCATTCTCCTTGTTGAAACGATCGACAACCTCCTGCAAACGCTCCTGAGCCTGCGGCCCGAGGTTGTGCGCGAGCTCGAGCACGACGGGATCAGCCGGTTTGGCGGCAGGTTTTGCGGAAGGTTTGGCGGCATGGGCCGGAACAAGAAGCGCCACGCCAAGGGCGGCGACAAGATGGCGGAAAAAGTGCAAGGCTGTACTCCGGTAAATCATTCAAATCATGATTATAGCCGCCCGACGTAAAGGCATGCTTGCGCCACATCATGGGCGAATGTGCGAGAATCCAACCCATGATCAAGCGCACCCTATTCGTCGTCACGGCCGCCCTGGCCCTGTCCGGTTGTGATCAGGTCAACCAGAAGCTTGGCCTCGAGGACCCCGCCAAAAAGGAAGCCAGGACAGAAGCGGAAGCACGCGCGGTGGGCAGTGCCTGTCGTCACTCGGGACGTGCCATCGAGGATTGCTACGCGATCTATGCCTGGCTCCCCAAGGCCGGTGTTTACGCCGGCTGGCGCGAGATGGACGAATACATGCGCGAGAACAAGATCGAGACCATCGCCCCGCAATTACCGCCCGCCGAACCGCCAGGCGCCAAGAAACGCAAACCCGCTCCGGCAACGACCGAGCCGCCTGTCGAGCCGGCACCGGCCAGCGCCGGCGAAGAGGCAAAGCCGGCCGTTGCCGACAAGAGCCCCGAGAAAAAATGACCCCGCACCGGCGGGATTCGAAGAGCATTGACCGACAGCCATGAAGCTCCCGAACCTGCCTGGCAGCATCCGCGGAAAGCTGATCGCGATCTTCGTCCTGATCAAGGTTGTCCCGCTGATCCTGCTTGCCGGTTTTGCCTGGTTCGCAGCCCGGCAACTCGGTGAAGACGTTTCCGGCAAGGCCGGCGGCATGGCCGATGCCATGCTGACGACGATCAAGAACGTCGGCCAGACCGTTACCGAAGATTCCGTGCGCGCCCTCGACCAGCGCTCGCGGGAAGCCATCGAAGCCCTGACCACGGATGTCGCGCGGGAAATTGCCGGCTTTCTTCATGACCGCGACCGTGACATCCTGTTCGCCGCCACTCTGGAACCCTCCGAGGCGGCCTTCCGCCGCTTTCTTGCCCAGCGCGTGCGCCAGCTTCATCGGCATGGCGACTGGAAGCTTGCAGCCGACGGCAATTCGTGGGAGCCCGTAACGGTCGCCAGCCGTGAAGCCAAGGTCACCCGCCCCATCCTGCCGGACAACGCCAGGGACTTCCATGCCCGGCCGGCGGAGTATCTCGGCGAGCCCGAACAGCGTCCGCTCTTCGTCGAAATGACGCTGGTCGGACTCGACGGACAGGAACGGATCAAGGTCACTACTGGCGAGTTGACCGAAGGCGCACTGAAGAACGTCGGTGACCGCCGCAACACCTTCGTCCGCGGCGAAGACTACTTCGCCGAACTGAAAAACCTGAAACCCGGTGAAATATACGTTTCCGACGTCATTGGCGCTTACGTCCCGACGCATGTGATCGGCGCCTACCTGCCCGCGGCCCTGGAAAAGGCCGGCAAGCCTTTCAAACCGGAGGATTCCGCCTATGCCGGGACTGAAAACCCGCTCGGCAAGCGCTTCCGCGGCATTGTGCGCTGGGCCACGCCCGTGGTGCGGAACGGTCAGATCACAGGCTATGTGACGCTGGCCCTCGACCATGACCACATTCGCCAGTTTTCCGACCGAGTCATGCCCACGGCCGAGCGCTACACGCCGATCGCCGATGCCATCAAGGGCAATTACGCCTTCATCTGGGATCACAAGAGCCGGGCGATCTCCCACCCGCGCGACTATTTCATCGTCGGCCGTGACCCGCAGACCGGCCTGCCGGTCGTCCCCTGGCTGGACAGCGAGCTGTATGCAGAGTGGCGCGCCAGCGGCAAGCCGGCCCACGAATTCCTCGCCGGGATTCCCCCTTTCCGCGACCAGAAGCTGCAGCGCAAACCGGCGGCAGAACAGGTCAAGTCAGGAAGCGTCGCCCTCGACTGCCGCTATCTGAATTTCTCGCCACAATGCGACGGCTGGCACGCCCTCACCGAACACGGCGGCTCCGGCTCCTTCGTCATCTTCTTCTCCGGGCTGTGGAAGCTGACCACGGCCGCCGCCATCCCCTACTACACCGGGCAGTATGGCAAATCGCCGCAGGGATTCGGTTTTGTCACCATCGGCGCCAATGTCGACGATTTCCACAAGGCGGCAACCGACACGGCACAGCGCATCAACACCCTGCTCACCGAGAAGGACGCAAGCTTCAAGGCGCAGCGTGCCGATCTGCTCGCCGACATCCAGCGAAGTCTGACAAGCACTGCCTTCGGACTCTGGGGATCGACGCTGCTGATGGTCGTCGTGGTGATCTTCATCGCCGTCTGGATGGCCAATCTGCTGACCGGCCGCATCACGCGGATGATCGATGGCATCCACGCCTTCCGGCAAGGCGACATGAAACACCGCCTGGAAGTCGGTTCGGCCGACGAGATGGGGCAGCTGGCACGCTCCTTCAACGACATGGCGGATTCGGTCGAAGATTCCTTCAGCCGCCTCGAGGAAGCGCGGAAAAAGGCCGAAGAAGCCAGCCGCCTGAAAACCGCCTTTCTCGCCAACGTCTCCCACGAACTGCGGACGCCGCTCAACGGCATTCTCGGCTTTGCCGAACTCCTCAAGAGTGACCTCGCCGACCCCGAGCAGCGCGAATACGCCAGCATCATTCACCGTAGCGGCGAACATCTGCTCAATCTGGTCAGCGAGATTCTCGACCTCTCGAAGATCGAGGCGGGCGAATTGCAGCTGCACCGGGAAAAGACCCCCCTGCGTGAACTGGTCGAACAATGCGCGCAACTGCACCGCACCAGTGCAACGGCGCGCGGACTCGGATTCTCTCTGCATCTGGCGAACGACCTGCCGGAACACATCGAGACCGATGCGACGCGCCTGCGCCAGATGTTGAACAACCTGCTGAACAACGCCGTCAAATTCACCGAGCGCGGCGAAATCGCCCTCGAAGTCAGCCGCAGCGACAATGAAATCGTCTTTGCGGTCCGCGACAGCGGCCCCGGCATTGCCGAAGAACACCACGAAATCATTTTCGAGAAGTTCAAGCAGCTGGAAAACTTCATTACCCGCGAGCATGGCGGCACCGGTCTCGGGCTGGCCATCGTCCGCCAGCTGGCGGAACAGATGGGCGGCCGGGTCACGTTGCAATCCAGCCTTGGCAGCGGTTCTGTCTTCTCGCTTCACCTCCCCCTGGATGCCCCCCATGGCTGAACGCGATGCCCTGGTCGTCGATGACCACCCGACCAACCGCCTGCTGGCCACAGCCATCCTCGGCAAGCTCGGCTGGACCGTGAGCGAGGCGGAATCCGGCGAAACGGCCCTGCTACTGGCCGCCGACCGGAAATTCCGCCTGATCCTGCTCGACATCAGCATGCCCGGCCTGTCCGGCGAAGAAACCTGCGCCCGCCTGCGCCAGTTGCCGGAAGGCCCAGCCATCCACATCCTCGCCTACACGGCCCATGCCTTCCCGGAAGACCGGGCGCGCATCCTGACAGCCGGGTTTGACGACATCCTGGTCAAGCCGATCACCCGCCAGCGCCTCGAGGACCTGGTCCGTAACCTCTGAAGAGACGGTCTGCCGACATCCCGGCAGACGGTTGCGACCGGGATTTGCCGGAAGCGGACACTCGCCACCAGAAGCCATCGCTGGCGGGTATAATCCGCGCCATGTCTGAAATCAATACCTTAGCCGGCAACGACGCCGAAGCCACCGCTGCCGAGGCAGCGCCCGAAATCACCTTCGCCGACCTCGGCCTGGCCGCCGAACTGCTGCGCGCCGTCACCGACGAGGGCTATACCAAGCCGACGCCGATCCAGGCCAAGGCCATTCCGCTCGTCATCAGCGGCAAGGACATCATGGGCGGCGCCCAGACCGGCACCGGCAAGACCGCCGCCTTCACGCTGCCCATCCTTCAGCGCATCCTGCCCTTCGCCAGCAGCAGCCCGTCGCCGGCCAAGCACCCGGTACGCGCCCTGATCCTGGCGCCGACCCGCGAACTGGCCATGCAGGTCTTCGAATCGGTCAAGTCCTACAGCAAGCACACGCCGATCCGCGCCATGTGCGCCTACGGCGGCGTCGATATCAAGCCGCAGATCGCCGAACTGAAGAAGGGCGTCGAAATCCTCGTCGCCACGCCGGGCCGCCTGCTCGACCACGTCGAGTCGAAGAGCGTCAGCTTCAACTCGGTGCAGGCCCTGGTCCTCGACGAAGCCGACCGCATGCTCGACATGGGCTTCATCCCCGACGTCACGCGCATCCTGAACATGCTGCCGCAGCAGCGGCAGAGCCTGCTGTTCTCGGCCACCTTCTCGGAAGAGATCAAGAAGCTCGCCGACACCATGCTGAAGTCGCCGGTGCTGGTCGAAGTCGCCCGCCGCAACCAGGTTTCCGACACCATCACCCACCGCGTCCATCCGGTTTCCGAATACGGCAAGCGCGGCCTGCTGACCAAGCTGCTGAAGTCCGGCGAGATCCGCCAGTGCATCGTCTTCATGCGCACCAAGCAGGGCTGCTCGCGGCTGACCCGCGAACTGCAGCGCGCCGGCATCAAGGCCGACGCCATCCACGGCGACAAGAGCCAGCTCGACCGCATCAAGGCGCTGGAAGCCTTCAAGGGCGGCGAGACGCACGCGCTGATCGCCACCGACGTCGCCGCCCGCGGCCTCGACGTGGACGACCTGCCCTACGTGATCAATTACGAACTGCCGCACACGCCGGAAGACTACGTGCACCGCATCGGCCGCACCGGCCGCGCCGGCAAGATGGGCAATGCCATCTCGCTGGTCAGCGCGCACGAGGTCGGCTATCTGGTCGATATCGAAAAGCTGATCAAGCGGCCGATCGAACAGGTCGAAGTGGCCGGCTTCGAGCCGGAACCGGAATACGAATACCCGCCGGGAAACAAGAGAAAGCGCAGCGCCCCGGTCAAGGCGCCGGTCGCCCAGCGCCCTGAACGCAGCGAGCGGCCCGAACGGCATGAGCGCAGCGAACGCGCGGACCGCCGCCCGCCGCGGCGCAACCCGATGATCGCTGCCGACGGCTTCGACTTCAGCAAGCCCTACGAGGACGCCTCGCCGCGCGGCGAAGTTCCGGATTCGCCGCAGGCACCGGCCAAGGCCGATCCGCACAAGCCGCGCAAGGTGGTGGCTGCCCTGCTCGGCGGTCTCGGTCGCAAGTAAAACCGCAACTCGACACCAATAAAAAACGCCCGGTCGGGCGTTTTTTATTGGTTCAGCTGCGCAGACGGAGGGTAATTCCGGCCTCGGTGAAACAGCGCCCGGGTGGCGTCTTGGTTCAGCCCCGTGGACGTGGTGTGAAGCCTGACGGCGGCGCCGGTTTGGCCGGCGGCGTCGCCTCGACCAGCTTGACGATGGCCAGCGACAGGTTGTCGCCGCTGCCGCCGGCACGCTGGCGGGCCGCGTCGATCAGCAACTCGCAGGCCTGGCGTGCTGAATTGTCGGCGATCACCGCGGCCAGTTCGGCATCCTCGAAATAGGCCCACAAGCCGTCCGAGCAAAGGACGAAGGAATCGCCGGCAACCAGATCGGCCGCTTCCGAGAAATCGAACTTCGGCTCTTCCTGCCCCCCCAGCGAAGTCAGCAAGACATTGCGATTGGGATGCGTCAACGCCTGCTCCGGCGTGATGCGCCCGCTGGCAACCAGATGCTCGACGTAGGAATGATCGACCGAGCGGTGCATCAGCTGGCGGCCGCGGAAGTGGTACAGGCGGCTGTCGCCGCAATGTGCCCAGGTCACCTTGCCGGGCTGCAGCAGCAGCATGACGACGGTGCTGTGCGGATCCTTCTCGTTCATGAAGCGCGACGCCTTGATCATGGTGTGCGCCTCGCGCATGCTGTTCTCCAGCATGCAACGCGGACTCTCCTCTTCCGGCGAGAAGTGGTCGAGATTGTTCTTCGAAGTATGGATCACCTGTTCGGCGGCCAGCGCGCCGCCGGTGTGCCCCCCCATGCCATCGGCGACGACGGCCAGCGCAACGCCGCGTTTCCGGGCGTGCGGCAGGATCGCCACGCGGTCCTGCTGTTCCTTGCGATCTCCCTGATGCTGCGCCGCACAGGCATCGATAGTTATCGGCATCCCCCCTCCTTTGCGGCGGAAAGATTATCACGAAAGGCCGGACAGACGCTCAACACTGTGTCGTCAGGACATCTCGGTGGCGGCGGCGTGGAAGCGTTCGAGCACGATGTCGCCGAATTCCGGCAAGCCCTCGGCACTCAGCCCCAGTTCGCCGAGCACGTCATCCGCCATGGGGGCCCAATCGGGGTTATCGACGTGCTGCACCCGATGATGGAATTCGATCGCCAGTTGCAGGATCGCCGCCATCGAACGCGCGCTCTCGAGCCCCGGCTCGTTGATCAGATGGTGATAACGGATGGCGTCGCAGATGAAGGTCGGCAGGCGCCAGTGGCGTGCGACCAGATAGCCGACCACGCAATGATCGGCGTTGTACTTGCGGTCCTCGGCGGCCAGATCGATCCAGCGGCCGGCGACACCCAGCTTCATGTCGGCGCAGTAGGACGGAAAGCGCTGCATCAGCAACGGCACGCCGCAATCGTGGAAGATGCCGGCCAGGTAGGCCTGATCAGGAAAGATGTTGCAGACGGCGACACGCTCGTCGGCAATCAGCATGGCCAGCTGGCCGACGGCCTGCGAGCGCGCCCAGAAGGTCTCGTAGGCAGCCCGGTTGCGCTTGATATCGCCGGCCCCGGCAAGCGAAATCGCCTGCACCATGTTGAAGGTCTGTTCGACGCCGACGGCCTGCAGGATCTGTTCGACCGACTCGAATTTCGGATGCTGGCGGTAGGCGCCGCCGCCGACCAGGCGGAACAGCATGGCGGCCAGCCCGGGATCCTGGTTGATGACACGGGCCAGGCGGCGCACATCGAGCTCCTGGCGCTGCATCAGCTGGCGCAGTTCGCCGAGAACGCGCGGCTGGGCCGGAATCTTGATACCCCCGGCGAGCAGCCGGCGGATCAGGCTGGCCTCGCCGTCCGGCATCGTCTGCAGGATCTCGCTGACGGAATATCCTTCGTTCATTGCATAGCCTCGTCGATCAGTTCCACCCAATGGTGCACCGGCAGCGTACTGCCGGCCTGCAGATGGGTCAGGCAGCCGATGTTGGCGGTCGCCACCTGGGCCGGACCACCGGCATTCAGGGCTGCCAGTTTGTTGTTGCGCAGGCGCTGCGCCAGTTCCGGCTGCAGTACGGCGTAGGTGCCGGCCGAGCCGCAACACAGATGGCCGTCGGCGACCGGCGTCAGTTCATGGCCGGCGGCCGCCAGCAACGGCTCGACGACGCCGCGGATTTGCAGACCGTGCTGCAGCGTGCACGGCGAATGAAAAGCCAGTCGGCCGCGCGCCGCCTTGACCAGCAACGGGCGCAGACGTTCGCTCTCGGCCGCGATGATCTCCGCCGGATCGCGGCACAGGGCACTGATACGCGCCGCCTTGCCGGCATAGGCCGGATCGTCGGCCAGGATGTGCCCGTAGTCGCGGACCTGCACACCGCAACCGGAGGCGGTGACGACGATGGCCTCCACCGCCCGGCCATCGCCGGCTTCGACGTACGGCCACCAGGCATCGATGTTCTTCCGCATGTCGTTGCGCGCCGGCTCGACCTCGTTCAGGTGATGACGCACGGCGCCGCAACAACCGGCCTTCGCCGCCACGAACAGCTCGATGCCGAGGCGGTCGAGCACGCGTGCCGTGGCGGCATTGATATTGGGGGCCAGGGCCGGCTGCACGCAACCGGCGAGCACCAGCATGCGCCGCAGATGCCCGCTGGCATCCGGCCAGGGC